>CAXDTK010000187.1:0-10734 GCA_963992225.1 uncultured Comamonadaceae bacterium | reverse complement strand
CCGCCCTCCCGAGTTGAGACCCGACGCCCCCTTCGTTGCCCCGGAAGCCGATGCCCGCCGCGTGGCCTTGCTCAACTGGGCCGAATCCAGCGAGCTGGGCGCGCTGTGGTCCGCCGAGGACGGCCGCTGGGCCACCCAGCAGGCGCGCGCCGATGCGCCGGCCGACTTCCGCCTCGCCCGCGCCCGCCATGCCGCCCGGCGCCTGGGCGAGCGCGACGAGCGGCTGGCCGAGCTGCTGCAGCGGCCGCTGTGGTCCGGCAGCTGGCCCCTCGCGGCCGGCCTGCTGGGCGTCGCCGCGGGCCTGGTCACCGACCGGCTGGGGGGCCCGCAGCTCAACCTGCTGGCCCTGCCGCTGTGGGGGGTGCTGGCGCTGCAGCTGCTGGGCTATGGGCTGCTGCTGCTCTGGGCCGCCCGCCCGCGCCGCGAGGGCGCCGGCGGCCGCGGCCAGGCGCTGTGGCGCTGGCTGCTGACGCGCCGCGTGCGCGGCCGCACCGGCATGGCGCTGGCGCATTGGTGGAAGCTCAGCGCGCCGCTGCAGGGCGCGCGCGCCGCGCTGCTGTGGCATGCCGGCCTGCTGGGCCTCAGCCTGGGCCTGATCGCCGGGCTGTACGGCCGGGCGCTGGGCCATGAGTTCCTGATCGGCTGGCAGAGCACCTACCTCGACGCCGCCGCCGTGCAGCGCCTGGCCGACGCGCTGCTGAAGCCGGCCGCCTGGCTCACCGGCCTGGCGGTGCCCGACGTCGCGCCGCTGCGGCATGGCGCGCTGCAGACGGCCAGCGCGCTGGCCAGGGACTGGCTGCACCTGCTGGCCGCCACCATCGCGCTGGTGGCCCTGCCGCGCCTGGGGCTGGCCGCCCACGCCGGCCTGCGCTGCGCCTGGCTGGCGCGCGCGCTGCCGCTGTCGCCACGCGGCGGTGCCCGCGACCTGCACCTGCTGGTGCTGGACCCGCAGCGCCTGTGGGCCGGCCGGTTGCTGGGCGAGACGGGCGAGCGCCTGGCCAGCCCCGAAGGCGACCGCCTGTGGGTGACCGTGGCCGACGCACTGCCTGCCCCGCCGCCCGTGCCCTGGCGCACCCGCGCCTGGCGGCGGCTGACCGCCGCAGCGCCACCGGCGCCCGCCTTCGACGCCTGCCTGACGGCGCAGCCGCAGACCGACGCGGACTGGCCCGCCGAGCGCCGCCAGCTGCGGGCGCTGGCCGGCCTGTGGCAGCCCGCGCAGCAACCGGCCTGGCAACGCCTGCTGGCCGCCTGGGAAGCGCCGCTGCAGGCCCGCGAGGCCCAGGCGCAGCGCTGCATGGCGCAGACGCTGGCGCGCCTGGGCCAGCCGCTGCCGGCCCCGGCCGCCGCCGACCCGCTGGCCGAGCTGCGCGCGCAGGTGGCCGGCTGGCTGCAGACGCTGCAGCGCGAGCTGGCCGCGCTGTACGGCCACGCACAGGTGACGACCGCGCTGGCCACCGCGCCCGCCCACCTGCCGCACAAGCGCACCGGGCCGCTGCCCACCGCCCGCAACACGGTGCTGGGCGGCGCGCTGAGCGGCGCCGCCAGCGGCCTGGGCGCCGACCTGGCCAGCGGCGGGCTGACGCTGGGCGCCGGCGCGCTGGTCGGCGCGGTGGTGGGCGGCATGGCCGGTGCCGGCCTGACCGAATGGTTCAACCGGCGCCAGGACCGGCGCACGGCCCGCGTCGACATCGAGCCCGCCGAGGCCGCCCCGCTGCTGGCGGTGGAGGTGCTCAACCAGTGGCAGGCGCAGCTGGGCCTCGCGCAGGGGCCGGAGGCGCTGCGCGCCGCGGCGCTGCAGCAACCCTGGGCTGCGGCCTTCCAGGCCGAACCGACGCAGCGGCTGCCGCGGCTGCAGGCCTTGTTCGCGCAGGCCTGCCAAGCGCTGCTGGAGGCGGCCGACGCCTCCAACAGCTCATCCACCTCCGCCGACACCGCCGCGCCGACCACCGCCGAGCCCGCCTGGCTGGCCGGTGCCAGCGGCCTGGTGGGCCGCGCGCTGCGGGCCGAACTGCCCCATGCGGTGGCCCTGGTGCGCCGGCCCGAGGCGGGCGCGCAGGTGGTGGACTACGGCCGGCCCGAGACCTTCGCCGCGCTGCCCGCGCCGCGCAGCGTCTACATCGCGCTGGGCACGACGCTGGCGCAGGCCGGCTCGCGCGAGGCCTTCCGCGCGGTGGACTTCGATGCCGTGCTGACCGTCGCGCGCGCGGCCCGCGCGGCCGGCGCCACGCATTGCGCCGTGGTGTCAGCGCTGGGTGCGGATGCCGGCTCGCGCGTGTTCTACAACCGCGTCAAGGGCGAGGCCGAGGCCGCACTGGCCACGCTGGGCTTCGAGCGCCTGGTCCTCGCGCGGCCGTCGCTGCTGGCCGGCCGGCGCGACGCGCTGGGCCAGCCGCCGCGGCGCGGCGAGGCCTGGATGTTGGCGCTGACGCGGCCGGTCGCCTGGTTGATCCCGCTGCGCTGGCGCCCCATCGCGCCCGAGCGCGTCGCCCGCGCCCTGCGGCTTGCGCTGACGCAAGCCGGCCCGCGCGTGCAGGTGCTCGAATCCGCTGTCATGCAAACCCTGGGTGCCCCATGAAACTGACCTTCCTCGGCGCGGCCGACACCGTCACCGGCTCGCGCCACCTGCTGACCCTCGGCGAACAGCACCTGCTGCTGGATGCCGGCCTGTTCCAGGGCTACAAGACGCTGCGCGAGCGCAACTGGGGGCCGCTGGGGGCCGCCGCCACGCAGCTGGACGCGGTGCTGCTGTCGCATGCCCACCTCGACCATTGCGGCTACCTGCCGGCGCTGCGGCGCCAGGGTTTCCGCGGCCCCATCTACGCCACCAGCGCCACGCGCGACCTGTGCGAGGTGCTGCTCAAGGACAGCGCCCACCTGCAGGAAGAGGACGCGCGCCGCGCCAACCGCGAGCATTCCACCCGCCACGAGAAGGCGCTGCCGCTGTACAGCGTGCGCGAGGCCGAGGCCACCCTCAAGCAGTTCGCCGCGCTGCCGCGTGACGGCAGGCTGAAGCTGGGCGCGGCCGAGGTGCGCTTCACGCCCGCCGGCCACCTGCTGGGCGCCAGCTCCGTGCATGTCACCGACACCCGCGCCGGCCGCTCGCTGCTGTTCTCGGGCGACATCGGTCGCGTGGGCGACCTGCTGATGCCGCAGCCGCAGATCCCGGCCGCGGCCGACGTGGTGCTGATCGAGTCGACCTACGGCAACCGGCTGCACCCGGCCGAGGACGCGCAGGCCCGGCTGGGCCAGGTGCTGCGCAACACCTTCAGGCGCGGCGGTTCGGTGCTGCTGCCCAGCTTCGCGGTGGGGCGGGCGCAGGCGCTGCTGCTGCTGCTGCAGCGGCTGCGCCGCGCGGGCGAACTGCCGCTGGACGTGCCGATCTGGCTGGACAGCCCGATGGCCGAGCAGGCCACCGAGCTGACCGTCAAGCATGCGCGGCTGCTGCGCATCTCGGCCGCGGATGCGCGCAGCCTGACCGACAGGGTGCACTACGTCACCAAGCAGGCGCAAAGCCTCAAGCTCGCCGCCCAGCTGGCCCAGCCGCGCGCCAAGCCGGCCATTGTCATCTCCGCCAGCGGCATGGCCACCGGCGGCCGGGTGCTCAACTACATCGAGACGATGGCGCCGCAGCCGCGCCACCACATCGCCTTCCCCGGTTTCCAGGCCGGCGGCACGCGCGGCGCGCGCATGGTCAACGGCGAGCGCGAGATCAAGGTGCGCGGCCGCTGGATCCCGGTCAACGCCGAGATCAGCCACCTCGACGGCCTGTCCGGCCATGCCGATGCCGACGGCCTGATGCAGTGGCTGCGCGCCCTGCCCCGCCCGCCGCAACAGGTCTACGTGGTGCACGGCGAACCCGCTGCGGCCGATGCGCTGCGCTGCCGCATCCAGGACGAGCTGGGCCTGCCGGTGCGCGTGCCGCAGCACGGCGAGACCGTGGAGCTTTGAAGACCCGGCCCATCGTCCCCGCCGAGGTCGACTTCTCCGACCCCGCGGCACCGGCCGCGCCGGCCTTCGGCGACGTCTACCACGCGCGCGCCGGCGCGCTGGCGCAGGCCCGGCATGTCTTCCTCGGCGGCAACGGCCTGCCCGGCCGCTGGCAGGGCCGCGAGCGCTTCGTCGTGCTGGAGACGGGCTTCGGCCTGGGCCACAACTTCCTGGCCACCTGGGACGCCTGGCGGCGGGACCCGGCGCGCTGCGGGCGGCTGGTGTTCGTCAGCCTCGAGCTGCACCCGCTGCGCCCGGACGACCTGGCCCGTGCCCATGCCGCCAGCCCGCTGCCCGAACTGGCCGGCCAGCTCATCGCACGCTGGCCGCCGCTGACGCCGGGCCTGCATGGGCTGGGCTTCGAGGGCGGCCGCGTGGACCTGCTGCTGGGGCTGGGCGATGCGCGCGAGCTGTCGCGCGAGCTGGTGCTGGAGGCCGACGCGTTCTACCTCGACGGCTTCGCGCCGTCGCGCAACCCCGCGCTGTGGGACGAATGGCTGCTCAAGAGCCTGGCCCGCCTGGCCGCGCCCGGCGCGACCGCCGCGACCTGGAGCATCTCGCGCCCCATGCACAAGGCGCTGGCGGCCCACGGCTTCGAGGTGGCGCTGGCCGCGGGCTTTGCCGACAAGCCGGAGATGACCACCGCCCGCTTCGCGCCACGCCACCCGCCGCAGCGCCCCGCCGGCCGCGCGCCACTGGCGCCCGGCGCGCGCCGCGCTGTCATCCTGGGCGCCGGCCTGGCGGGCGCGGCCTGCGCGCTGGCGTTGTCGCGCCAGGGCCTGGCCTGCACCGTCATCGACGCGCTGGGCGGCCCGGCCCAGGCCAGCTCGGGCAACCCGGCGGGCCTGTTCCACGGCACCGTCAACCCCGACGACGGCCCGCACGCGCGCTTCAACCGCGCCGCCGCGCTGGCCACGCAGGCCCAGCTGGCCGAGCTGGGCCTGCCGGTGCAGCCCGGGCTGCTGCGGCTGGAGACGCGGCTGCCGCTGGCGGCCATGGACAGCGTGCCGGGCTATGTGCAGGCCCTGTCCGCCGCGGCCGCCTCGGCGCTGGCGGGCACCGCGCTGGCCCACCCGGCCTGGTTCTATCCCGGCGGCGGAGCGGTCGACCCCGGTGCCTACACGCGCGCGCTGCTGGCCGCCAGCGGCGCCGCGCTGCGGCTGGACTGCCCGGTGGCGGCGTTGCGCCGGGCCGGCGAGGGCTGGCAGCTGTGCGACGCCGACGGCCGCGTCATCGACGAAGCGCCGCTGGTGGTGCTGGCCGGCGGCCATGGGCAGCGGCCGCTGCTGGCGAGCCTGCCCGGTGGCCTGGCGGACGGCCTGGTGGTGCAGCGGGGCCAGCTCAGCCACCTGCCCGACGCGCCCTGGTGCCCGGCCGTGCCCATGGCCGGCGAGGGCTATGCGATCGCCGACGGCCAGGGCGGCGCCTGGTGCGGCGCCACCACGCAGGACGGTGACCCGGAGCCCCTGCTCCGCCTGGCGGACCAAGAGCTCAACCTGGCCCGCTATGCCCGCCTGGCCGGCCTGGGCGCCGTGCCGCAGGCGCCGCTGGCCGGCCGCGTGGGCTGGCGCCTCATCGCGCCCGACCGCCTGCCGCTGATCGGCGGCGTGGGCCTGGTGGGCGAGCAGGCCGGGCAGCTGCGCCTGTGGCCGCGCCAGCCGGGGCTGGTGCTGTGCACCGCGTTCGCGTCGCGCGGCATCAGCTGGGCGGCGCTGGCCGGGCGGCTGGTGGCCGCGCTGGCGCTGGGCACGCCGCGCCCGCTGGAGGCGGAACTGCTGGACGCGGTGGACCCGCTGCGCTTTGCGTTGCGGCGCGCCCGCCGCAGCGAAGCGCCGGCCTGAACTCGTTCAGAAGCGCAGCGTCTGCACCCCGTCGGCGCCGCCCAGCAGGCAGACCTGGGCCTTGTGGCGCGCGAACACGCCGACCGTGACGACGCCGGGCCACTGGTTGACCTCGGTCTCGAAGGCCAGCGGGTCGGTGATGGCCAGGCCGGTCACGTCCAGGATGTGGCCGCCGTTGTCGGTGACGACACCGGCGCGCAGCCGGGCGCTGCCGCCGAGCTGGGCGAAGCGGCGCGTCAGCTGCGCCGCGGCCATCGGGATGATCTCGACCGGCAGCGGGAAGGCGCCCAGCGTCTGCACCAGCTTGGAGGCGTCGGCGATGCAGACGAAGGTCCGGGCCAGGTCGGCCACGATCTTCTCGCGCGTCAGCGCGGCGCCGCCGCCCTTGATCATGAAGCCGTGGGGGTCGATCTCGTCGGCGCCGTCGATGTAGACGGCCAGGCCGGTCACCTCCGCCGCCTCCAGCACGCGGATGCCGTGCTGGAGCAGCCGCCGCGTCGAGCGCTCGGAGCTGGACACGGCGCCGGTGACGGTGATGCCGCTGGCGGCGAGCGCGTCGATGAAGCAGTCCACCGTGGAGCCGGTGCCGATGCCGAGGATCTGGCCGGCGGGGACGTAGTCCAGGGCCGCGCGGCCGACGAGTTGTTTGAGCTGGTCTTGGTTCATGGCCGCGATTTTCGCGGATGCGCGGGGCGGGCCTGCGCACTACGTCAGCACCACCGTCCCGGCCGGTGAAGCGTTACTCGACCACGTCGCCCGGCTTCAGGCCGCCGGCCGTGTAGCGGCTGCGCGGGCTCAGGCCGCGTGGAAGCGGCCGTGGAAACCGTAGGGCACCGCGTAGGGCAGCCAGACGCGCGCCCGCGGGCCGGCGGCCAGGCGCAGGGCGTCGAACACGCTGAGGAAGCTGCGCCGCCGCTGCAGGTCATAGCCCATGCCGACCAGCCAGCCCTCGCCCTCCCGCGTGCTGCCGGGCCGCGGCACCAGCACATGCTCCTCGACCACCACGTCCGCGCCGAAACTGAAGCGCTCGCGCGCACCGCTCTCGATGTCCAGCCGCATCAGGCCGTTGAAGCCCCAGCGCGGGCCGGTGTCGATGGCGGTGGGATACCAGACCAGGCGGTGCCGCCGCGCCACCACGCGCGGGTCGACCACCGGGAACTCGACCGCCTCGTCGCGCGACGCGACATGCAGCGCGCCGGTCTGCAGGTCGATCTCCAGCACGCGCGGCGTGGACACCTCGCGCACCGGCCGCTGGCCGCGCATCATCTGCCCGGCGGCCGCGTTGAACGCCGGCAGCGGCACGCCCTGCACATAGTCCACGCGCAGCAGGCGGCCGTCGTCCCAGGCATTGCCGAAGTGGAAGACATGCGCGGCCGGCATCTCGAACACCCGCCGCCGCGAAAAGTCGGCCTTGTCGATGACCAGCACGCGGGTGGGTCGCTCGCCGGCCCATTGCATGGCGTCGAGCATGGCTGCGCCGGCCCGCACCGCCGCCATGTCCAGCGTCAGCGGCGCCAGCAGGAACACCAGGTGCCGCTGCGACACCGCAAAGTCATGCAGCATCGCGGGCGCGTCGACCGCCAGCACCGCATGGCGCCGCACGTGGCCGCCGGCGTCGAGCTGGTAGACCGCCAGCCGGCCGTTGGCGGTGCCGAAGTTCCACACCGTGCCGTCCGGCTCGACCTTGGGATGGGCCGAGAACGGCATGGCCTGCAGTTCCGGCGCCCAGGTCTTGACGCCGCGCGTGGCCAGCGTGGCGGGGTCCAGCTCGTAGGCGCTGCCGCCCTCCCACAGCGCGTAGAGGCTGTCGCCCTGGCACAGCACGCTGGTGTTGGCGGTGTTGACGCTGTCGGGCCCGCGCACCGGCCGTTCGGCCCGGATCGCCGTGCCGAAGGCCGGCAGCAGGAAGCGGCCGGCGGCCTGCTCGGCGCGGAACTTCTCGGTCTGCACGAAGCGGGCGCGGTGGCTGACGCCGCCGTCCGCCAGCGTCCAGGCCTGCACCAGCCCGTCGCCGTCGAACCAGTGGCGGTAGCGCTGGCCGGCGCGCTGCATCAGCCCCGGGCCGTTGCGGAAGTAGCGGCCCCGCAGGCCGGCGGGCAGCCTCCCCTCGAAGGCCAGGCCGGCGGCGTCCAGGCCTTCGCCCGCCAGGCCGCGCAGCGGCGCCAGCTCCGGCGCCTCGGCGGCAAAGCCGTCGGCGGGCAGGCCGAGCGCGAGCAGTTCGGGGCTGAAGCCGCTGGCCAGCAGCGCGGTCAACAGCGTGCGGCGGGTGGTGCTCATGGCGGCCTGCCGGTCAGTTCAGGCGCACCTGCAGCGCCGTGCCGGCCACCGGCGTCAGCACGGCCTGCTCGAAGCGCGGCGGGCCGAACTGGCCGGCGGCGTTGTTCGAGAAGCCGTAGGGCTCGACAGGGATGCCCATCGCGTTCATGTCCAGCCGGCCGTTGGCATTGGCGTCCTGGAACAGGCTGAACGCCAGCGGGCCGTCGGGCAGGCCCTTGAGCACCACGCTCACCTTGCCGCCGGCCGCCTCGGGGCCCAGCACGATGCGCTGCGCCGCCTGCGGCTGGCGCAGCCATTGGCCGGCCTCGGTGAACACCGCGACCATCAGCGTGGCGCCCTGCATGCGGGCGGTGTCCAGGCCGTCGACGTCCAGCGTGACGTCGGCCGCCAGGCTGGCCAGCGGCATCAGCGTGGTCAGCGCGGCCAGTGCGGTGGTCGTGAGGGCTTTCTTCATCGCGGTCTCCAGGATGGGCAGTGGGAATGACTGCATTCTGGAAACCGCCCCACCCCGGCGCGAGCGCGCTGCGACGGGTGGGCGGCCGGCGGCGCGAAGCGCGCCGGCGCGGCGTCAGCGGCGGCGCGCCTGCACCGCCGCGGCCAGCTCGCGCAGCAGCGGCTCGGTCTGCGCCCAGCCCAGGCAGGCGTCGGTGATGGACACGCCGGGCTTGAGGTCGGCCTTGGTCTGGCCCGCGGCCAGGTCCTGGCGGCCGGGCTGCAGGTGGCTCTCGATCATCACGCCGGTGATGCGCTTGTCGCCGCCGGCGATCTGGGCCGCGACGTCGTGCCCCACGTCCACCTGGCGCTCGTACTTCTTGCTGGAGTTGGCGTGCGAGAAGTCGATCATGACCTGCTCGCGCAGGCCCGAGGCCTTCAGCGCCTCGCAGGCGGCGCCCACCGAGGTCGCGTCGTAGTTGGGCGCCTTGCCGCCGCGCAGGATGACGTGGCAGTCCTCGTTGCCGCGGGTCTCGAAGATGGCGGCCGTGCCCATCTTGGTCATGCCCATGAAGGCATGCGGGCTGCTGGCGGCCAGCACGGCGTCGCTGGCGACCTTGATGCCGCCGTCCGTGCCGTTCTTGAAGCCGACCGGGCAGGACAGGCCCGAGGCCAGCTGGCGGTGGCTCTGGCTCTCGGTCGTGCGGGCACCGATGGCGCCCCAGGCGATCAGGTCGGAGATGTACTGCGGCGACAGCAGGTCCAGGAACTCGGTGCCGGCCGGCAGCCCCAGGCCGTTGACGTCCAGCAGCAGCTGGCGGGCCAGGCGCAGGCCCTCGTTCATGTGGAAGCTGCCGTCCAGCCGCGGGTCGTTGATGTAGCCCTTCCAGCCCACGGTGGTGCGCGGCTTCTCGAAGTACACGCGCATGACGATCAGCAGGTCGCGGCCGAGTTCGTCGCGCGCAGCCTTCAGCAGCCGGGCGTAGTCCATCGCCTGGTCGTGGTCGTGGATGGAACAGGGGCCCACGACCACCAGCAGGCGGTCGTCGCGGCCGTGCAGGATGGCGCCGATCTGCTGGCGGGCCTGCTCGACGAGCTCCAGCGCCGCGTCGGGGATGGGCAGCTCCTCCAGCAGCAGCGCCGGGCTGATCAGCGCGCGCACGGCGCCGATGCGGGTGTCGTCGGTGCGCGTGGTGTCGCGCGTCTCGTCGCGGGAGCCGGCTTCGTGGTCGTGGCGGGGGTCATCAAGCGGTTTCATCGGCGGGCTCCAGGCAAGCCCCGCATTTTCACCGCTTGGCGGCCGCCGCACACACGGCCAGGGCCGACAGCGCGAACCCGGCCAGCGCCAGCGGCGCCAGCCGCTCACCCAGCAGCACGAAACCCATCAGCGCCGACACGCCCGGGATCAGGAAGAACAGCCGCGCCACCTGCCCCGCCTGGCCGCGGCGGATCATCAGGAACATCAGGCTGAACGCGCCGATGGAATTGACCAGGCCCAGCCACAGCCAGGCGCCCAGCAGCTCGGGCTGCCAGTCGACCGCGAAGCCCTCGGCCGGCCCGGCCGCCACGGCCACCGCGACGGCCGACACGGCCATCTGGATGCCGGCGCCGCTGCGCAGGTCCATGTCGGCGCAGAAGCGCTTCTGGTACAGCGTGCCGGCCACCAGGCCCAGCAGCCCCAGCGCGGCCGCCGCATAGGCGGGCCAGGCACCATCCAGCGGCTTGTCGGCGATCACCAGCGCCACGCCGGCCAGGCCGCCCAGCAGGCCCAGCCGCTGGCGGGTGCCGACGCGCTCGGCCAGCCAGAGGTGCGCACCCAGCGCGGTGGCCAGCGGCATCAGCCCGATCAGCAGCCCGGCCACACCGGCGCTCAGGCCCCAGCGCAGCGCGAAGTAGACGCAGCAGAAATGCAGCACCTGCATCAGCAGGCCCACCACCGCCAGATGGCCCCAGGCGCGCGGCCGTTGCGGCCAGGGCGCGCCGGTGGCCGCCGCCAGCGCCAGCAGCACCACGGCCGCCAGGCCGAAGCGCAGCGTCAGCAGGGTCAGCGGCCCGGTGTGTGGCAGCGCCAGCTTGCCGGCCACGTAGCCGCTGCTCCACAGCAGGATGAACAGCAGCGGCAGGCTGGAGGCGGCCAGCCCGGCCCCCAGGCTGTCTCTTATACACATCTGACGCTGCCGACGAAGGCTTAGGTGTA
>CAXDTK010000186.1:0-10734 GCA_963992225.1 uncultured Comamonadaceae bacterium | reverse complement strand
CGCTTGGCCATCTCGATGGCGGCGAAGGTCTCGGTCAGCGTGCCGATCTGGTTGATCTTGATCAGGATGGAGTTGGCGATGCCCTTGCTGATGCCTTCCTGCAGGATCTTGGTGTTGGTGACGAACAGGTCGTCGCCGACGATCTGCACGTTCTTGCCCAGGCGGTCGGTCAGCAGTTTCCAGCCGTCCCAGTCGCCTTCGGCCATGCCGTCCTCGATGGAGATGATGGGGTACTTGTCGACCCAGGTGGCCAGCATGTCGGTCCACTCGTGCGCGGTCAGCTGGATGCCCCCTTCGCCTTCCAGCACGTACTTGCCGTCCTTGTAGAACTCGCTGGCGGCGCAGTCCAGGCCGATGGCGATCTGCTCGCCCGCGGTGTAGCCGGCCTTGTCGATGGCGTCCAGGATCAGCTGGATCGCGGCCTCATGGCTCTCGACGCTGGGTGCGAAGCCGCCTTCGTCGCCCACGGCGGTGGAGATGCCCTTGTCGTGCAGGATCTTCTTCAGCGCATGGAAGACCTCGGCACCCCAGCGCAGCGCCTCGCGGAAGGTCGGGGCGCCCACGGGGATGATCATCAGCTCCTGCAGGTCCAGGCTGTTGTTGGCGTGCGCACCGCCGTTGATGACGTTCATCATCGGCACCGGCAGCTGGCAGCCGTTCATGCCGCCGAAGTAGCGGTACAGCGGCAGGCCCGACTCTTCCGCGGCGGCGCGGGCCACGGCCATGGACACGGCCAGCATGGCGTTGGCGCCCAGGCGGCTCTTGTTCTCGGTGCCGTCCAGGTCGATCAGGGTCTTGTCCAGGAAGGCCTGCTCGGAGGCGTCCAGGCCCAGCACGGCCTCGCTGATCTCGGTGTTGATGTGCTCGACGGCCTTCAGCACGCCCTTGCCCAGGTAGCGGCCCTTGTCGCCGTCGCGCAGCTCGATGGCCTCGCGCGAACCGGTGGAGGCGCCCGACGGCACGGCCGCACGGCCCATGACGCCGGACTCCAGCAGCACGTCGCATTCGACGGTGGGGTTGCCGCGGCTGTCGAGGATTTCTCGGCCGACGATGTCAACGATGGCGCTCATTCAATGTCTCCAGGAAGTGAAAAATTCGGGCGGCGAAAGTGTGCCAAGCGGGCGTTACCGCGTCACAACATCCGGCGGCGTCAGACGCCTTCGATCAGGACCATGCGCATCACGGCCGCCCCTTCGCGGGCCTGGCGCGCGCGGGTGTACTCGGCCGAGTCGTAGAAGGCCCGGGCGGCCTCGCGCGACGGGAACTTCAGCAGCACGACGCGCTCGGGCGTCCAGTCGCCCTCCAGCACGGTCACGGCGCCGCCGCGCACGCAGACCTCGGCCCCATGCGCCTGCATGGCGATGGAGGAGAACTTGCGGTAGTCCTCGTACTGGGTCGGGTTGGTGACGGTGACGTTGGCGAGGATGTAGGCAGAAGGCATGGCGGAGGATCAGCAGGAAAAGTCGGTTTGACGAAGGCGCGAGTCAACCCATGCGACTGCGTCGAAAGGGGCTCTCCTCAGCAGGAGAAATCATTCTCGAGCAGCGGCTGCTGCTTGACCACGCGGTCCAGCGCCACGAGCTGCGCCAGCAAGGTCTTCATGTGCCTGAGCGGCACGGCGTTGGGGCCATCGCTGAAGGCCTCGGCCGGGTTGGGGTGGGTCTCCATGAACAGGCCCGCCACGCCCACGCCGACGCCGGCCCGGGCCAGCACCGGCACCATCTCGCGCGCGCCGCCGCTGGAGCCGCCCAGGCCGCCGGGCTTTTGCACCGAGTGGGTCACGTCGAACACCACCGGCGCGCCGGTGTTGCGCATCTCGGCCAGGCTGGTCATGTCGGCCACCAGGTTGTTGTAGCCGAAGCTGACGCCGCGTTCGCAGGCCAGGAAGCGGTCCTCCGACAGGCCGACCTCGGCGGCGGCCGCGCGGGCTTTGTCGATGACGTTCTTCATGTCCCAGGGCGCGAGGAACTGGCCCTTCTTGATGTTGACCGGCTTGCCCGATTGCGCCACGGCGCGGATGAAGTCGGTCTGTCGGCACAGGAAGGCCGGCGTCTGCAACACGTCCACGACGGCGGCGACCTCGGCCACCTGGGTGGCGTCGTGCACGTCGGTGAGGATGGGCAGGCCGGTCTGGCGGCGCACCTCGTCGAGGATCTTCAGGCCCGCCTCCATGCCCACGCCGCGCTTGGAGGTGCCGGACGATCGGTTGGCCTTGTCGAACGAGCCCTTGTAGATCAGCGGGATGCCCAGTTCGTCGCAAGCTTCCTTCAGGCGACCAGCGACGTCCAGCGTCAGTTCCAGCCCCTCGATGGAGCAGGTGCCGGCGATCAGGAAGAAGGGCTTGTCGATGCCGACGTCGAATCCGCAGAGCTTCATGGATCAGGCCTTTTTGTGGTCCAGCGCTGCCTTGATGAAGGCCGTGAACAGCGGATGGCCGCCCCAGGGCGTGGACTTGAACTCGGGGTGGAACTGCACGCCGACGAACCAGGGGTGCACTTCGCGCGGCAACTCGACCATCTCGGTCAGCTTCTCGCGCTGGGTGATGGCCGAGATGACGAGGCCGGCCTTCTGCAGCCGGTCCAGGTAATGCTCGTTGGCCTCGTAGCGGTGGCGGTGGCGCTCGGTGACGACCGGGCCGTAGATGTCGCGCGCCAGCGTGCCGTCCTTGACGTCCGAGCTTTGCGCGCCCAGGCGCATGGTGCCGCCGAGGTCGCTGTTGGCATCGCGCTTCTGGATGCTGCCGTCGGCGTCCTGCCACTCGTCGATCAGCGCGATGACGGGGTGGGGCGTCTCGGGGTCGAACTCGGTGGAGTTGGCGCCTTCGAGGCCGGCCATGTGGCGGGCGTATTCGATGGTCGCGACCTGCATGCCCAGGCAGATGCCGAGATACGGCAGCTTGTGCTCGCGGGCGTACTGCGCGGCCAGGATCTTGCCCTCCACGCCGCGCTTGCCGAAGCCGCCCGGCACCAGGATGGCGTCGTACTGGCCCAGCGCGCCCACCGTCTCCGGCGTCAGCGTCTCGCTGTCGACGTATTCGATCTTGACGCCCGCATGGTTGTGGATGCCCGCGTGGCGCAGCGCCTCGTTGAGCGACTTGTACGAGTCCGACAGGTCGGTGTACTTGCCGCACATGGCGATGGTGACTTCCTGCTTGGGGTTCTCCACCTCGTGCACCAGGGTGTCCCAGCGCTTCAGGTCGGTGCTGCGGGTGTTGAGCTGCAGCTTGGTGCAGATGAGCTGGTCCAGGCCCTGCTCGTGCAGCACGCGCGGCACCTTGTAGATGGTGTTGACGTCCCACATCGAGATCACGCCGTACTCGGGCACGTTCGTGAAGAGGGAGATCTTCTCGCGCTCGTCGTCGGGGATGCGGCGGTCGGCGCGGCACAGCAGCGCATCGGGCTGGATGCCGATCTCGCGCAGCTTCTGCACCGTGTGCTGGGTGGGCTTGGTCTTGAGCTCACCGGCCGCGGCGATGTAGGGCACGTAGGTCAGGTGCACGAAGGCCGTGTTGGTCGGGCCGGCGCGCAGGCTCATCTGGCGCACGGCTTCGAGGAAGGGCAGGGACTCGATGTCGCCCACCGTGCCGCCGATCTCCACGATGGCCACGTCCACGCCCTCGGCGCCGCGCTTGATGAAGTCCTGGATCTCGTTGGTGATGTGCGGGATCACCTGCACCGTCTTGCCGAGGTAGTCGCCGCGGCGTTCCTTCTCGAGCACGGACTTGTAGATCTGGCCGGTCGTGAAGTTGTTGGTGCGCTTCATCCGGGTCGTGATGAAGCGCTCGTAGTGGCCCAGGTCCAGGTCGGTCTCGGCGCCGTCGTCGGTGACGAAGACCTCGCCGTGCTGGAACGGTGACATCGTGCCGGGGTCGACGTTGATGTACGGGTCCAGCTTGATGAGGGTGACTTTGAGGCCGCGCGATTCGAGGATGGCGGCCAGCGAGGCGGATGCGATGCCCTTGCCCAGGGAGGACACCACGCCGCCAGTGACGAAGACGTATTTGGTCATGTCTTGCAGCACGCCAGAACAGCATGCTGTGGTGGGAAATTGCGATTGTAAATGCGTTGGCCCCTCGTCCAGTCCCGCCGGGCTGAACGCCGGCATGCCCGGCTGGTCTTGCAGACCGGGCTGCGGCTTGCGCCGCAGCCCTTCGGCAGGCACGCCGGGTCCACTGGACTCGACGTGCCCGGTCTCAGCCCCCGAGGGGACGGCGATGCTTTCGGCATGGGCCAAAGGCACATCGCCCGTGGGCCGGCTTGGGGCGGCCCGGCGCTCGGCTCCGCGCGCTAAGCCAGGAGGTCCAGCACCAGGTCCGCTGTTTCCTCGGGCTTCTCGAACGGGTACAGGTGGCTGCCCTCCATCCACCGCCAGTTCTCGCCGGCCAGCTTCTTCGATGCCGCGGCGCCCGCCTGGCGCAGCTCGGCCGAGCGCGTGCCGCCGACGAAGGCCACCGGGCATTGCGGCGGGCGCAGGCGCAGCAGCAGCGGCAGGTGGTGGGGCAGGGTGCGGTAGACATGCGCCTCGACCTCGCGCCGGAAGCGCAGGTGCACCTGGCCGTCGGCGGCCGTCTCGAAGCCGGCCTCGATGTAGTCGGCCAGCACGCGCGGGTCCCAGCGGGCGAACATCTTCTTGCGCGAGAAATGCTGGTGCACCGCGTCGTGGTCGGGCCACACATGGCGGCGCTCGCGGGCGATCTTGGACGGGCCGTAGCGGTGGATCAGCCCGGTCGTCTTGGCGACCGCGACCGCCGCGGCCTTCCAGCCGGAGACGACCGGCGAGTCCAGCATGACCAGCCGGCTCACCAGCTCCGGCCTGCGGCAGGCGGCCAGCAGGCTGACCATGCCGCCCAGCGAATGGCCCACCAGCGCGACCTGACCTTCAGGTCGCACCTCGGTGTCGATGAAGTGCAGCAGCTGGTCGCGCAGCTTGCGCCAGTCGCCGGTGACCGGGAAGCGCGGGTCGTGGCCGAAGCGGTCCAACGCCTCGACGCGCCAGCCGGCGGCGCGCCAGCGCTCGAACAACAGGCGGTAGCAGCCGGCCGGGTAGCTGTTGGCGTGGGAGAAGACGAGGGTGCCTGCGGTCATGACTTGGCCAATGCCTTCAGCTGGTACAGCGCCTCCAGCGCCTCGCGGGGCGACAGCGCATCCGGGTCGACCCGTTCCAGCGCCTGCAGCAGCGCGCTCGGCTCGGGCAACGGGGGCGGCGCGGGCGGCGCGGCGAACAGGTCGAACTGGTCGTCGGCGGCGTTCTGGCGCGCCTCCAGCGCCTCCAGGGTCGCCCGCGCCTGGCGCACCAGGCTGGCGGGCATGCCCGCCAGCCGGGCGACCTGCACGCCGTAGCTGCGGCTGGCCGGGCCGGGCTGCAGCTCGTGCAGGAAGACGATGTCCTCGCCGCTCTCGACGGCCGAGACGTGCCAGTTCTGCGCCAGCGGGTGCTTGGCCGGGAACTCGGTCAGCTCGAAGTAATGCGTCGCGAACAGCGTGAACGCACGCGTCCTGTCGTGCAGGTGGCTGGCGATGGCCGAGGCCAGCGCCAGGCCGTCGAAGGTCGACGTGCCGCGGCCGATCTCGTCCATCAGCACCAGCGACTGGTCGGTGGCCGAGTGCAGGATGGCCGCGCCCTCGGTCATCTCTAGCATGAAGGTGGACTGCGCGTTGGCCAGGTCGTCCGCCGCGCCGATGCGGGTGTGGATGGCGTCCATGGGCCCAAGGCGGCAGCTGGTAGCCGGCACGTAGCTGCCGATGGCCGCCAGCAGCGCGATCAGTGCCACCTGGCGCATGAAGGTGCTCTTGCCGCCCATGTTGGGACCGGTGATGACCAGCATGCGGGTGCGCGCGTCCAGCCGGCAGTCGTTGGGCATGAACTCGGCGCCGCCGGTCTCGGCCAAGCGGGATTGCACCACCGGGTGGCGGCCGGCCGCTATCTCCAGGCAGGGCTGCGAGACGAACTCCGGCCGGCACCAGTTCAGCGTGACGGCGCGCTCGGCCAGTGCGGCCAGCGCGTCCAGGCCGGCCAGCGTGCGGCCCAGCGCAGTCAGCGGTTCCAGGCGCGTGATCAGTGCATCGATGACCTGCTCGTACAGCAGCTTCTCGCGCGCCAGCGCCCGCTCGTTGGCGGACAGCGCCTTGTCCTCGAAGGCCTTCAGCTCCGGCGTGATGTAGCGCTCGGCGTTCTTCAGCGTCTGGCGGCGCTGGTAGTCCAGCGGCACCTTGTCCACCTGGCCCTGCGTGACCTCGATGTAGAAGCCGTGCACGCGGTTGAACTGCACACGCAGGTTGGCGATGCCAGTGCGGGCGCGTTCGCGGGTTTCCAGGTCCAGCAGGAAGCCGTCGCAGTTCTGCTGGATGCCGCGCAGCTCGTCCAGCTCGGCGTCGAAGCCGTCGGCGATGACGCCGCCGTCGCGTGGCAGCAGGGCCGGCTCGGGTTGAATGCCACGCTCCAGCAGCTCGAGGATGTCGGCAGGCGGGTTCAGCGCCGCATCCCGCAGCGCGTCGGGCGTCACCGCGCGCAGCTGCGGCAGCACCTGCAGCGTGGCGCGCAGGCCGGTCAGCTCGCGCGGGCGCACCTGGCGCAGCGCGATGCGGGCGGCGATGCGCTCCACGTCGCTGACCGACTTCAGCGCCTCGCGCAGCGGCTCGTAGCCCTGGGCATGCAGGGCCGCGATGCCCTCGTGCCGCGCCATGGCCTCGGCGCGGTCCCGCTTGGGATGCAGCAGCCACTGGCGCAGCATGCGGCTGCCCATGCCGGTCTTGCAGCTGTCAATCAGCGAGAACAGCGTGGGGCTGGACTCGCCGCGCAGCGTCTGCACCAGCTCCAGGTTGCGCTGCGTGGCGGGCGGCAGGTCCAGCAGGTCGCTGGCGCGCTGCACCCGCAGCGAGCGCACATGGGCCAGCGCCCGGCCCTGGGTGTGCTCGGCAAACGCCAGCAGCGCGCTGCCGGCCGCGTGGGCCAGCGCCAGTTCGTGCGCGTTGAAGCCTTGCAGGTTGGCCACGCCCAGCTGCTCGCACAGCTTGCGCTGGCCCAGGGCGGCGTCGAACTGCCAGCCCGGCCGGTTCGTGACCGGGAAGCGCGCCCGCATCACGCCGGCCGGCTGCGCCTCGCGGTTGACCAGGATCTCGGCCGGCATCAGGCGCGCCAGCCAGGCCGGCAGCTCCGCGTCGCTGCATTCGGCCAGGCCGATCTCGCCCTGCGTCAGCGACAGCCAGGCCAGGCCGTGGCGCCGGCCCTGCATGGAGACCGACAGCAGCACGGCGTCCTGCTTGTCCGCCAGAAGCTCGGTGTCGGTGATGGTGCCGGGTGTGACCACGCGCACCACCTTGCGCTCCACCGGCCCCTTGCCGGCGCCCACCTCGCCCACCTGCTCGGCGATCGCCACCGCCTCGCCCAGCCTGATCAGCTTGGCGAGATAACTCTCCAGCGCATGCACCGGCACGCCGGCCATGACCACCGGCTGGCCGGCGCTCTGGCCGCGGGTGGTGATGGTGATGTCCAGCAGTGCATGGCACTTGCGGGCATCGTCGTAGAAGACCTCGTAGAAATCGCCCATCCGGTACAGCAGCAGCGTGTCCGGGAAGTCGGCTTTCAGGCCCAGGTACTGGGCCATCATGGGCGTATGGGCGCTGAAGTCAGCGGGCTGGGTCATCGGCGGCGTAATTAATGACAAAGCCCTCGGCGCGGAGGGCTTCAGAATGCGCCGCAGTTTAAGCGGCGACGCCGCTTGCCCCTCTGGAGCGGACGATGGCGAAGGCGATGTGGTGGGGCCTTGCCCTGGCAGGCCTGGTGGGTGGGACGGTGGGCGCCGCCGAACCGTCGCTGTGCACGCGACTGGCGGAGGAGGCCCGCCGGGCACCACCGGCTACCTGGGCCGGGCCCGACCCGCTGGCCGCGTGGGTCCAGCCCGCCGGGCCGGCCCGGCCGTCCGGCACCGTGACGGCATTGGGCAACGAGGCGCGCTGGCGCGACGCGGTGGGCCTGCCCGCCGGCCGCTCACCCCGCGTGCGGCAACTGGCCGGCAACCCGGTCTACCTGCTCGACGAGGTCGCCGGCACGGCGCATTGCCAGTCGCTGGTGCTGGTGCAGGCGCTGCCGGGCCAGCCCGCGCGCCCGCTGGCGCCGCCGTTCGACCTGGCGGGCGCCAACCTCTGCATGACCCAGTCGGCCGGCTTCGCCCGCGTGCTGGGCCAGCCGGCCTTCGTGGTGGGCGGCGCCCCGTCCATGACCAGCCCGGATCTGCACTACCGCATTGCCAGCTGGAGCGGCCAGGACTGGGCGCGGCGTTGCAGCGTCACGCTGCGGCGGCAGACCGACATGGTTCCGGCCCAGCGTTTCTGCGCGCCGGGCGGCCAGGCCTGCGACGCGGGCCAGCCGCTGGCGCAGCGCCTGGCGCAGGCCTATGAAACGGCGCGCAGGACGGGCCAGCCGCTGGACGAGATGGCCTTCAACGCTGGTCGCCAGCCGGACGCCGCCGTGGCCGCAGCACTCAACCCGCCGCTGGCCGAGCCCGGCGCTGTGGGCGACATGAACCCGCCGTTCCCGCTGTTCGGCGCCGACGACAAGCGGCTGGACCCGATGCTGACGGTCTTCGCCAACGCCGATCCGCGCCGCCTGCCGGTGTGGGTGGATGGCCGCTGGTGGCTGGCCGTGGTGGGCCGCTCGGGCCTGGGCTGGCGTGAAGGGAATGCGGTGCTGGTGGCGCTGTTCGCGCCGCCGGGGCGTGCGGGTGATGGCGTCGCGTCGTACCAGTTCCTCGTCAGTCCCACGGGGCTGCGCGACGCGACGGCGGCCGACGAGCAGCCCTGAATGACGAAAGGCCCGCTGCTGCGGGCCTTCGGTGTCTGGGTCAGGGCTGGGCGGTCATGCCAGCCGGCTTGCAGGCCGGCCGTCCTTCGATCAGCGTGGCACGGTGCGCAGGCGCGGTGCCCGGCCCGCTCTCAGTCTTCCGACTTGAACACCAGCTTGACCTCGTGGGTCTGGGCGGCGCCGGTGCCCTCGAACTTCCACTGGCTCAGCGCCTCGACGGCGGCGCGGTCGAACACGCGCTTGGGCTCGGCCTCCACCACCTCCACGCCGGACACCTTGCCGTCGCCGGCGATCGCGATCTTGGCGCGCACGCTGCCGGCGTTGATGTTCTTCTTGATCGCCTCGTTTGGGTAATCGGGGGCCACCTTCTTCAACACCTTGGCATCGGCATGCGCCAGGGAAGCAGCGGCGGCAAGGGCGAGGGCGAGAGCGAAACGAGCGGGCATGGGTTCTGAGCGAAGGTAGAAAAGTCGGAGGGCGGCCGGAGCCGCGGAGCAGCGCGGATTCTGGCCAGCGGGCTCCCCTCGGTTAAGGGGTCAGGCCGTGAGGAAGTCACGCCCCCGGGCGAGCGGGCCGACGGCGCGCGGGCGCCCGCCAATTTCGTCACGCGCGCCGCTGCCTCAGCGCTGCGGCAGGGCGGCGGCCGGCGGCGCCGAGGCCGCCGGGGCTGCAGGAGCCACAGGCTCGGCGTCCAGCCCGTCGCGCGTGTAGCGGTTGCTGGCGTTCCACAGCATCCAGCCGTTAGTGCCGGCCGCCTCGGCCGCTTCGATCTGCGCGCGGATCTCGCGTTCGCCGAAGGCGCGCCGGTCGAACGCATAGTCGCGGAAGGCCTGCAGCCAGGGCCGGAACCGCCGGCCCGGCAGGCCGGTGCGGGCCATGGCCTTCTGCAGGCTGCGCAGCACGATGTCGTCGGGAGCCGTCATCGGGTTGGCCGCGCCCGGGATGCCGAAGCTGAAGCCCGACGGGTAGAGCATGGGCGACAGGTAGTCGAGGTGCGGCATCAGTGCCTCCAGCTGCTGGCCGATGTGCGTGTCGTCGCGGTTCCAGGTGATGTAGCCGAACACGTCGGCCGCGATGAAGACGTTGTGGCGCGCCAGCCGCTCGCGCGCCGCATCGAGGAAGGCGTTGATCGCGGTGACGCGCCGGGCCTCGGTGTCGGGCTCCGAGAAGACCAGGCCAGCGGCATCGGGAAAGCGCAGGTAGTCGAACTGGATCTCGTCGAAGCCCAGCGCCGCCGCTTCCTCGGCCAGTGCCAGGTTGCGTTCCCAGGCGGCGCGGCGGAAGGGGTCGATCCAGGCCAGGCCCTCGCGGTCCTTCCAGACGCGGCCCTGGGCGTCGCGCACGGCCCAGCCGGGCTGCGCGGTGGCGAGCGGGTCGTCCTTGAAGGCGACGATGCGCGCGATCAGGTACAGGCTGCGCGCGCGCAGCGCGGCCAGCAGGGCCGGCATGTCGGCCACCAGCGCCGGCCCCTGCGCCAGGCCGGCCGCGGCCAGCGCGGCGCTGCGGTAGGGCACGAGGCCGCGGTCGCCCTTGACGTCGATGACCAGCGCGTTCAGCTCGGTCGCGTCGATCAGCGCCAGCGCCGCGTCGCGCAGCACCGGGCTGGCAATGCCGTAGGCCGACAGGTACAGCGCCTTGGGCTGCAGCGGCTGCAGCGCGATGACGGCGGGTGAGCCGGCGGGCGCCGTGCCGCTGTAGCGCGCATAGCCGGGGGCGCGGGCCTGCAGCGGGCCGGTGGGAGCGTCGGCCCCGAAGTCGAAGCGGCCCTGGGCATCGCTGTGCCGCAGCGCGCCGCCGGCCAGCACGGCGGCCTGCGCGATGGGCTGGCGGGTGGCCGCGTCCACCACCTGGCCGTCCAGCGCCGCGGCCGGCGCCGCCAGGCCGGCCCAGGCCAGCAGGGCGACGCCCAGGCGGGCGGCCCGGGATGTGTGAGGC
>CAXDTK010000185.1:0-10743 GCA_963992225.1 uncultured Comamonadaceae bacterium | reverse complement strand
CTGCCGATCGGGGGGCGCGGGCTGGGGCTGGGCGGCATCGTCGTGGCGCTGCTGGCCTCCTGGGCGCTGGGCATCAACCCGCTGACCGTGCTGGGGCTGCTGAACGGCGGCGGCCCCGCGCCGGTGCAGCAGCAGGTGGGCGACTCGCAGGCCCAGGACCCGGGCTACCGCTTCGTCAAGACGGTGCTGGCCGACACCGAGGACGTCTGGGGCGCCTACTTCCAGCGCAGCGGCCAGACCTACGAGATGCCGCGGCTGCGGGTGTTCCGCGGCAGCGAGCCGACCGCCTGCGGCAGCGGCGAGGCCGCGATGGGGCCTTTCTACTGCCCGGCGGACCGCAAGGTCTACATCGACCTGAGCTTCTACGACACGCTGCGCGAGCGCCTGGGCGCGCCCGGCGACTTCGCCCAGGCCTATGTCATCGCCCACGAGGTGGGCCACCATCTGCAGAACCTGATGGGCACCACCGAGAAGCTCGACCGCGCCCGCGGCCGCGTCTCCGAGCGCGAGATGAACGCGCTCAGCGTCCGGCTGGAACTGCAGGCCGACTGCTTCGCCGGCGTCTGGGCGAATCTGTCGCAACGCGGCAAGGGCTGGCTGGAGCAGGGCGACATCGAGGAAGCGCTGAACGCGGCGTCCCGGATCGGCGACGACGCCCTGCAGCAGCGCGGCCGTGGCGCCGTCGTGCCGGAGAGCTTCACCCACGGCAGCAGCGCCCAGCGGGTGCAGTGGTTCAAGCGCGGGGTGGCGGCGGGCGACCTGAAGGCGTGTGACACCTTCTCCGCGGGGTCGGTCTAGGTCGCCGCACCGACCGCGGGCGCAACACGCTGCCCGGCCTCAGCCCGCGGCGCTCTCCGTTTGCTCGGCGCGCCTGCGCATCCAGGCCTTGCGTGCGAGATGGCGGATCAGCAGGCCGGCGGGCATGCGCAGCGAGTGCGCGCGCAGGTAGATCCGCTGGCGGGCCCACGCAGCGCGCCAGCTCGGCGCACCAGCGAACGGCTCCAGCAGGGCGGCCTCATAGGTGGGCAGCCAGCGGCGCCAGGACTCGGCCGGCCCGAGCGCGTGCTCCAGCGCATCGACCAACCCGGCCGGCAGCGGCGTGCCATACAGGCGCGACACCAGGGCCAGCCCGAGCGCCACCGGCCCGGCGAGGTCGTTGCCGGCGGCCACGGCCTGCAATCCGGCCCAGAACCCGTCGGCCTGGCCGAAGCTGCGCAACATCTGGTCGGCATCGTGCAGGTCGCGCAGGCCGTTGTGCAACTCACCCTCGTACATCAGGTGGGTGAGGCAGTGCACGACCAGGTCCTCGGGACAGGGGATGCGAAAGCCGGCCAACCCGGGCAGCGGCCGGGACCGCGCCAGGATGGCGGCGGGACTGGGCGAGTTGCGCGCCGTCTGCGGCAGGATGTTGTGGTGGACGTCGAGCACCGTGCCGCGATGGACATGGCTCATCGGCGGCAGCTCGTGCATCCACTGGCGGTAATAGCGCTGGTCGTAGGGGTCGCTCTTGGCGCTGACCCAGCCCCGCAGCATCAGACGGCTTTCGACATCATCGAGCGCTTCCCTGGGCACGAGGATGTCGATGTCGCCGAACAGGCGCCCGCGCCCGATGTCGGAGTAGGCCATGACATAGGCGCCCCCCTTGAGCAACAGCACCGGGATGCCCAGTTCGCCGAGGGCCAGCTGCAGTTGATGCGCCTCCCAGCGGATGGACAGGTGCTGCCGCTCGCCCATCCGGCGCACGCCTTCGAGGTGCAGCTGCGCCTGGGGGCAGGCCTGCACGCCCGCAGCCTCCAGCCGCTTGGCCAGGGCGCCCAGAAGATTGGCATCACGCGCCGCCGCCACCAGGGTCGACCAGCCAACGGGCGACAGCGCCGCGGCCTGCTGCGGTTCACGCAGCGTCTGCAGCAGGAAGCGCCGGGAGCGCTGTGCGGCCGTCATGGCGTGCAGACCCGACGGATGCCTTCCAGACTCGCCTCCGTCGACCCATAGGTCAACTGATGGCAGGTGACGTGGTCCAGCATGCCGCAAAGCGCGTCGAAACCCGGCGCGCCCATGCGCTCGCCGTTGAAGGACTGCTCGGAGATCAGCGTGAACGCCTCGGCACGGCTCAGACGCTCGATGCTCAGGGGCGCGCCGGCCTGGAACCGCGGGAAGACGACCCAGGCCGCCCGTGCGCGCGTCCCGGCAGCCGACATCGAAGCCGGGGGGCAGGCCGCATGGGTGATGGTGCCCTTGCGGGTGTCGCGGTAGACCGGGCCCAGGCGCGCATTCGGAAAGCCCGCCACCACATCGATGGACGCATTCTTGAGGCTGATGGGCCGTGGGTGCGGCAGCAGCAGCCCGTCGACCGGGTCCAGCACCGTGAGCTCGTCCGAAAGAAGCTGCCAGCCTTCGATGAAGGCCAGCGAGGCGCACAGCGTGCTCTTGCCGGCCCCCGGAAAGCCCGGCATCACGACCGCGGCGCCGCCCCGCGCCAGCACGGCGCCGTGCATGACCAGCCAGCCCATGGGTCGCTGCGCGACGCACCAGTTCATGCCCCACTCGAACATCGGTGCAGCCTGGGCAGCGGGCAGCGGAAAAAAGGGCTCTGCGCCATCCAGCAGAAAACGGGCCTGGGGGCGCCAGGCCCGGCGCAGT
The DNA here is from genome assembly GCA_963992225.1 of uncultured Comamonadaceae bacterium. Classification (GTDB taxonomy): domain Bacteria; phylum Pseudomonadota; class Gammaproteobacteria; order Burkholderiales; family Burkholderiaceae_C; genus Pelomonas. The sequence continues at coordinate 8,103 of CAXDTK010000185.1, read as the reverse complement.
CCCTTGCCGGGCACGACGGCGATGTCAAAGTCGACGAAGACGTCCGCATCCCTCGGCAGTGCCGCCTGCGGATAGAAAGTCTCCACGTGGCGGCGCACCGCCGCAAACGGCGAGCGCAGCCGGACGTTGAAGGGGGGGATGTGCAGGGTGGCGTCGAACACCGTCAACTCAGGAGGCGCACGCCTGGGCGATCTGGATCAGCCCGGCTTCCGACAGGCGCTCGAGCACGAGTTCCAGGTCGCCGCGCTCGACCGCAGGAGCACCGCTCCGTGCGATGGCGAGGTCCAGGTGTTCCGTGGACATGGCGCCACCGTCGAGCAGACAGCGCACCACGCGGTAGCCCAGGTCATCGAGAACCCAGTAGTCACCCGAGCAGGCGTCGAACGTCACGCGCTCGGAGGATTCGGGCCATTCCGGCGCGAACCGCAGCAGCCGACCGTCGCGGACGGACCAAGCAACCAGCTGTGAAGCGGGGGCAGCCGCTATTTCTTGCACAGATTGTCGACAGGGGCGTTCACGTCGTACATGTTGCTGATGTACGCAATCACGTCGGCTGCGGACCAGGGCTTGCTGCAGGTCAGCCCCCCGGGGCAGTAGGAGCCCGTGGACTTGAGTTGCAGCCACATGTCGACGACCTGGGCCTTGGTCATCGGGTACTTGGCGGCCGCGGTCTGGAAATAGCCGGCATTGAGCCAGGCACAGCTCAGATGGCGCAGCAACTGACCGACACCCCCCGGACCGCCGAAGATGGCGTCATTGGGTGAGTTGATGACCCACCACATGCTCACGTTGCCCAGGTAGCCCACCGGCGCCCAGCCCGTGAAGACGCTTTGGAGGGTCGTCCCCTGGCTCGTGATGTCGGTGAACGCGACCTTGTTCAAGCCGGTCGTGCAGGTCACCACCGTCCCGTTGACCTGCGGGAACACGCCGCCCGCGGTGCTCCAGTTGGGGGAGTGCTGGGGCTGAACCCAGTAGCCGGGAGACAGCCCGCCCGAGCAGGTGCTGCCCGTGCCAGGCCGGGGGCTGGTGTTACCGCTCATCATGGCGGACGGGCTTTGGCAGACGCCGCCCCCGAGGGCGGACTTGGCGCTCACCGCCATCAGCACACCGACGCCACCGCCCACACCGCGGAACAAACGGCGACGCCCGACGTCCACAGGAGCCGCGATTGCCGCGTCGACAACTTGCGGCGCGTTGACCGACCGGCCCTGGTCACCTTCGAGCTGATTCTTGTTCATGCGTTTCCCCTGCGTACCTACGGTGTGCAAGCGAAGCGCTCGCCTGTAAATTATCCTGTTCAGCCTCGTTCGCCGGCCCCCCCGAATCGGGGTGCAGGGAGATCAAGCCGCGGCATCCGTCCGGCGTGCCGCCACGCCACGATGATCTCATCCCGGCACGCTGACGCGACGAACAAGCTGGACCTGCCAGAGCAGTCCGTCTCACGCCTAAGGAACTCCATGAACCGCCCCAAGCCCTTCTCGATGATCCGGGAGTTCCACCTTGCCGACTGGTTCACGCTCGGCAACGCGTGCGCCGGCATGGGCGCGCTGTTCGCGGTGATGAGCTTCCTGCAGAGCGGCGACAGCCAGCACCTGCAGTACGCCTGCGCACTGATCCCGCTGGCACTGGCGTTCGACGTGCTGGACGGGCGCGTCGCCCGCTGGCGCCAGAAGAGTTCGGCACTGGGCCGAGAACTGGACTCGCTCGCCGACATCATCTCGTTCGGCGTCGCGCCGGCCGCCATTGCCTACGGCTGCGGCATGCAGGGCCTGTACGACCGCATCGTGCTGGTGTTCTTCGTCGCCTGCGGCGTCAGCCGGCTGGCACGCTTCAACGTCACCGCGGAGAAGCTCAGCGACAGCAGCGGCAAGGTGGCCTATTTCGAGGGCACGCCGATCCCGACGTCCATGCTGCTGGTGGCGGTGCTGTGGGTCGCCGCGGCTCAGGGCGCGCTGGGCGACACGCTCTGGGGCGGCGTCTGGTGGATCGCGGGCTTCCGGCTGCACCCGCTGGTGCTGCTGTTCGCGGTGTCGGGCTCGCTGATGGTGAGCCGCATCCGCATCCCTAAGATCTAGGCCGTGCGGCGCGCCAGCCAGCCCAGCGGCGAGTCCTGCGCCGTCCGGCCGGACTGCGACTCCAGCATGTCGCTGGGCGCCTGGCTGCGGTACTCGCTGATGCCGCCGCCATCCAGGCAGGCGTCCAGGCCGAAGGCGGTGCCGAGGTCGGCCGGGTCCGGCTCGCTGCGCACGGCAGCGTCACGGCGGAAAAAACGCAACGCTGGAACGAATCGCATGGCGGACCTCACTCACTTCTTGCAACCGATGACCGTATCGGTGACGGGGTCAGTGTGCGGGATTCGTGTGACAAGCCCATCCCCCACGTGTGAGTAAATATTGCCTGCGCTGGCAATACCGCACGCCGGTCGCGACCGTTTTGCCCATTAGGCATCGGGGTCGTGGCGCTTTCGCATCAACACCGCCCTTGTTTGCGTTTGCGCAACGCTGCCCTCATCGGCAGGCGGGCCAACCCCCATTCGGGGGTCCGGGCGTTTAAGCTGCGCGACCTCGCCCGCCCCCCGAACGGCCCCCTCCCATGAGTAGTTTGTTGTTGAAGTGGCTTGCCAATGGCGTCATCGTCGCCGTGCTGTTGAGCACGCTGTGGCTGGCCCAGGCCGTGGAGCCGGGTGCCAACGGCACCGAGCTGATGATCGCCCAGGCCCTGCCGGCGGCCCAGGCGGCGTCCGCACCAGCCACCGCCACTCGCTGATCACCCCAGCGCCCGGCGCGCGCCCTCGGCCAGCGCCTGGCCGATCTGATCCAGCAGCGCACCGCGCCCCTGCAGCTGCCACTGGTGCCAGTACAACGCCACATCGACACCCACCTGCGGCTTCAGCACGGTCAGCCGCCCCTCGGCCACCCAGGGCCGCACCTGGATCTCCGGTGCGACGCCCACGCCCCAGCCCATGACGGCGGCATGGACATAGGCCTCGCTGGACGGCACGAAGCGCTCGCGCAGCCGCGGTGAGCGCACCCCGAAGGCCTCGGCCACCCACTGCACCTGCATGTCGTCCTTGCGGTTGAAGACCAGGAACGGCGTGTCCGCGAAGTTGCCCGCGTGCAGCCCGTCGGGTAGCCGGGCCGCCAGGAAGCCGGGGCTGGCCACGGCGACATAGCGCATCACCCCCAGCGGCTGCACCCGGCAGCCCTGCAAGGCCTCGGCCACCGTGGACACGCAGCCCAGCACCGCGCCCTGGCGCAGGCTGTCGTGGGTGAAGTCCTGGTCGTCCACTACCAGCTCCAGCCCGTAGCCCTCGCGCAGGCCCTGCTGCACCAAGGCGTCCAGCGCCGGCAGCACCCAGGTGGCCAGGCTGTCCGCATTGACGGCGATGGCCAGGCGCGACTGCGGCGCCACCCGCTCGCCCAGCTCACGCGCCACATCCACCCGCAGGGCCTGCAACTGACGGGCGAAGCGCAGCAGCACCTTGCCGGCCTCCGTCAGCCGCAGCGGCCGCGAGCGCACCACCAGCGGCTGGCCCACCTGCGCCTCCAGCGTGCGCAGGCGCTGAGACACCGCGCTCTGCGTGATGGACAGCCGCTGGGCGGCGCGCTCGAAGCCCTGTTCGTCCGCCAGTGCGGCGAGGCAGTCGAGGGCGGCCGGATCGAAGTCGTTCATAAGCGCCGCTAATGTAGAGCCAATAATATGAATCGCCCTTCTTGAAGCGGGTCCGGCTGAGGAGAATCCGCCGATGCCCGCCTCGGCGCTTGCCTCCCCTGCCCTGCCCGCTGCCTTCGTGCAGGGCTGCGTCATGGGCGCCGGGCTGATCATGGCCATCGGCGCGCAGAACGCGCTGGTGCTGCGCCAGGGCCTGCGGCGCGAGCATGTCGGCGCCGTCGTGGCGGTCTGCACGCTGTCAGACTGGCTGCTGATCGCACTGGGCGTGTTCGGCCTCGGCGCGCTGATCCAGGGGCAGCCGCTGCTGCTGGACCTGTTCCGCTTCGGCGGCGCCGCCTTCCTGCTGGGCTATGCATGGCTGGCGGCGCGGCGCGCCTGGCGCCCGGCGGGCGGCCTGCAGGCGGGCGGCCCGGCGGCCAGCCTGGGCACGACGCTGTCCGCCGCGCTGGCCTTCACCTACCTGAACCCGCATGTCTACCTCGACACCGTCGTGCTGCTGGGGGGCCTCGGCGCCCGCCAGCCGCCCGGCCTGCGCACCGCGTTCGCGGCCGGCGCCGGGCTCGCGTCGCTGATGTGGTTCAGCCTGCTCGGCTTCGGCGCCGCCGTGGCCGCACCGCGCCTGGAGAGCGCCCGCACCTGGCGCGTCATCGATGCCCTCGTGGCCTTGCTGATGGCCGCCCTGGGCTTACAACTGCTCTTCCAACCGATCTGAGAACAACAAGGGACCGCCATGAAGATCGTCGTTCTGGGTGCCGGCATCATCGGCATCGCCACCGCCTGGTACCTGCTGGACGAGGGCCATGAGGTCATCGTCGTCGACCGCCAGGCCGACGCCGCGCTGGAGACCAGCTTCGCCAACGGCGCGCAGATCTCGGTGAGCTTCTGCGAGCCCTGGGCCAATGCCGGCGCGCCGTTCAAGGTGGCCAAGTGGCTGCTGCGCGACGACTCGCCGCTGCTGTTCCGCCCGCGGCTGGACCCCAACCAGTGGCGCTGGGGCCTGAGCTTCTTGACGCAGTGCACGAACAGCGCGTTCGAACGCAACGTCGAGGCCCTGGTGCAGCTGGGCCGCTATTCGCACGAGTCGCTGAAGGACCTGGTGGCCGGCACCGGCATCGAGTACGACCGGCTGGAGCGCGGCATCCTGCATTTCTTCTCCAGCCAGGCCGACTTCGACGCTGGCGCGGCGGGCGCCGAGATCATGCGCCGCCACGGCGTGGACCGCCGCGTGCTGAGCCGCGAGGAGGTGCTGAAGGTGGAACCGGCCCTCGCCAGCTTCGGCAGCCGCGTGTTCGGCGGCACCTTCACGCCCAGCGATGAAAGCGGCGACGCCTGCGTCTTCACGCAGAAGCTGGCGCGCCTGTGCGCCGGGCGCGGCGCGCAGTTCCTGTACGAGCACGACATCCTGGGCCTGCAGCGCGGCGGCGACGGCATCGAGTCGGTGCAGGTGGCGCATGTGCGCAGCGGCGAGCGCAAGGCGCTGAAGGCCGACGCCTTCGTCGCCGCGATGGGCTCCTACACCCCGGCGCTGGTGCGGCCGCTGGGCGAGACGCTGAACATCTACCCGGCCAAGGGCTACTCCGCCACGCTGCGCCTGAAGCGGCCCGAGGCCGCGAGCGTGGTCAGCCTGCTGGACGACACCCGCAAGATCGCCATCTCGCGGCTGGGCGACCACATCCGCATCGCCGGCACGGCCGAGCTGTCGGGCTTCGACCTCAGCCTCGACTCGCCCACCGCCAAGGTGCGCTGCGCCGCGCTGGTGCGGCGCTACGAGGAGCTGTTCCCCGGCGTGGCGGACCCCAGCGAGCCGCACTACTGGACCGGCCTGCGCCCCAGCACGCCCACCAACATCCCCTACATCGGCCGCAGCACCCGCGCGCGCAACCTGTGGCTGAACGCCGGCCACGGCACGCTGGGCTGGACGCATGGCGCCGGCTCGGGCCGGGCGATGGCCGAGCTGATCGCCGGCCGCCGGCCCGCGATGCGCTTCGGCTTCTACGGCGACGTCGCGCGGGGCTGAGCGCTCACTGACCGCTCACAGCGTCTTCAGCAGCGCCTGCACCTGCGGCTGCTGCGGGAACTTGGCGCCCAGCCTGGCCAGGCCCTCCAGCTCGGCCTTGGCGGCCGGCTTGTCGCCGGACTGGATCAGGATCTGCGCCAGGTTGAGCCGGTAGCCGGGCTGGTCGGGCTGGTCGCTGACCAGCTGGCGCTGCAGGCTGACCGCCTTCGCAAAGTCCTTCTCGTTGGCCAGCACGGTGGCGTAGGTGTCGCGCAGCGCGGCATCGTCCGGCTTGATCTTGAGGGCGCGCTCGGCCAGCTCGCGCGCACCGGGCTTGCCGGCCTTGCTGCGCAGCCAGGCGACGTTGTTCATCAGCGGCACGGCCTCGGGGTTGCGCTGCAGCAGCGCCTCGTAGCGCGTCAGCGCGCCGTCCGCATCGCCGCGCGCCAGCAGCACGTCGGCCGCGGACGCCGCGAAGCCACTGTCCTTGGGATGCGCGGCCAGCCACTGGGTCTCGAAGGCCAGCGCCTCGTCGCGCTTCTTGGCGGCCAGCAGCGTGGCGAACAGGCGCGGCGCGGCGTCGCCCGGCTCGCGCAGCGCGCTGGCCTTGCGCAGCGCCGCGATCGCCGGCTCGAAGCGCTGGCGCCGCGCCTCGATCTCGGACTCCACGATCAGCGCATAGGCCTCCTGCGGATGCTTCTTCTGGCGCTCGCGGGCGGCGGCCAGCGCCTCGTCCAGCCGCCCCTGGCGCAGGGCCAGCTGGATCAGCAGCCGCTGCGCCACCACCGAACCCGGCTCGGCCTCCAGCGCGCGCTTGACCTCGCGCTCGGCGCCCGCGTAGTCCTGGTCCAGGAAGCGCAGCTGCGCCTGGCCCAGCCAGCCATGCGCGCGCGCCGGCGCCAGCGCGGTCAGCCGGGCATAGGTCTTGGCGGCCTGGGCCTTGTCGCCGGACGCCAGCTGGGTGCGCGCCAGGCGCTCCAGCAGGTCGGGGTTCAGCGGCAGCGCCGCCGCCGCTTCCTGGGCGGCCTGCGCCGCCGCGGCGGTGTTGCCCTGGCGCAGCTGGTGGTCGATCTGGGCCAGGCGCAGCGCCGGCTCGGTGGGCTCGGCGCGCACGCCGGCGGCCAGCACCTCGGTGACGCGCTGCGCCGGCGCGCGGGTCTGCACCAGCAGGTCGGCCAGCGCGAGGCGCGCCTGCGGCGAGCGCGGCTGGCTGGCGACGTAGCCCTCCAGCCGCTTGATCGCCGGCTCGGGGCGGCTGGCCTGCATGTCCAGCGTCACCAGGCCCAGCACCGCCGGCAGGTAGGCGGCGTCGGCCTTCAGCGCGGCCTCGAAGGCGGCCTGCGCGGCGGCGTTGTCCTTGCGCACCAGCAGGATGCGGCCACGCAGCCCGTCGGGCACCGGGCTGTCCTTCATCTTGGGCGCCAGCTTGTCCAGCGCGGCCAGCGCGGCGCCGAAGTCCTGCCGCCGCATCAGCGCGTTGACCAGCATCAGGTCGTAGTTGCTGCCGCTGTCCTTGGCGGCCAGCTCGCGCAGCTGGCCCAGGGCTGCCTCGGCCTTGGCCTTGCCGCCGCCGCCCGGCGTGACGCCGTCGCGCACGATCGCCGACAGCGCCAGCGCCGCCTGCGTCTTGGCGTCGTCGGGGCGCAGCTTGGCGGCGGCGCCGAAGGCCTGGTCGGCGGCCTCGAAGTTGCCCTGCATCAGCTGCGCCTTGCCGGCCAGCAGCAGCGTCTCGGCATCGGCCTTGCCACTGTCCAGCAGGGGCTTGAGGGTTTCGACCGTCTGCGCCGGCGAGCGACGCTGCAGCTGCAGGCCGGCGAACTGGCGGCGCAGCCCGCCGTCCTCGGGCGCCAGCTTGAGCGCCTGGTTGAGCAGGTTCTCCGCCTCGGCCAGCTCGCCGAGCTGCTGGTGCGCGCCGGCGGCCAGCCGCAGCAGCGGCAGGTAGTTGGGCAGCACCTTCAGCAGCGGCAGCGCCAGGTCGCGCGCCTTGGCCGCGTCGTTCTTCGCCAGCGCCACCTGGGCCTGCAGGAAGCGGCCCTGCGGCTTCTTGGCCAGCGCCGGCGGCATGTCGTCCACCAGCTTGGCGGCGGCGTCGACCTGCTGCCGGCTGAAGGCCAGCCGCACCAGCAGCGAGCGGCTGTCGTAGGAACCGGGGTCGACCGCCAGCGCCTGCTGCAGCAGCGGCTCGGCCTCGTCGGGCTTGCCGCGCGACAGCAGCACCTCGGCCTTCAGCAGCAAGGCCTTGGCGGACTTCGGGTTGCGCAGCAGCTGCTGGTCCAGCGCGGCCAGCGCCTCGTCGGCGAAGCCGGCCGCCAGCTTGGTGCGGGCCCCGGCCATCACGGCGCCCTCGGCCTCGGGCGTGAGCTGCAGCCCGCGGGCCCCCACGGCCCCCCCCACCGGCCCCGTGGCCGGCGCGGGAGAAGCCAAGGCCCCGGGGG
>CAXDTK010000184.1:0-10771 GCA_963992225.1 uncultured Comamonadaceae bacterium | reverse complement strand
CAATCGTGCCCACGTTCACGTGCGGCTTGGTCCGTTCAAACTTGCCTTTTGCCATCTTGCGCTCCTGAGGCGAACCCGTTGAGACGAGTAGAAGAAAAAGAGAAATTGGTGGTGCCCATGACGCGGATCGAACGCGTGACCTCTCCCTTACCAAGGGAGTGCTCTACCACTGAGCCACATGGGCATCGGCACGGGTTTGGCGGCAATGCTTGGAAACCAAGCCGGCAAACCGGTGTCGACGCTGGCCGACCAAGCCGCCCAGGATGGAGCGGGAAACGGGAATCGAACCCGTGTCATTAGCTTGGAAGGCTAAGGTTCTACCATTGAACTACTCCCGCCCTGGGAGCCTTGAGCCCTGCCTTGACCGGCGAAGGTCTTGGTGGAGGAGGCTGGATTCGAACCAGCGTACGCAATGCGGGCAGATTTACAGTCTGCTGCCTTTAACCACTCGGCCACCCCTCCTGAGGCAAGCCCGCAACTATAGCACAGGGCCGGCCATACGCAACAGTGGCCGAAGGAAACGGGGAGGCGGCCTGTCGAGACCCGTCGCCAGGCCAGCGGCGCCCTGCGGTTGAAGCCTCCCAGCCCGCCGCCTCGGCGCGTCCGGGCGGACGATCGTCGCCGCCCGACAACAGGCCTGGCCCGGCGACGACCGCCCCTTGCCCCTCGAATCAACTCTTCCCCGGCAAGCGACACCCCACACGCCCTAAGCGCATCCGGGAAACCACCCGTCATAAATTGGTAGCAAAGTGGCGTTGCCTCTCGCTACATTGGTGCCGTACTGGTTGCAAGCCAATCGCGCAACGCTGGCCCCAACCGGACTGAAGGTGGTATGCGCCACACCGGTCGCTACGCCGCACCTCGTTTCAATGGCCACAGAGGAACAGACCATGCAGGTCAAGCAGACCCCCATCTCCCAGGCGGTGTTCGTCGTGCTGCTGGGCGCCAGCGGCGCCGTGATGGCGCAGCAGGCGCCGGCACAGACCCAGCTCGACACGGTCGTCGTGACCGGCATCCGGGCGGCCCAGGAAAAGGCGCTGAGCGTCAAGCGCAACGCCGACGCCCACATCGACGTCATCACCGCCGAGGACATCGGCAAGATGCCGGACAAGAACGTCGCCGACTCGCTGGCGCGCATCCCCGGCGTGTCGGTGCTGAACAGCCCGGCGGGCGGCTCGGGCGGCTTCGACGAGCGCGACCGCGTGGGCGTGCGCGGCACCAACCCCAGCCTGACGCAGACGCTGATCAACGGCCATGCCATCGCCAGCGGCGACTGGTTCGTGCTGGACCAGACCGGCGCCGGCGTGGGTCGCAGCGTTAGCTACTCGCTGCTGCCGTCCGAGCTGGTGAGCCGCGTCGAGCTGCGCAAGAGCTCGGAGGCGTCGCTCGTGGAGGGCGGCACGGCCGGCTCGGTCAACATCCTCACGCGCAAGCCGCTCGACTTCGGCAAGGCCATGACCTTCGAGGCCGGCATCGGCGCGGTCTACGCCGATCTGCCCGGCAAGACCGACCCGCAGCTCAGCGTGCTCGCCAACTTCCGCAACGAGGCCAAGACCTTGGGCGTGCTGGTGCAGGCCTTCTCCGAGAAGCGCCACCTGCGCCGCGATGGCATGGAGACGCTCGGCTACCGCAAGCTCGACGCCTCGCTGGACGCCCGCCTGCTGGCCGCCAACCCTGACCTGGCCGGCGTGTGGGTGCCGACCTCCATCGGCGCCGCGCTGTTCCAGCAGGAGCGCGACCGCAAGGGCGGCCTGGTCACGCTGCAGTTCAAGCCGACCGCGGACGTGGACCTCAGCCTGACCGGCTTCCGCTCCAAGATGGACGCGGCCAACTACAACAACAACTACCTGCACCTGAACGACAACGATGCCCATTCGGTGGGCGTGCTGCCGTCGGTGCAGGCCGGCAACGCCAACCTGGCGCCGGGCTACACGGTGAGCGACATCGGCGGCGTGCGCACGCTGACCAAGGCCAATTTCACCGCGGCGACCGCGGGCACGCCGTTCTGGAACGGCGAGGTGGACGCGATCTCGCGCCCGACCTCGGCGGCGTCGTCCAACTTCGTCAACTTCGACGGCAAGTGGAAGGCCAGCGACGCGCTGACGCTGACGACGCAGATCGGCACCTCCAAGGGCCGCGGCATCACCGGCACGCAGGACATCTTCGCGCCGCTGATCCGCTCGACGGCCGCCGGCTATGAGCTGCGCGGCGCCGACACGGCCCCGGTGTTCACGAACGCCGTCAGCCCCGCCGACCCGAACAACGCCACCAACGGTCGCAACTTCGACTGGATCTGGGGCGTGCAGAACGTCAACACGACGGACAAGGAAGACTGGGCCCAGATCGACGCCGAGTACGCGCTGAACGCCGGCCTGCTCAGCAGCCTGAAGTTCGGCGCCCGCAGCGCCAAGCACCAGCGCTACACCGGCGCCATGATCGCGCAGGCGCCCGGCTGCGCCGGCACCCCGGCCAACACCGGCCTGAACTGGGGCATCTCGCCCTATTTCTGCGCCCAGGACTCGGCCTCGCCCTACAACCCGGCCAACTTCCTGAAGCCCGACGCCGCCTACCCGTCCGACTTCGGGTCGGGCCTGGGCAGCGTGCCGGCCAACATCGCCTACTACACCCAGGCCGCACTCAGCGCCTACGGCACGGCCTTCTCCTTCCGTGACCCGGTGCTGCGCCGCTGGCCCGACAACGGCGAGTACTCGGTGACCGAGAAGACCCGCGCCGCCTACCTGCAGGGCAACCTGGAAGGCCAGGGCTGGAGCGGCAACGTGGGCCTGCGCGTCGTCAACACCAAGCAGACCGCCAGCAACATCGTGCCCATCGGCCGCGCGCCCGCCGGCACGGTGGCAGACATCACCGGCTCGTTGTTCGGCGACTACGCCACGCTGTGGAACAAGCGCAGCTACACCGACGTGCTGCCCAGCGCCAGCCTTCGCGTCGACATCACGAAGGACCTGGTCGGGCGCCTGGCGCTGTCCAAGACCGTCACCCGGCCGGACTACACGGCCATCTCCGGCTTCACGACGCTGGGCAGCTACAGCGACCCCACCGGCCAGGCCGTCGGCTCCGGCAACGCCGGCAACCCGGAGCTCAAGCCGCTGCGCTCCACCAACTTCGACGCCAACCTGGAGTGGTACTTCGCGCCGCGCGCCTTCGTGTCCATGGGCGCCTTCCACATGGAGATGGCCAGCTACATCACCGACGGCTTCACGATGGGCACCTTCCGCACCGAGGTGACGCCGGCGGGCGCCCCGGCCGGCACGCCGCCCGTCATCGTCAACGCGCCCTACAAGCTGCTGAGCCAGGTCAACAAGAAGGCCAGCGTGACCGGCCTGGAGTTCGGCTTCGAGATGCCCGTGGCGGGCAACTTCGGCGTCAGCGCCAACTACACCTTCGCCGACGGCCACGACGAGGACGGCCATGTGCTGCGCGGCGCCACCAAGCACACCGCCAACCTGGGCGGCTTCTTCGAGAACGACCGGTTCTCGGCGCGGCTGAACTACAGCTACCGCTCCGACACCTTCATCGGCCTGGACCGCAACAGCGAGTACAGCCAGAAGGGCGGCGGCGTGGTGTCGGCCTCGGTGGGCTACAAGTTCAGCGAGCAGTTCTCGCTGAACCTGGACGCGCTGAACCTGAACAACCCGACGCTGAAGTATTTCGCGCTGAACGACGCCCAGCCGCGCGGCATCTACACCAACGGCCGGCAATTCTACCTGACCGCACGCGTCAAGTACTGAGCCGCTCGCGCGGCCACATGGAACGGAGCCTGCGGGCTCCGTTTTTCATTTCAGGCGCTCGATGATGTCGGCGCGGTACGCGGCGTCCTGTGCCGCATCGATGTCGCCCAGCAGGCCGCGCCGGGCCGGCGGCAGATGGCCCAGCGTCTCGGGCCGGGCGCCGAAGGCGTAATGGTCCAGCAGCGCGCGCCAGCCCTCGCGCTCGCCGTCGGGCAGGTGGCGGAAGGCCAGCATGCACAGCCGCAGCGCGGCCTGTTGCGCGTCGTCGACGCGGCCTGGCGCCGGCGCGGGCCGCCACCAGGCGTTGACCAGCACGTTGAGGTGCGGGTCCAGCGACTCGACCTGGTGGAACCACAGCGGCGGGATGTAGATCGCGTCGCCCGGCGCCAGCTCGGCCACGATGGCCTGGGCGAGCGCCTGGCGCAGCCGCGGGAAGCGCTCGAAATCCGGCGCATGCAGGTGCGCGACCGTCATCGGCGCCGCGGTGGGCGCCAGGTCGGGCGGCCCCAGGTACAGGTCCGGCGCGCAGTGCGGTGGCAGCAACGTGAAGCGGCGCCGGCCCGCGGCCACGCAGGCGAGGTTGTGCGAACTGTCGAAATGCGCCGGCGTCGTGCCGCGGTTGCCCATCCACAGGCGGGCCGGCACCGCCGCGGCCAGCAGCGGCATCGCATGCATGGCCACCAGGCCCGGCAAGGCCTCGGACAGCAGCGCACTCTGCATCGCCAGGCTGGGCGGCTCGGCGAAGTGGCTGTAGCGCCAGAACTGCGCCAGCAGCGCCGCCAGCGGCCGCCGGTCGCGCACGAAGTTGCAGCCCTCCAGGCCCGGCCCGTAGCCGAAGGCACGCACACCGCCGGGCCGCGCCAGCAGCGCATCGACCGACGCGCCCACGTCGAACGCCGCCAGATAGTCCAGCAGCGCCTGCAACCCCTGGCGGCCGGCCGCCACCAGCGGCCAGTCCGCCACCAGCCCGCGCATCACGGCGGGGCGGCTGGCCGGCACCACCTCCGCCTCGAAGCGAGCCCGGCTCATGGCGGTGAACTCGGTCATCCCTGGCATCGCATCCCGTCCTTTGCGGCGCATTCTGGAGCCATGCCACTTCACGACCAATTGGCATTCACCCCGCGGCCGCCGGGCCGCAACACGCCGCCTGTGTCCTTCTGGCAACGGCGCGGTGCCGCCTGCCAGCGCCGGCGGCCATACCAGTGGGCCAGCGCAGCGAGGGCGCACAGGGGAAAGGCGCATCGCGCAAGCCATGGGCAAGCAGCCACCCGGGAAACTACCCGCCCCAAATTGGTAGCAAAGTGGAGTTATGCATCGCTATAGTGGCATTGCACTGGTCGCAGCCGAGCTGGGAGTTCGATGCCGCAACCGGACTGTCGGTGGTATGCAACGGGGCCGAAGCCTCCGCCGACCGCACCTCATTCCATTGGCCACTACGAGGAAATCCATGAAGGTCAAGCAGACCCCCATCGCCGCCGCCGTGTCGCTCACACTGCTGGCTGCGTCGTTCGCGCAGGCTCAGCAGGCCGCCGCGCCCGCCACCGCCCAGCTGGAGCAGGTCGTTGTCACCGGCATCCGCGCCTCGCTGCAAAGCGCCGCCAACATCAAGAAGAACGCCAACGCGGTGGTGGACGCCATCTCCGCGGAGGACGTGGGCAAGCTGCCCGACAGCGATGTGGGCGAGACGCTGGGCCGCATCCCCGGCGTGTCGGTGGCGCGCGACTTCGGCCAGGGCGCCGCCGTCTCCATCCGCGGCACCGACCCGCAGATGACCTACACGACGCTGAACGGCCAGACCGTCGCGTCCACCGGCTGGTACGACCAGAAGTCCATCGACCGCTCGTTCAACTATTCGCTGCTGCCGCCCGAGATGATCGGTGGCCTGGAGGTCTACAAGTCCTCGCAGGCCGACCTGACCGAAGGCGGCATCGGCGGCACCGTGATCGTCAAGACGCGCCGCCCGCTGGACCTGGCCGCCCACACCGCCTTCGCCGGCGTCAAGGCCGGCAAGGGCAGCATCAGCGACGTCAACAAGGAAGTCTCGGGCCTGTACAGCTGGCGCAACGAGGCCCGCACCTTCGGCGTGCTGGTGTCGGGCGCCTTCGAGAAGGGCGACTACCTGCGCCGCGGCGTCGAGAGCGACATGCGCTGGTCCGGCGACGTGGCACCCACCGTGTTCGTGCAGGAGCGCGAGCGCAAGGCCTTCAACGTCACGCTGCAGGCCCGCCCCGCGCCCGGCTTCGACCTGGGCCTGAACGTGCTGCGCCTGGAGCTGGAGGCCGACAACTCCAACACCAGCCACTACATCTTCACCGGCAACTCCGGCACCTGCCAGGAGACCAACGCCGCCGGCCTGTGCACGCTGCACACCCGCAGCACCGCCAACCCGGCCACCGACAACGTCTTCCTGCAGAACTGGGTGCGCTCCGCGGCGATGACGTCGGACAGCATCGTGCTGGACGGCGCCTACAAGGGCGAGGGCTTCCGCCTGTCCGGCGTGGCCGGCTCCACCAAGGCCGAAGGCGGCACCAAGCAGACCACCAACTTCGCCTACGGCCAGTGGGCGCCCGTGACGGGCACGGCCTCGCTGCCGTTCTGGACCGGCACCATCGACGCGCGCGGCAAGGAGATCTCCATCCAGCCGTCCAGCAACCAGACCATCGGCGTCGGCAACCTGCCCGCGGCGTCGTCGCCCGAGGGCTGGGCCTCCGGCCGCGGCCCCAACGAGGACAAGGAGAACTTCGGCCAGGTCGACCTGACGGTGGACCTGGACTGGGCCGGCCTCACCGCGTTCAAGACCGGCGCCCGCGCCACCGAGCACACCTTCACCCGCAGCGGCGCCCGCGGCCGCCACGCCGCCACAGCCGTGACCGGCAGCACGCCGGGCCTGTACGACGGCACGCTGGACATGGTGGGTGGCTGGACCGTGCCCAAGCCCAACATCGGCGCCATGCTCAACCTGGCCTCGGCCAACATCACCAGCTGGGCGGAAGACCGCTCCGCCTACGGCCAGCTGAAGGAGAAGAACAGCGCGCTGTACGGAATGGTCGAGTTCGAGCGCAGCGCGCTGCACGGCAACGCCGGCCTGCGCTACGTGCGCACCAAGGTCACGTCCACCGGCTACGCCTTCGACGGCACGCCGACGACCGACGTGGGCCAGAACAACGGCTGGAGCACCAACAAGGTCTCGGAGTCCGCCAGCTACAACGAGGTGCTGCCCAGCCTGAACCTGGTCTACGACCTGTCCAAGGACACGCTGCTGCGCTTCGCCGCGGCCAAGGCCATCACGCGCCCGAACTTCACCAACATGTTCCTGGCCTCGGTGAGCGGCTTCGACGACACCAACCCGTCCAATGACGGCTTCACCTACGGCACGCCCAGCCTCAAGCCGCAGACCAGCAAGCAGATCGACCTCGGCGTGGAGCACTACTACGGCCGCGGCAACCTGGTGGGTGCGGCGCTGTTCTACAAGAAGATCGACAACTTCGTGACGACGCGCACGACGCCGAACCAGAAGGTCGGCGTCATCAGCCCCGACACCGGCGTCGACAACTGGACCCTCTCGCGCTTCGTCAACGCCGGCGGCGGCACCATCAAGGGCATCGAGCTGCAGGTGAACCATGGCTTCGGCAACGGTTTCGGCGCCACGGCCAACTACACCTACGCCGACGCCAAGGCCCCGGCCACCAGCTACGACGACGAGCTGAACATGTTCACGCTGTCGTCCAAGCACACCGCCAACCTGGTGGGCTATTACGAGAACGAGCTGTACTCGGCGCGGCTGGCCTACAGCTGGCGCTCCAAGTACATGGTGCGCGAGGCCCCGTTCTGGTACGGCAACCGCATGCACGACGCCATCGGCAGCCTGGACCTCAGCCTCGGCTGGAACATCACCAAGCAGCTGCGCCTGAGCTTCGAGGCCCAGAACCTGACCAAGCAGAAGGACATCCAGTACGGCGCCGGCAACTCCGCCGCGGTGCGCCCGTCGCTGCGCGCCGGCTTCCCGGCCTGGTCGTTCGAGGGCGAGACCACCTACCGGGTGGGCCTGACCGCGAAGTTCTGAACGCCGCGAACCCGCGCACGAAAGCCCGGCACCTGCCGGGCTTTTTTCATGGCTCTGCTCGTTGGAGGGTGACGCGTCAGAGAGATCGGTTGGCAGGAGGCTGGGCAGGCCTGCTGCGCTGCTGCCCGCCTTCGTCAACCCAAACGGTGGCGGCCGCCCCTGTGCGACCCGGCGTCATCCGAGTGATGCGCAATTCGGCGGCGTGCTCGTCGATCACCCATCAACGCGCCCAGCGCGCTCTTTATGCCGGCGCGGCGTTCAGAAGTCGTAGAAGGTGTTGACCGTCAGCCGGCCCGTGCGCGGATCGGCATCGATGCTGCGGGCCGGGTTGACGACGGCCGAGTGCAGCAGGCTGCCGCGGTAGACCACCAGCCGGTTGAAGCGCGCCGGCATCATGCCGAGGAACTCGAAGTGCGCGTCCGAGTCGTCGAAGTAGCGCGGCGGCTCCGGCTGGGCGCGCTGCTCGGCAAAGCGCAGGTCCAGGAAGGCCTCGCGGTTGTCGGCCGTGACCTGCTGGATGCCGCTGGCCCGGTGGCGGTAGAAGCCCGTGCCGCCATGCCCGGGCCCGCACAGGTAGAGCAGCACCGCCATGTGGTGCGGCGTGCTGGCGTCGAAATGCGGCGCGCGCTGCAGCGGGCCCAGGTCGTCGGGGCGCGTGGTCGTCAGCGAGAACGCGCAGTCGCTCTTGCGCAGCGCCGGGCGCTCGGGCACGCCGAAGTTCTGCTGGATCAGCGGCGCCATCAGCGCGGTCAGCGTGGCCGAGTAGTCGGCCGGCACGGCGGCGCGCACGCCGGGGTAGCCCTTGCGCTCGGCGACGCCGGGGTAAGGCGCATAGGCCGCGCGGCGGGCCGCGTCCAGCAGCGGCTGCGGGTCCTGCAGGAAGTCGTCGATGAAGACGACGGTGTGCCCGCCCACCTGCACGGACTGCACGTCCGGCGGCATGCGGATGGCGAACGGCTCGGCCATGGCGATCAGACCTTCCAGTACCAGCCGCGCCGGTCCAGCGCCCACACGACCAGCGCCCAGGCCGCGACGAAGGCCAGCGCGAAGGCCAGCGACTGCCCCTGCGGCCCGACCAGGGGCCCGAGCGGCCCGAACACGCCGCGGTAGAGCGGCGCCATCGCGCCCGAAGCGGCCAGCAGCACCGCCGCCACCCAGGCGCCGGCATAGGCGCCGATCGCGTTCAACCCGAAGGCGCGGCCCCAGGGGCGGTGGCCCCAGCGGTCCACCCATCCATGCGCGGCGGCCAGCGCCACGGCCGCGAGGCCGCCGGTCCACAGCGCGAAGCTTGGCGTCCACAGCTGCTTGTTCCACGGCAGCCAGGCCGACCACCACCATCCCAGCAGCGCCGCCGCGAGGCCGGTCAGCAACACCGCGCGCGGCTGTCCGCGGCGCAGCAGGCCGCCGCAGAGCAGGCCGAACACCGTGGTCGCCAGCGCACCCAGCGTCGACAGCAGGCCCTCGGGGTCGAATGCGAGGCCACTGGTGGCATTCCATTCGTAGGCGAAGCGGCCCAGCACCGCGGTGTCGATGCGCTGGTTCAGGCTGCCCGGCTTGTCCAGCGTCGGGCTGCCGAACTGCAGCAGCGCGCCATAGCCCGCCAGCAGCACCACCAGCAGGAACCACTGCCCGCGCGTGCGCAGGTGCAGCGCGGCCACACCCACCAACGCAAAGCACAGGCCGATGCGCTGCAGCACGCCCATCACGCGCAACGCCGGCTTGTCCAGCAGCCACCAGGCCAGCGCATGCAGCAGCAGGCCCAGCGCGGCGATGCGCAGGCCGCGCCACAGCACCGCGGCGCGCAGCGGCGCCAGCGCCGAGCCGGCGTCCACGCGCGGCCCCAGCGCCAGCGCGGCGGACACGCCGACGATGAACAGGAAGAACGGGAAGATCAGGTCCGCCGGCGTGCAGCCATGCCAGGCGGCATGCTGCAGCGGCGCGTAGACATGGCCCCAGTCGCCCGGGTTGTTGACCAGCAGCATGGCCGCCACGGCCAGGCCACGCAGGGCGTCGACCGACGCGATGCGTCGGTTCGTCATCACGGCCGCGCGGTCATGGTGTTCATCGCCTCCAGCAGCTGGCCATCGTCCTGGCTCAGCTCCCACGCGAACACGCCGGCCAGGCCGGCCCGCCTGGCGAACGCCACCTTGGCGCGCACCGCGCGCGGGTCGTCGTAGCCGACGTACCGGCCGTCACCCACCAGGGCCCAGGCCTGCGAGGCCTTGTCGAAGACCGGCTTCATGCCCCGCGCCTTCAGCGCCGCGATGTCCTTGAAGGCGACGGAGCCGTCGGCGTTCGGCCAGGGCGCGACGTAGCGGCGATCGGCCTTCACGCCGTCGAAGCCGCGGCCGTACATCGCGACGCCGCCGACCAGCTGGTGCGCCGGCACGCCGGCGGCGCGCAGGTCGGCGACGGACTGCGCCAGGCTGTCGGCGCCCGGCCGCGCGCTGCGCAGCGGCGTGTGGTGGCCGGCGGTGCTCGTCCACGGGCCGGCGAAGTCGTAGGTCATCATGAAGACCAGGTCCAGCGAGGCCGCCGCCCGGCCCATGGGCATGCGGGCCAGCTGCTCCTTCGTGGTGTTGATGGCCACGGTCAGCGCATAGCGGCGCTGCGTCTCTCGGCCCAGCGCATCCAGGCCCGCGCGCAGGTCGTGCAGCAGTTGCACGAAGCGCTCGCCATCGGCCGGGCTGCCCAGTTGCACGCCGTTGCTGGCGCCGTTGTTGCCGAGGTGCTCCCAGTCGATGTCCAGGCCGTCGAAACCCGGGTGGGCGCGCAGCCAGCCGACCGCATGCTGCACGAAAGCGGCGCGCCCCTCGGGCGTGGCCGCCAGGTGGAAGAACGGGTCCGACCCGCCCCAGCCCCCCACCGACGCCAGCACCTGCAGCCTCGGGTCGCGCCGCGTCCGGCGCTGGAAGGCGGCGGAAAAGCTCGCCGGGTCGGCATGCGGCGCGATGCGGAA
>CAXDTK010000183.1:0-10864 GCA_963992225.1 uncultured Comamonadaceae bacterium | reverse complement strand
CCCCCGTGCTGTTCCCGCGTGATGCGAACGGCGAGCTGCTCGTGGGCGGCCAGCGCCTGTCGGTGCTGGCCGAGCGCGTCGGCCAGACGCCGTTCTACGCCTACGACCGCGGGCTGCTGCAACGCCGCGTGGCGGAACTGCGCGCGGTGCTGCCCCAGGGCATCGAGCTGCACTACGCGATGAAGGCCAACCCCATGCCGGCCGTCGTGGGCTGGATGGCCGGGCTGGTGGACGGCATCGACGTGGCCTCGGCGGGCGAGCTGCAGGTGGCGCTGAACGCCGGCGCCGACCCGCACGAGATCAGCTTCGCCGGGCCGGGCAAGCGCGACATGGCGCTGGGCCAGGCCGTCGCGGCCGGCGTGCTGGTCAACGTCGAGTCGGCGCGCGAGCTGAAGGTGCTGGCGGCCGCCTCGCAGCGGCTGGGCCTGCCGGCCCGCGTCGCGCTGCGCGTGAACCCCGACTTCGAGCTCAAGGGCTCGGGCATGCGCATGAGCGGCGGCCCCAAGCAGTTCGGCATCGACGCCGAGACCGTGCCCGAGGTGCTGGCCGAGGTCAGCCGGCTCAGCGGCGAGGGCCTGGCCTTCGAGGGCTTCCACCTGTTCGCCGGCTCGCAGAACCTCAAGGCCGAGGCCATCTGCGAGGCGCAGGTCAAGAGCTACGAGCTGGCGCTGCGCCTGGCGGAAAGCGCGCCAGCGCCGGTCAGCTTCCTGAACCTGGGCGGCGGCTTCGGCATCCCGTATTTCCCCGGCGAGGCGCGGCTGGACCTGGCGCCCATAGCCGACAACCTGGCGGCGCTGCAGTCGCGTGCCCGGGCCGACCTGCCGGCGGCCAGGCTGGTCATCGAACTGGGGCGTTACTTCGTCGGCGAGGCGGGCCTCTACGTCAGCCGCATCGTCGACCGCAAGCTGTCGCGGGGCCAGGTCTTCCTGGTGGCCGACGGCGGCCTGCACCACCACCTGTCGGCCTCGGGCAACTTCGGCCAGGTGCTGCGCAAGAACTACCCGGCGTCCGTCGAGCCGCAGGGCCGCCGCGAGACGGCCACCGAGCCCGCCAGCGTGGTGGGCCCGCTGTGCACGCCGCTGGACCTGCTGGCCGACCGCATGGAGATGGCGCGCGGGGAGGTGGGCGACCTGGCGGTGGTCTACCAGAGCGGCGCCTACGGCCGCAGCGCCAGCCCGGAGGGCTTCCTGGGCCACCCGGCCTGCGTCGAGGTGCTGGTCTAGGCGGCGTCTTCCCAGACCCCGTCCTGCAGGACCTGGTGCGGCCGGAAGCCCGACTTGTAGGCCATCTTGGGGCTCTCCGCGATCCAGTAGCCCAGGTAGACATGGCTCAGCCTGAGCTCGCGCGCCTGCTGGATCTGCCACAGCACGCCGTAGGTGCCGAAGCTGGCCTCGACATCGGGGTCGTAGAAGGTGTAGACCGCCGACAGGCCGTCGTTCAGGATGTCCAGGATGGACACCATGCGCAGCGCGCCCGGGCCGGTCTCACCCTCGGGCACCGGGTCGCGGAACTCGACCAGGCGGGAGTTGATGCGCGACTGCAGCAGGAACTGGGTGTACTGGTCCACGCTGTCGTGGTCCATGCCGCCGCCGCTGTGCCGGCCGGCCTGGTAGCGCAGGTAGAGCGCGTAATGCTCCGGCGAGTAGCCCAGCCGCATGACCTTGGCCTGCAGCTGGCCATGGGTCTTCCACGCCCGGCGCTGTGAGCGGCTGGGCTGGAAGCGCTCGACCGGCACGCGCAGCGCGATGCAGGCGCGGCACTGGTCGCAGTAAGGGCGGTAGGTGAACAGGCCGCTGCGGCGAAAGCCTGCAGCCACCAGGTTCGAGTAGGCGTCGGCGTGGATCAGGTGGCTGGGCGTGGCGACCTGCGAGCGCGCCTGGCGCCCGGCCACATAGCTGCACGGGTAGGCGGCCGTGGCATAGAACTGGATCTGCGCCAGCGGCAGTTCTTTGGGATGGGTCACGTGGGGTCGGGAAGCCGGTGCCAGTGGTCGTGATGATAGGTCCAGGGGCCCGGTGCGGCCGCGTGGACATGGGCGGCCAGGTGGGCTTCGAACACGCTTCGCGGCACTTCGGCCGCGCCCAGCGACGCCAGGTGCCGGGTGTTCTGCTGGCAGTCGATCCACGGGATGCCGAAGCTGCGGCACAGGCAGACCAGCGCGGCCAGCGCGATCTTGGAGGCGTCGGTGCGGCGCGTGAACATCGATTCGCCGAAGAACATGGTTCCCAGGTTGACGCCGTACAGGCCGCCCGCCAGCTCGCCGTCCACCCAGGTCTCGACGCTGTGCATGGCCGGCCAGGCCAGGTAGGCGGCCTGCAGCTCCGGCACGATCCAGGTGCCGGACTGGCCCTCGCGCGGCGCGCTGGCGCAGGCCGCGAGGACGGCGGCGCGGTCAAAGTCGATGCGGATCTCGCAACCGGGCGTGGCGGCAAAGCGCTGCACGGCCTTGCGCAGCGAGCGCGACAGCTTGAAGTCGGCCGTCTTGAGCACCATGCGCGGGTCCGGCGCCCACCACAGCGGTGGCTGGCCGGGGCCGTACCAGGGAAAGATGCCGCGCCGGTAGGCGGCGGCCAGCCGCTCGGGCGTCAGCGTGCCGCCCGCGGCCAGCAGCCCCGGGGCGTCGGTGTCCGGCCCGAGCGCGCGCGCGCTGGGCGGGAAGTCGAGCGAGTCCTCGGCCAGCCAGTCGATCATGGCCGTCATGGTACGGTGGCGCCCATGATCACCGTCTACGGCATTGCCAACTGCGACACGGTCAAGCGCGCCCGCGCCTGGCTGGCCGAACGGGGCCACGAGGCCCGCTTCCACGACTTCAAGAAGCAGGGCGTGCCGGCCGGGCTGCTGCCGGTCTGGCTGGCCGCGTTCGGCCGCGACCGGCTGGTCAACCGCGCCGGCACCACCTGGCGCAAGCTGGACGACGCCGCCCGGGCCGCCGTGGTGGACGACGCGGCCGCCGTGGCGCTGATGCAGGCTCAGCCCAGCGTCATCAAGCGGCCGCTGGTGCAATGGCCGGACGGCCGCTGGACGCTCGGATTCAGTGCGGACGAGTTCGAGAAGAGTGCATCTCTCGCACCAAAAGCGAGCTGACTGCCGCCTGATGGTGCCCCGGCCCGACCCGGGCAGGCCTGAAATCGGGCATTGAACTTGCAATTTCGGTGCGATCCGGTTCGGCTTGGTGCGCGGTGCCCCAAGTCTGGAGCCGGCGGCCGGAGACCATGTTGGAGTCATCGATCAAGCCGGGCGCGGATGCGCTCTTCATCCTGCTGGGCGCCATCATGGTGCTGGCCATGCACGCGGGCTTTGCCTTCCTGGAGCTGGGCACGGTGCGCAAGAAGAACCAGGTCAACGCGCTGGTCAAGATCCTGGTCGATTTCGCGGTGTCCACGCTGGCCTACTTCCTGGTCGGCTACGCGGTCGCCTACGGCATGCACTTCTTCGTGGGCGCCGAGCAGCTGGCGCAGAAGAACGGCTACGAGCTGGTCAAGTTCTTCTTCCTGCTGACCTTCGCGGCCGCCATCCCGGCCATCGTGTCGGGCGGCATCGCCGAGCGGGCGCGCTTCGGCCCGCAGCTGGCGGCCACCTCGGTCATCGTCGGCTTCGTCTACCCTGCCTTCGAGGGTGTGGCCTGGAACCAGCACCTGGGCCTGCAGGCCTGGTTGAAGGCGGCCACCGGGGCGGAGTTCCATGACTTCGCCGGCAGCGTCGTGGTGCATGCGGTAGGCGGCTGGATCGCCCTGGCGGCCGTGCTGCTGCTGGGCCCGCGGCTGAACCGCTACCGCAAGGACGGCGCGATGAGCGCCCACCCGCCGTCCAGCATCCCCTTCCTGGCGCTGGGCGCCTGGGTGCTGACGGTGGGCTGGTTCGGCTTCAACGTGATGAGCGCGCAGACGCTGGACAAGATGTCGGGGCTGGTGGCGGTCAACTCGCTGATGGCGATGGCCGGCGGCACGCTGGCGGCCGTGCTGCTGGGGCGCAACGACCCAGGCTTCGCCTACAACGGCCCGCTGGCCGGGCTGGTGGCCGTGTGCGCCGGCTCGGACGTGATGCACCCGCTGGGCGCGCTGGTCACCGGCGCCATCGCCGGCTGGGTGTTCGTGCAGTTCTTCACCCTCACCCAGAACCGCTGGCGCATCGACGACGTACTGGGCGTGTGGCCGCTGCACGGCCTGTGCGGCGCCTGGGGCGGCATCGCCTGCGGCGTCTTCGGCCAGCAGGCGCTGGGCGGTATCGGCGGCGTCAGCCTCGTGGCGCAGCTGCTCGGCACGCTCGCGGGCGTGGCCTGGGCGCTGGCCGGCGGCTTCGTCGTCTACGGCGTGATCAAGCGGGTGACGGGACTGCGGCTGGAGGCCGAGCAGGAGTTCGAGGGCGCGGACCTGTCCATCCACAAGATCGGCGCGACGCCCGACCGCGAGGTCAGCTGGTAAGCTGGCCTGCCGATCTGCACGAGGCCCCTGTCGGGGCCTTTTTCACTCATGTTCACAGGCATCGTTCAGGGCGTCGCCCGGGTCGAATCGATTGACGCCCGCGAGGGGCTGCACACGCTGGCGCTGAAGCTGCCGGACGGCTTCGACGACCAGCTCGCCATCGGCGCCAGCGTCGCCTGCGATGGTGTCTGCCTGACCGTCACCGAGCGCCCGGCGCCCGGCGTGGCGCGCTTCGACGTGATGGCCCAGACGCTCAACCTGACGACCCTGGGCGCGCTGGGCGTGGGCGCCGGCCTGAACGTCGAGCGTGCCGCCAAGGACGGCGCCGAGATCGGCGGCCACCCGCTGTCCGGCCATGTCGACGTGTCGGCCCGCATCGCCGAGATCCGCCGGCCCGACAACAACCATGTCATCCGCTTCGCGCTGCCCGCGCCCTGGATGCGCTACGTCTTCGCCAAGGGCTATGTCGGCGTCAATGGCTGCAGCCTGACCGTGGCCGAGGCGCAGCGCGAGCGCGACGGCTCGGGCTGGTTCGAGGTCTGGCTGATCCCCGAGACGCTGCGCATGACCACCTTCGGCGACAAGGTCGTGGGCGACGCGGTGCACATCGAGATCGAGCGCAGCACCCAGGTGGTCGTCGACACCGTGCGCGCCGCGCTGGACGAGAAGCTGGGCCCGCTGCTGCCGGTGCTGGAGGCCATCGCCCGCGAGCGCGGCACCGACCTCGGCGAGCTGGCCCTGCCGCGCGGCTGAGCGGCCGATGCTGATCAACAGCGCGCTGTACGAGGACGGCCGCCTGGTGGCGGAGCCGGGGCTGCACGGCGTGGCCGATGCGCTGCGCAGCCGCGCCGGCTTCGTGTGGATCGCGCTGCGCGACCCGGGCGACGACGAGCTGCAGTTGCTGCAGCGCGAGCTGGAGCTGCCGCCGCTGGCCGTGGAGGACGCCCGCAAGGGCCACCAGCGGCCCAAGCTGGAGGAGTACGGCGACATGCTGTTCGCCGCCATGCACCTGCTGGAGGACGGCCCCGAGGGCCTGCAGGTGGGCGAGGTGCATGTCTTCGTCGGCGCGCGCTTCGTCGTGTCGGTGCGGCACCGCAGCGCGCAGGGCTTCCTGGGCGTGCGTGACCGCGCCGAGCGCGAGCCCGAGCTGTTGAGGCAGGGCCCGGGCTTCGTCTTCTACGCGCTGATGGACGCGGTGGTGGACCGCTATTTCCCGCTGGTGGAAGGCATAGAGGCCGAGCTGGAGCAGCTGGAGGCCACCATGTTCCAGCCGCGCCAGGACCGCCAGGCCGTGGTGCAGCGGCTGTTCGGGCTCAAGCAGCGCCTGGCCACGCTGCGCCACGCGGTCACGCCGCTGCTGGACGTGGCCGGCAAGCTGCATGGCGGGCGCGTGCCCATGGTCTGCAAGTCCATGGAGGACTATTTCCGCGACGTGTACGACCACCTGCTGCGCAGCCAGGCCAGCATCGACGCGGCGCGCGAAACCATCATCGCGGCCACGCAGGTCAACCTGACGCTGGTGACGCTGGACGAATCGCTGGTCACCAAGCGGCTGGCGGCCTGGGCCGCGATCTTCGCGGCGTCCACGGCGCTGGCGGGCATCTGGGGCATGAACTTCGAGGGCATGCCCGAGCTGAAATGGGCCTGGGGCTACCCGATGGCGCTGGGCGTCATCGGGCTGGTCAGCGGCCTGCTGTACTGGCGCTTCAAGCGCCTGCGCTGGCTGTGAGCCCCGACGACCTGCTCAGGCTGGTGCGCACCGAGATGCCCTTCGGCAAGCACCAGGGCACGCTGCTCGCCGACCTGCCGGGCAACTACCTGAACTGGTTCGCCCGCGAGGGCTTTCCCAAGGGCGAGATCGGCCGGCTGCTGGCGCTGATGCAGGAGATGGACCACAACGGCCTGCGCGATCTGCTGAGGCCGCTGCGCGGCACCGGCCGCGGCCCACGCTAGGCGGGGGTGGCGCACGCTGGCGGCGTCGCATCGCCCCGGTCTACGCCATGCCCGCCCCCTTGGACCTTCTCGCGCCGCTGCGCCCATGGGTGCGATGGCTGGGCATCGGGTCGCTGGCGCTGGGCGGCCTGCTGGCTGCGGCCCAGGAGCTGCCGCAGTCGCCGGCCTGCCGCACGGCGCTGGAGGCGCTGGGCCAGGCGGAGGATGCGCTCCTCGATGCCGGCGCGGCGTCCGCGCCCGACACCGACCGTCAGCGCGCGGTGGCCGCCCGGCTGCTGCCGCTGCGCCAGCGCGTGGCGGACGCCTGCCTCGGCGGCCTGACGACCTCGCCGCCACCTTCGCAGCGCAGCTGGAGCACTCCGATACCCGCCCGGCCGGCCGCGGCCCCACCGCGTACACCGCCCCCGGCACTGCCGCCACCCGCCGCTGCGCCACGGGTGGAGACCCCGGTGATCGTCAGCCACTGCCACGGCGCCACCTGCCTGGGCAGCGACGGCTCCACGCTGACCCGCGTGGGCCCTAACCTCGTCGGGCCGCGCGGCGTCTGCACCCAGCAGGGCATCTTCCTGCGCTGCCCCTGAGCTGTCACAAACTGCGGGTCTGTTTCGTCGGGTGTAGACCACCCGCCAACTGCAGTCCCACCCGATGACCGACGACCTCGACCCTACGCCGGCCGCACGCGCCCGCCGCTTCGACCGCGACCATGCGCGCCGCCTGCGCGCGCTGGCCTACCGCATGCTGGGCTCGCGCGCCGAGGCCGAGGACATCGTGCAGGAGGCCTGGCTGCGCTGGGCCGATGTGGACGAGGCCGGCGTGCAGCATGCGGGCGCCTTCCTGTCGCGCATGGTCACCCACCTGTGCCTGGATCGGCTGCGCTCGGCCGCCGTGCAGCGCGAGCGGTACGTGGGCGTGTGGCTGCCCGAGCCGCTGCTGGAGGACGACGGCCTGTTCGGCTGGGCGCCCGGGCCGGAGCAGCAGGCCGAGTTCGCGCAGGACCTGTCCATCGCCTTCATGCTGGCGCTGGAGCGGCTGTCGCCACCGGAGCGCGCGGCCTTCCTGCTGCACGACGTGTTCGACCTGGGCTACGACGAGATCGCCCGCCACCTGGACCGCAGCGAGGCGGCCTGCCGCCAGCTCATCAGCCGCGCGCGCAAGCATGTGAAGGCCGACTACGCCCGGCGCGAGGTGGCCCCGGAGGAGGGCGAGCGCCTCACCGCCGCCTTCATGCAGGCCGTGCGCAGCCGCGACGTGGCCGGCCTGGCCGCGCTGCTGGCCGAGGACGCCGTCATGCTGGCCGACGGTGGCGGCAAGGTCAGCGCCGTGCCGCACCCGCTGCGCGGCGGCGCGCTCATCGCGCGCACCTTCATCGGCTTTGCGCAACTGCCCGCCAGCCGCGCCTGGCGGCTGCTGCCCGCGTGCGTCAACGGCCTGCCCGGCCTGCTGGTCGTCGACGACGCCGACGCCGGGCGGCTGGTGCAGACCATCGCGCTGGCGCCGGGCGAGGCGCCGGGGCGGGTCGGCGCCGTCTACATCCAGCGCAACCCGGACAAGCTGCGGGCCGTCACAACGCGCGGGGCTGCCCCGTCCTGAGCAGGAGGCCGGCACCTCTGCCGGCCCGCCACAGGACGATCCCCATGAACATGCAAGCCCGCCCCGACTATTCGCGCCTCTCGGCCGATCTCTTCAAGAAGTATCTCGACTTCAGCATGGCCTTCCGCATGGACGAGGGCCTGGCGCTGCTGGTCGAGATCCGCGCCTCGCAGCTCAACGGCTGTGCCTTCTGCCTGGACATGCATGTCAAGCAGGCCCGCATCCACGGCGAGCGTGAACTGCGCCTGCATCACCTGGCCATCTGGCGCGAGTCGCCGCTGTTCACGCCGCGCGAGCGCGCCGCGCTGGCCTGGACCGAGGCCCTGACCCGCATCGCCCCCGAGGGCATCTCCGACGCCGCCTACGCCGAGGCGCGCGAGCAGTTCGCCGAGGCCGAGCTGGCGGAGCTGACCTTCCGCGTGGCCGCCATCAATGGCTGGAACCGGCTCAACGTGGCGTTCCGCACCGCGCCGGGGTCCAAGGACGGGCTGCTCGGGCTGGACCAGGCCGGCCTGGCCTGAGGCTGCTGGGCTAGCATCGCCCGCATGACGCTGGACGTGCGAGTGCTGCGGACGCTGACGGTCCCGACCCCGGCGGGGCCGGGCCATGTGAGTGCGGCCAGCAGCCTGGTGCGCCGGGGCGGGCGGCTGTTCGTGGTGGCCGACGACGAGCACCGGCTGGCCGAGTTCGAGGCCACCGGCGACCAGCCCGGCTGCTGGCACCGGCTGTTCGACGGCGAACTGCCCGACGCACACAAGGCGCGCAAGGCCGCCAAGCCCGATCTGGAAGCACTGGCGCTGCTGCCGCCGTTCGCCGGCTTCCCGCAGGGCGCACTGCTGGCGCTGGGCTCCGGCTCGCGGCCGCAGCGCCAGCGCGCCGTGCTGCTGGCCCCCGGCGAGATGGGCGCGCCGCAGCCGGTCGACCTGGCGCCGCTGTACGCGCCGCTGCGGGCGCGCCATCCGATGCTGAACATCGAGGGCGCCTTCGTCGGCGCCGGCCGCTTCTGCCTGCTGCAGCGGGGCAACGCGAGCCACCGCACCAACCTGCTGATCCGCTACGACTGGCCCGCCGTGCAGGCCTGGCTGGGTGGCCACGGGCCGGCGCCCGAGGTGGTGGACAGCATGAGCTACGACCTCGGCGAACTGGACGGCGTGCCGCTGGGCTTCACCGACGCCGCGGCGCTGCCGGACGGTGGCTGGGTGTTCTGCGCCGCCGCCGAGGCCACCGACGACAACTACCTCGACGGCGCCTGCCGCGGCTCCGCCGTCGGCGTCGTGGCGCCCGACGGCCGGCTGCGCTCGCTGCAGCCGTTGTCGCTGCGCTGCAAGGCCGAGGGCATCGCCGTCGCGGGCCTCGCCGGCGCATTGCAACTGCTGCTGGTGACCGACCCCGACTACCGCCGCGAGGCGGCACTGCTGCTGGCCGTCACGCTGGCCCCACCTTCTGCCGACCCGGACCACCCCGCATGACCGCTTTCAAGCATCTCGCCGCCGCCGTGATGGCGGCCTTCGCCACGCTGGCCGGCGCGCAGGCCCCCGAGGCCGTCGCGCCGGACCCGGTCGCCGCGCTGGTCGACCAGCTCGAGCTGGAGCGCTACAAGGCCATCATCAAAGGCCTGACGCAGTTCGGCGACCGGCGCCAGGGCACCGCGCGCAACCGGGCTGCGCTGGACTGGATCGAGGCGCAGCTGAAGGCCTACGGCTGCAGGGCCACCGAGCGGCTGCGCTACGAGTTCACCGAGCCGGCGCGGCGCGGCCCGGTGCAGCTGCAGCCGCGGCGTGCCGGCGGCCCGGCGGCGCAGGGCGGCGGCACGTTGTTCGGCCGACGCGCGGCCATCGGCGTCAACATCGACCCGCTGGCGCAGGCGGACGAGCGCCTGCGCGCGCTGAACGCGGAGCTGCCGGCGCCCGGCACGTCGCCGCGCGAGAGCGTCTACTGCACCAAGGTCGGCACGACGCGGCCGGACGAGATGTACATCGTCTCCGCCCACATGGACGGCCTGGGCTTCGGCGAGGCAGCCAACGACGACGGCTCCGGTACGGCGCTGGTGATGGAGCTGGCGCGCATCTTCAGCCAGCCCGGCGTGACGACCGAGCGCTCCATCCGCTTCATCCTCTGGAACAACGAGGAGACCGGCCTGAACGGCGCCCACGCCTACATCGCGCAGCGCCGGGACCTGCAGGGCATCGAGTCGCCCAAGGGCTCGGGCCGCTATCCCGAGCCGCGCTGGCTGGGCGTGATCCAGCACGACATGCTGCTGTTCGACCACGGCATGCCGGTGCCCCGGCTCGACGCCGCCGGCCAGCCGGTGCTGGATGCGCGGGGCCAGCCGGTCTCCATGGCGCCCAAGGAGCAGCGCGCCGAGGCGGATGTGAACGTGGAGTTCCAGGTCGCCTCGCGGCAGGCGGAGGCTTCGGCGCGGCTGGCCTGGGCGCTGCGTGCGGCCAACGAGAAGTACGCCGCCGACTACCCGGTGGCCGTGGGCAACCGCATGACCAACACCGACTCGGTGCCCTTCATGGACCTGGTGCCCGCGGTCTCGGTGCGCGAGAACGAGCGCGGCATGCACATCGGCGCGGGCTGGAACCCGCACTGGCACCAGCCCACCGACCTGTACGCCACCTACTCGGACAAGGATTTCCTGCTGGGCCTGAATGCCGCGCAGACCACGCTGGCCGCCGTCGCGGCGCTGGCGGGCGTGTCGGTCGCGCGCTGAGGTGGCGCGCTGAGGCCGCGGCCGGCAGCAGCGCTTCTCCTACAGCGCGACGCGACGCGCTGCGCGGCGGCGTCGGCAGCACGCCTACAAGCAGCCCGGCGGCGCGGACGCACATTGGACCCATGTCGTCAATCGATGGCTGTCTCTTATACACATCTGACGCTGCCGACGAAGGCTTAGGTGT
>CAXDTK010000182.1:0-10898 GCA_963992225.1 uncultured Comamonadaceae bacterium | reverse complement strand
GCCGCGACCGTCTGACTTAAACCAACGGGCCTCCGCGGAACCCGGGGCGATTCAGGCTGCCATGTTCCTCCCGGTCTTCTGGCTTCGGGAGATCGGTGGCATCGGCGACAACCCGTTGGGGCGAAACGTTCCTGGCTGGTTCTATTGGGCATGGATCAGTTGGCTGGCGTCGATCGCGCTTGCGCACACGTATCAGCTTTCAGCGATCAGGCTAATCATCACGAAAGGGCGGACGCTGACGTTCCCCAGGATCCAGTACTGGCTGATGCTCGCTGCCTTGGTTGTCGGAACCATGTCGTTCGCTCTGGGAGCTCGTGACAGCCTTCGTAAGACGGGCGGGCCCTGCGGTGCCACCAACGCTGCGTCAGCGGCAGCCTCCGTGCCGTCAGGATGCACGCCCAGGTGAAGTTTGAGGAGAAACGATGGCAGAGCTTCCGAAACACTGGAACGCGAGCCAGCGCCGCGGCTACTTGATCGCGCGGGAGTTCCTGGGCCTGCAAGGATTCCTCTGGGCGGCGCTGCTGATCGGTGGGCTCACGTATCTGACTGCGGACTACAGCAGTGAACGAGAGCGGGCGTTTCCTGTCTTTCTCATCACCTTTGTCGTGACCTACTTCCCAGTCCAGTACATCAGATCAGTCCTGTCTGCCTGGCGGATCTTCAAGCGGCGGCAAGAGCCGCCGGAGGTGACGGCAGAAGAGGAACGCGAACGGGTCAAGGATGTCCAGGACGTTCTTGGAAACCTGATGAGTGGGCGTTGAGAGGAGCCTTGACAATGCGCCGCCTGGCCGCAGGGCCGGGCCTAAGCACTCGCGAAGGACGAGGGCGCTTAGCTCTTGTGCCATAGCCCAGGTCGTGCCAGGACTCGTTCTTTGAGCCGACGTTGCGATACACGTCCAACACTTCGAACCCAACGGCCTTGTGCAGCGCGATGCTGGCGGCGTTCGCCATCGCAATGC
The DNA here is from genome assembly GCA_963992225.1 of uncultured Comamonadaceae bacterium. Lineage (GTDB taxonomy): Bacteria > Pseudomonadota > Gammaproteobacteria > Burkholderiales > Burkholderiaceae_C > Pelomonas. The sequence goes on along the minus strand of CAXDTK010000182.1, from coordinate 9,939 downwards.
CGGTAAAGGCCTGAAAGCAGCCCCAACTCCTCCTTCAGCGTCATTGGGAGTTCGCTTCGGCAGCGGGCGAGGATGGTGACGTGATCTGCGGCGCCTCGCGGCCCCTGCTAAAGTCTCTGGCGAGGTCAGCGGCGCTGACTTCCCTGCTTTTCCTCCCTGAGCAGGAGCCTCGGCGTGATGACAGCGACGAGGCTTTATGACCCCGGCTCCGTCCGGGGCCAGATTTTTTGGACGTGTAAACCTGTTTAGGCCTCGCGCCATCGTCCTTGCACGCTGGCAAGTTCATCGCTTGGGCGACGTCTCGCTCGGTACAGGGCCGTCTGCGGCTGCGTCTTACGAGTGCTGGCAGACGCCGGTGGGACCCGCCGATCTCTATGATTTGCGACCTGAGTTAACTGCATTGTTCCGGCTCTGACCACATGCACGACCTACGCGCATTCGACATGCCGCGGCCGGCCCTTGCGAAGAAAGGGGAGCCCCGGTGACTGGCCCTGGCGCCATTGAGGACTACGTCCTTGCCGCGGATCGCGAGAACACGGTCCGCAGCTATGCCAATGCGGTCAAGCATTTTGAAACCACCTGGAAAGGCCTGCTGCCGGCCACCAGCGACAGCGTCGCCCGTTACTTGGCCGAACACGCCACGACGTTGAGCATCAGCACGCTGCGCCAGCGTCTGGCGGCGTTGTCCCGGTGGCATGCCGACCATGGCTTTCCCGATCCCACGCGGTCCGCATTGGTCCAGCGGGTCTTCAAGGGCGTTCGGGTCAAGCACGCCACGACTCAGAAGCGAGCCAAGCCGCTGGAGCTGGAGATCCTGGAACAGGTGTCAGACTGGCTGTTGGCGTCCCAGGCGACGGCCCGCCAGCTCGGTCGCAAGACCGACCTGCTGCGTCGCACGCGCGACCGGTCCTTGATGCTGCTCGGCTTCTGGCGTGCATTTCGCGCCGATGAGCTCACCAGCATGCGCATCGAGGAGGTGGAGGCCAGGCGCGGCATCGGCTGGACCTGGCGACCCCGGCGCACCAAGACGGTGGCGGAAGGCGAAGACCGCCAGTTCGCGTGTCCAGCGTTGTCCCGGCTCTGCCCGGTTGATGCATACGTCGACTGGCTCGAAACCAGTGGACTGAAGTCTGGCCCCGCGTTCCCGGCCATCGACATGTGGGGCAACGTCGCAGACAGCGCGATGCAACCTCAAGCTGTGATTCCGCTGCTGCGCCGGATACTCGAAGACGCGGGCGTCGATGCGGCCAGCGCGTATTCGAGCCACTCGATGCGGCGTGGCTTCGCGAACTGGGCCACGTCCAGTGGTTGGGACGTGAAGGACTTGATGGCGCACGTCGGTTGGCGCGACGTCGGCACGGCGGTGCGCTACATCGACGCGTCCCAGGATCGATTCAAGTCGAAGTTTGAGCAAGGCCTCGCGAAGTCTGCGCCGGCGCCTGCAGTCGCAGCATCACCGGTGGCCTCTGCGGCTCCGGCGCCAGCACAGGTCGCCGTCGTTCACCTGCGGATGCTCCTGACCAAGCCAGGCGGCTCACGCAAGGGCACGGAGCGCGCCCAGCAGCAGATCGAAGCATTGCATCTGAAGAAGTACGGGGTGCGGCCGATCGACCAGGACGGTAGGCGTTTTGAACTTCGAGTGCCTTTCCATGACCGCGGAGCCCTGGACGACGCTCTGTTGGAGCTCTTGGACGAGCTTTTTCGCACCGCCAGCGCCTGCAGTTGCCTCCTTGAGGCGTCACTGCACGAGCCTGCGACCGACGCGACCTGGGACTGATCTCGGTGACCACGCCGGATCCAATAAAGGAGACTTGTCAAAGTGATCGTTCTGAACACCGCAAAAGAGCTGGTACGGCTGGAGTCATGGGACGACATTGAAGGCCGTCCCGGTTATTCAGATGAACTGGATCCGTCTCAGCACAAGCTGAGTTCAATCATCGGCCAGTACGCCTTTCAGGCACAGATCCGCTGCGGTTTGTCGAACTGCCACACACCGCACAACCGTGGCTATCTGGTCGTCACCCAGTCAGGGCGCGAGACCAACATCGGCAAGGACTGCGGGAAGCGCTACTTCGGTGTGGATTTCGAGAATCTCGCGATCCGGTTCGACCGAGACATGCGCGAGAAGCTGGCCCGCGAGAACGTGGGCAACTTTCTGCTGCGGCTCGACGAGACTCAGCAGCGACTGAAGGACGTCCTCGATGGTGATCGAGCCGGCGCGTGGGTCTACAAGACGTCACGACCGCTGTTGGAGTCTGCCCGAGGAGTGCCGAGCGACATCGTGCGCGCTGTTGCCGCCATGCTCAAGACCGGCCAGTCGCTCCTGACGAAGGACCGCCCAGCGACCGAGCGGGAAACGCAGATTGCTGAGGCCGGCGGCAATCGGGTAAAGCGACCGCACATGATCACGGAGCCGATCGCGGAGATCCGGGGGTTGGACGCACTGCGCGAAGAGAACAACCTGCGCAAGCTGTTAATGGTCGACCTGGACACCAATCTGAAGGCTCTGGAGGGATCGGACGTCGACACGATGCAGCCTGCGGATGTCATGCGTTGGTCCAAGTGGGTCAATTCGGTCGATGCCAGCTTCGACCGAGCTGAAGCAGCCATTCGATCAGGCCATGAGTTGCTGACGGTCGAGAATTTGCGCCCGTTCGAGGAGATCCTCAAAGAGCCAGCAGACCGGCAGCGGTTCAACGCGTTCTTGAAAGGCCTCGTCTGACGACCGCCCGGCCGGCCGCTTAGGCAGCGGCGTGGGCTCGCCTCTTCGGCTGCTTGGCCAACAAGGTCTCCGCAAAGGGGTCGAAGTTGAACGAGATGATCCCGCGAAAGTTGATGTGCTCGAAGTGCACCGGCCCCATGCGGCGGATCCAGGCGTCTTCGGTAGGCTCCTTCCTCGCGCGCCACGTGTCGACAACCTCCTGCATCTTCATGGTGTTCCAGGCAATGACGACGTTGGTGAGCATCGTGTGCGCGCCGGAGATGGCCATCAACTCGTCGCTGCGGCGGGCGCGAGTCACGCCGATGCGACCGTGGTAGACGGCCCGCGCGAGGAAGTGAACTGACTCGCCACGGTTCAGCAAGGCATGCATCTCGCGCCGAAACTCTGGGTTGGTGAAGTAGTCGCACAGAAAGATGGTGCGCAGCAGTTTGCCGAGCTCGTCGGCGGCCGCATGCACCGGGTCGCCTTTGGCCGCGCTGCCGAGCCGCGAGAGCGCGTCTCGGGCCGTCAGCTTGCCTTGGCGGATGGAGGCGATCAGCCGCAGCAGTCCGTCCCAACCCTCACGGATCTTCTTCAACGACACCTTGCCGACGTTCAGCCGCTCCAGATCCTCGGGCACCTGGGTGCCCCAAGGCAGATAGATCTTGCGCTCGGACAAGCGCTGCAACCGCACGCACAGGTCGAAGCCAAGCAGCTTGGAGATCGACATCGCCGCATTCGTATAGCCATGGGTGTCGACCGCCAGCAGCTGGAGTCGGATCTGATCCTCACGGCGAGAGACGTTGTACGCCTCGGCGCCGTGGACGGCGCTGCCGGCCTGGCGGTCGTTGAGGACGATGGGCTGGTCGTAGAAGAGGCTCCACGTGTCGCTCATGTGGACGTAGATGCCGATGCCGTGCGTCTTGCGGCGATGCTCGACCCGCGCGCTGTGCAGGTGACGCGACGTATCCAAGGTCATCGCGTCCGCCGAGGCCTTCTCGCCGCTTCCCCACAGCGAAGCGATGGGGAAGGACTGCTGGAACTCGACGACTCGGTTGTTCGCGTCCCGCAGCCGGCCACGAGCCTCCATCGCTCGCATGGCCGCCGTGATCTGGGGCACCTGCAGGCCGGGGATCATGGCGCACACGCCCTTGGCCGTGTTCTCGGTGCCATGCGCAAACAACGCGCCGTACAGCGCCTTGAGTTCGTCCAAGGTCTTGGCCTGGCGGCCCAACAGAATCTCGCTCAGCCCGGTTTTTGCGTCGAGCTCGACCAGCATTTCGGCGAACTGCTGGTCGCCAATTTGCTGGAACATGGTGTCACGCGTCCGCGTGACCTCCGGCTCGACCTCCAGCGCCTGGATGGGATCGATGTGCATCTCGCCCTTGTTGTCGACGGTGACGATGCCGTTCCTGATCGACTCGCCAAGCTGCTTGATGCACTCGTTCAGGCGGGTGAGAACGCGTTCCAGGTACTTGTCCGGGTCGTCGGTGAGGCTCAGCGCTCGGATCAGCGATTTGCAGTTTTCTTCCCATTCCTTGGGCGGGATCAGCTGCTGTTCCTTGCTCTGGTGCTTGGTGCTGTGGGCGATCCAGAGTTTGCCGGCGTTGACGCCTTTGCGGATGGAATTCATCGCGCATGCCCTGAGGGCGGCCAGTGCCTTCTTGCGATCGGGGTCCGCCAGCAGGTTGTGCCACGAAGGATCGGCCATCGACAGGTCGAAGTCGTCGGGCAGGGTGGTAGCGCCGCGCTCGTTGAGAGACTTCAGCATTTGGAGCTGCTGCATCGCCTTCTCGTCGTCGGCGCCGCGGATGTCCAGGATGGACAGCGAGTTCAACAGCGCGGTGACGCGCGGCGCATCGTCGTTCACGAGGGATTCGCGGATCAGCGACGCCCGTGTGCCGGAGAAATCCGGCTCATCCTTCGGCATCAACTCCCGCAGGGCGGCGACGATCTCCTTGTCCTTGAGCTGGCCGTCGTAGAGGATGGACTTGACCTTCACACGTTCGGCACGAAGGTCGACGGCCGTGCCGGCTTGCTTTTGCATCACTCGGCCGGAGGCCTTGCGATTGAGGTCGACGGCGCAGCGGCCACCAACATCGGTGGCCATGTCGTTCAGGTCGAGCAGCGTGACGTAGATGAAAGCGCACAGCTGCAAGGCCTGTTGCTGTTCACTGAGGCGCTTGGTATCGGACGGCGCGCGAGCGACCACCTCCTGGCTATAGGCCCGTAGCCGGGCCAATGGCACACCGTCGAGCTTCCACTGTTCGGTGTCCCATTTCTTGACGCACTGGATCTTCTCGATGATCTCTTTGAGGGTGGCGCGGCCGTGCTTGCCAGGCGGGGTGCGCAGCCATTCGAGGATGGTGACGCTGCCGGGGCCGGGTCGCTTGGTAAACAGCTCCCGTATCGCGGCGCTGCGGTTGGCGGCTGGCACGCCGGTCAGCACAGCCTGGATCGCTGCGGCTTCATGGGCTGCGAAGGCCTCGCGCGCGAGGTCTCGGATCACGCGGTCGCTGGGCAAGACTCGCCGCTTCTCGTAGAGCCACATCTCACCTTGCTTGACCAGGTCGTCGACTGAGATGGCAGTGGCCGACAGTTGGTGCAGCGAGTCGAGCAGGGTAGCCTTGACGTCGTCGTCGACAAGCTGGAAGCCAGCGCGAGTTCTTGCCCATTCCTTGTGCTGACCGCTGGTGTGAGCGTCCTTGTACAAGGAAGCAAGTGAGGCGATGTCCGTCGCCCGCATGCCCATGGCTGAGGTCATGTAGGCAAGAAGCGCCTTCGGGATGCCGGTCAGCGCATCAGGGGAGCGGCCTGTGGCTCGCAGCACCACCAACTGGTAGGCGGCGCCGATGCGGGCGTTGCCCCGGAACCCGTTTTTGAGTTCGAGGAGGTCGTCAGCACTCAGGCCAAACGACTCTTCAACGTCGCGCGCGGACAGAGTCTTGGGAAGAACATCCCGGCCGACGAACCGCAAGTGAAAACTGGGCAACCTCGTCTCCTCACGGCCCGGGCGTTGTCAGGCCTGGCGCAGGAGACTACCCAACGCGTTTGTCACGCCAGAGACGGGAAACAATTACGGGAATACCCTCAACCCTTAACCCCAGTCTGTGCACCTAAACCGAGATCACCCCGCTGTTGGCGAAGCGGTCCGGGCGTATCCAGGCCTCGAACGTGACGTCGTTGCGCAGATCGGTGGCGGCGCCGTGGGGCACCACCAGCTCGCGCCGCATGTCCAGCGCCAGGCCCGTGCCGCCCAGGCCGGGGGCCCCCGGCACCCACAGCGGCGTGGTGTCGGCGCCCTGGGCCAGCGTGATGTCGGTGCTGCGATCGCCCGTGTCGCCCACGCGGAACGCGAAGGCCTGGGGCGTGGGGTGGTGGTTGTAGCCGTTCAGCACCAGCGTGTAGCGGCCGGACTGCAGCAGCTCGACCTCCTGGTCGCTCCAGCTGCCCACCGAGAAGATCGTGTCGCCCGAGGGCCCGACCAGGCGCCAGTCCGCATCGATGGACATGCGGGTGTCGAAGAAGAAACGCTGGCCCGCGGTGGCGTTGAAGTGCCAGGTCTGCACCCCGTAGCCGGGCTCCAGGTTGCCGGTGACGAGCTGGCCCAGGGGCAGGGCAGGGGCGGCCGCCAGGTCCACCAGCCGGAAGCCGTAGGCGCCCGTGGTGTTGCCGTCGATGCGCAGCGTGTAGAGGCCGGCCTTCAGCGGCAGCGTGGGCCAGTCGAACCAGTTGCCGCTGGCCACCGTGCCGCGCTCGTCCGTCAGCGTCCAGCGGGTGGCCGAGCTGTTCTCGCGGGTATCCAGCAGCAGCTGCGTCGGCTGGGCGAGGTTGAAGCTGTAGAGGTCGCGCTGGGTCGTGACGCTGCGGCTGCCGGTGACCAGCTGGCCCAGCGTGAGCGGCTGCGGGGCTGCGGGCGTGGTGGTCAGGCGCGCCCAGTCGATGGCCACGTCGTGGGCGGCCGTGCCGCCGGTGGTCGTGTTGGCCTGGTAGATGCCGAAGCGCGCGCCGCCCGCAAATGCATCGGCCGTCACGCCGAGGTCCAGCGTCATCAGCTCGGCGCCCGCGTCGCTGAGCAGTGTGGCCTTGAGGGTGCCGTCGGTGGCCGCGGCCAGGCGCAGGCGGTACCAGGTGTTGTCGGCAAAGTTGTAGGCCGGCGTCTGGAAGCCGCTGCCGCCGACACCACGGCTGTCGACGCGCATCGTGCGCCCGCCGCCGTTGGTGTTGCTGGACAGCGCGGTGGCCACCCAGCGGCCGGTGTCGGTGACGTCCGTGACGGACAGGCCGATAAGCTCGTCGAAGCCGGTGCCGGCCGACTGCACCAGCGTGTTGAAACGCACCTCGTAGCTGAAACCCTGCCCGACGGCATTGGTGGCCGTGGTCCAGCCGACGCCGCGGTACTGGCCGGCGATGGCACTGTTCAGGCGGATCACGCTGGCGCCGTCCAGCGTTTCGAAGCCGTAGGTCGGCGCGCCGACGGCGGTCAGCGTGCTGGGCACGCCGCCGGTCTGCCACAGCGGGTCCAGGCCGGGGCCGTTGAAGTCCTGATCGAAGCCGCCAACGCGCTCGGCCAGCGTGTTGCCGGTCTTGCTGACCTTGAAGCTGAGGGCGTTGGGAGCCAGCGCCGTGCGGCGGCCTTCCACCAGCAGCGTGTAGGTGCCGGCCTCGGTGTAGGTGCGCTCGCCGACGTCGGTGCCGAAATAGCTGCTCCAGAGCTGGTTGCCGCTGGGGGACACGAGGCGCCACTGCAGGTCCATGTTGGCGGCCGACAGGTGCTCGAACGTCAGCCGGTCGCCCGCGGCGACGGCGAACGACCACGCCTGCGTCGCGCTGCCCACCGGCAGCGTGGTGCTGGTGGTGGCGCCCAGGGACAGGGGCAGGGCGGTCGCGCCCAGGTCCAGCAGGCGGAAGCCGAACTCGCCCGTGGTGTCGCCCGCGGCGTCGACCGTGAAGGTGTAGCGACCGGGGCCCAGGTCGTAGACGACGCGGTTGGTGGCGGCCGGGTCGAGGTTGACGCCATCCACGCCGGCGCGGTCGCGGGAATCGCTGCTGTCGAAGCTGCGGCCGCTGACCAGCGCGCCGCGCGGCCCGTTCAGGCTCCACGTCATGGGGCTGTCGCGCAGCGCGTCGAAGACGATGCGGCGGGTGTCGGTCAGGTCCAGCGTGTAGATGGCCCGCTGGCCGGGCGTGGTGATGCGCCCGGTGATGGCGCCTTCGAGGGTGGCCAGCGGGTTGATCACGGCGCCGGTCAGGCCCAGCGGGCCACTGTCCTGCACGACGCTGCCGCCGGTCTCGTTGAAGCGGTAGTTCAACACCAGGTCCGGCTGGGCACCGGAGAGTTCGGCGCCCCGGTTGGCGGCGATGTCCGCAGCGCTGCGCGCCGTCTTCCAGATGCGCAGGTCGTCGATGCGGCCCGCGAACGGGCTGAAACCGCCGTAAGGCTCGTCGGTGCGGCCGATGGACAGCGGCTGCGTGGCGGCCGAGAAGGCGTCAGTGTTGCTGCGCACCGCGCCGCTGGCCACCTCGGTGCCGTTGACGAAGAGCTTCATCACGCCGGCGTCGCGGTCGATGCTGGCGGCCACATGGGTGCGCTGGCCGATCTTGATCAGGCCGCCGCTGCTGTACAGGTACTGCTCGCTGCCGTCGCCGGTGCTCAGCAGCAGGTCGCCGCCGTTGGTGACGAAGAGCGCGTAGCTGCGGTGTCCGCCCAGCCAGTTGTCGGCGCCGCCCTTGTAGACGACGGGCATGTAGCTGTTGGTGTACCGGTCGACGGTCACCCAGGCTTCCATCGTGACGGTGCGGCGCAGGTCCAGCGCCGCGGCGGCGGGCGCCTGCGCCGACGTGACGGCGCCGAGCTGCAGAGCGCCGCCCAGCCAGGGCGAATCGCCCACCTGGGACTGGCCGAGCTGCACGGCCGAGATGAGGTCCTGCACCGGCTGCACGACGAACGCATACGGCGTGCTGGCGGCGGTGTTGCCGACGCGGCCTTCCAGCAGCAGCGTGTAGGCGCCGGTCTGCGTCAGCAGCTGGTTCTCGACATCGGTGCCCGCACTGCTGGGGCCGAACACGGTCTTGCCGTCCGGGCCGATGAGCCGCCAGTCCGTGCTGGCGGGGTTCAGCAGCGCGTCGAAGTAGAAGGTCTGCCCGGCCACCGCGTTGAAGCTGTAGGCATCGGTCTGGTTGGCCGGCGTCAGCGCACCGTTGACGGCCTGTCCCGGCGTCAGCGACGCCGCGCGGCTCAGGTCGATGAGGCGGAAGCCGTAGTCGGCGACATGGTCACCCACGCCGTCGATCTGCAAGGTGTACGTGCCGGCCTGCAGGTTCAGCGCGACATCGCCGCCCTTGGCGTTGGCATCCGTCGCATCGAATGCGCGCGGCGCGATGACCTGGCCCTGCGGGCCCTGCAGCGACCACTGCAGCTGGCTGTCCGGCGTCAGCGAGTCGAACACGATCTTCACGTCGCTGGGCAGCGTGAACGTGTAGCGGTCCACCTCGCCGGGCACCTCGATGCGGCCCTCCACACGGGGCATCACGCCATCGCCCGACATCAGCACGCGCGGCTCGAAGGAATCGAACTGCAGGCGCGGCGCCTGAGGCCGCTGGGGGTTGCGCGTGGCGGCCAGCGCCTTGCGGACCTGGTCCGCCAGCGAGTTCAAACGCGGCTTGCCGGCCCTCGCCATGACAACGCCATCCGAACGCCCCGATGCCAGCTTGCGCATGAATCCCTCACCCCTGAAACGGTCAATCTGTCAGCGCGCCCGCAAGGATCACTCGAACGAGGCAGCCCCAAACCCGCGGCCGTCAAGCCACGGAAAAAATCTTCTCACCGGTGTTACCCCGGCGCGGGTCGATTTCATCCCGTGAGCCGGGGTTGACGGTATCCCCCGCATGGGAGTGGGCGCGATGTCCGGTTTTGCGAATTCGGCCTGACGCCATCGCACGGCGTATGACCATTGGCAGGGGTGCGGCGATGGGATGCGTAGCGGGGGTGTCGGCAGCGGCGGGGCGCGGGCAACAGTACGCAGCGCCGCAGTCGGAGCTGGTCAGGAGCTGTCCGACACGATTGATTCCCCTGCTTGCTCAACTTATTCCCTTTGAAAACAATGGCCTCGGACATGCGATCAGGGCATTGTTGTCGCGGCTTGGCGTCACGACAGTCCTAGCAGAACAGTGCGCGTCACGCTAAGGCTACGCTGAACAAGCCATTGATTTCGACGCTGCGTCGGACCGACGCCCTA
>CAXDTK010000181.1:0-10918 GCA_963992225.1 uncultured Comamonadaceae bacterium | reverse complement strand
GCAACCCGGGGCTGCGGGGGGCGCGCCTGGGGGGGTTATGGGCCGGGGCCGGGGTGGGGGGGCCAGGGCGCCGGCGCCGCGCAGCCGGCGGCAGACGACAGGGTGGGGCTGTGGGTCGAATCGCTCATCGGGTCGCCCATCGGGTCACTCCAGGGCCAGCCGCAGCGCCGCCGCGCTGGCCCAGGGGCACAGGAAGGCCGCCAGCGACAGGCAGGCGCCCAGCAGGCTCAGCGGCGGCGTGGCCGACAGCCCCTGCTGGCCGGCCGTGACGGCGGCGCAGCCGAACACCAGCGGCGGCACGCTCAGCGGCAGCACCACCAGCGCCAGCGGCACCGGGCCGCGCAGGCCCAGCGTCAGCGCCGCCCCCAGCGCGCCCAGCAGCGCCAGCGTGGGCGTGCCCAGCAGCAGCGCGAGCACCAGCAGCCCGGTGGCCTCGCCGGCCAGCCCGTACTGCAGCGCCAGCAGCGGCGCGACGGCGATCAGCGGCAGGCAGGTGATGCACCAGTGCGCCGCCACCTTCATCGCCACCAGCCCCATCGCCGCGCGGGGCGCGAGCAGCCATTGCTCCAGGCTGCCATCGGCCAGCTCGGGCTCGAACAGGCGGTGCAGCGAGATCAGCACGGCCAGCAGCGCCGCGACCCAGATGACGCCCGGCGCGATGGCGCGCAGCAGCGCGGCGTCCGGGCCGATGGCCAGCGGGAACAGGCCGCCGACCAGTACGAAGAACGCCAGCCCGCCGAGCCCGTCGACCGGGCGGCGCAGCGCCAGCCGGGCTTCGCGGGCAAAGACGGCGCTCAGCATGCGGCGGGTGCGGGCTGGCGCGGTGAGGCCGGCAATGCCAGCAGGCAGCGGGCCTCGGACCGCAGCCGCAGCGCCTGGTGCGTGGCCACCACCGCCAGGCCGCCGCCGGCCAGGTGCTCGGCCAGGCGGGCGTCGAAGAGGCGCTCCCCGGCTTCGTCCAGCCCGGCGCAGGGCTCGTCGAGCAACCACAGCCGCCGTCGGCCCAGGCCCACGCGGGCCAGCGCCACCCGGCGCTGCTGACCCTGGGACAGGCGTCGCAACGGTTGGGTGGCCCGTGGCGCCATGTCCCAGGTCTGCAGCGCCTGCTGGAGTGCCGTGGCATCGCCGGGGCCGCCGCCCAGCTGCTGGGCGAACCGCAGGTTCTCCAGCGCGGTGAGCTCCGCGCTCAGCGCGTTGTGGTGCCCCAGGTAGGCGAAGTCCTGGCGGTGCGTCGGGTCGCCGGGCCGCAGCGGCTGGCCGTCCCAGCACAGCGAGCCCGCGGCGGCCGGTGTCAGCCCGGCCAGCAGGCGCAGCAGGCTGGTCTTGCCGCTGCCGTTGGCGCCCCGCAGCTCCAGTGCCTGGCCCGGCCACAGCTCGAAACTCAGGCCCGAGAAGATGGCGCGGCCGCCGCGCCGGCAGGCCAGCGCCTCGGCGCGCAGCCGCGGGCCGCCCCCCTCACGGACGGGCATCGCCGGGCCGAGCCGCCGTGTCGCTGCTGGGCACCTTCTGCCCGGGCGTGTCCGTCGGGGCCTCGCCCGCGGGGATGTGCGGCAGCCTGTGCGCAATGCCCTTGTGGCAGTCGATGCAGGTCTTTTCCTTGTTGGCGAGATAGGTCGAGTGCATGTTCTGCGCGCGCAGGCTCTGGCGCGTGAAGTCCATCGAGTCGTAGTTGTGGCAGTTGCGGCATTCCAGCGAATCGTTCGCCTTCAGCCGCGCCCATTCGTGCTGGGCCAGTTCGAGCCGCTTGTCGTGGAACTTCTCGGGCGTGTCGATGGTGCCGAAGATCTTGCCCCAGACCTCCTTGGAGGCCTGCATCTTGCGCGCGATCTTGGCGGTCCAGTCGTGCGGCACATGGCAGTCCGAGCACACCGCGCGCACGCCGGAGCGGTTGGTGTAGTGGATGGTGCTCTTGAGTTCGGCGAACACGTTCTCGCGCATCTCGTGGCAGCCGGTGCAGAACTTCTCGGTGTTGGTCAGCTCCATCGCGGTGTTGAACGCGCCCCAGAACATGATGCCGCCGATGAAGCCGCCCACGGTCAGGAAGCCCAGGCTGAAGTGCACGCTGGGGCGGCGTATCACCACCCAGTAGCGCTTGAGCAGGTTCAGCAGCGGCTTCACTTGCGGCCTGCCTTGTCATCGGCCTTGCGGTTCTGCATCGCGCGCTGGATGACGGTGTCGACGTCCTGGAAGCTGTTGGCCACCAGCGGCCGCACGGCGTCCTGCGGCACATGGCACTGCATGCAGAAATAGCGCCGCGTCGACACCTGGCCCAGCGTGTGCCCGTCGCGGTCCATGTAGTGCGTCACGCTGACCGGGATGGCCTGCGTGACTTCGGTCTTGGCGCGGGCATGGCAGTCCAGGCACTTGTTGAAGTTCTTGTCGATCTGGTAGCCGTCAACCCGGTGTGGGATGGTGGGCGGCTGGGTGGGGTAGTTGCGCGTGCGCCTGACGTCGTCGTTGACGGCATTGCCCAGCACGGGCGGCTTGGTCGACTCGGTGATGGGCGTCGGGCCGCGCGCCGCATCGACGAAGCTGCGGCCCGCCGGCTGCGGCTGCTGCGCGAGGGCGAGGCCGCTGCCGAGGCACAGCAGCAGGGTGAGGTGGCGGAGAAGGTTCGTCATCGCGGCTCCTTGTCGCTTCAGACCTTGGTGATCTTGACCGCGCATTTTTTGAAGTCGGTCTGCAGCGAGATCGGGTCGGTCGCGTCCAGCGTGACCTTGTTGATCAGCTGGCTGGCGTCGAACCAGGGCACGAACACCAGGCCGCGTGGCGGCTTGTTGCGGCCGCGGGTCTCGACGCGGGTGCGCATGGTGCCGCGGCGCGACGCCACCTCCACCTCGCTGCCGCGCCGCACGCCCAGCGCCTTGGCATCGTCCGGGTGCATGTAGCACAGCGCATTCGGCACGGCGCGGTGCAGCTCGGGCACCCGCCGCGTCATCGAGCCCGAGTGCCAGTGCTCCAGCACGCGGCCGGTGGACAGCCAGAACGGGAATTCCTTGTCCGGCGCCTCGGGCGGCGGCTCGTAGGGCAGGGCGAAGATGACCGCCTTGCCGTCGGCATGGCCGTAGAACTGGTAGCCGGTGCCGGCCTTGACGTAGGGGTCGGCGCCCTCGCGGTAGCGCCACAGCGTCTCCTTGCCGTTGACGACCGGCCAGCGCAGGCCGCGGGCCTTGTGATAGTCGTCGAACGGGGCCAGGTCATGCCCGTGGCCGCGGCCGAAGGCGGCGTATTCCTCGAACAAGCCCTTCTGCGCGTAGAAGCCGAAGGCCTTGGACTCGTCGTTCGCGTAGGCCTTGTCCATGTCGGCCAGCGGGAACTTGTCAACGCTGCCGTTGCGGTAGAGCACGTCGAACAGCGTCTTGCCGCGCACGGCCGGCTGCTTGGCGATCAGCTCCTCGGGCCAGACCTCCTCGATCTTGAAGCGCTTGGAGAACTCCATCAGTTGCCACAGGTCGGAGCGTGCGTCGCCGGGCGCGTTGACGAGCTGGTGCCAGAAGTGCGTGCGGCGCTCGGCATTGCCGTAGGCGCCTTCCTTCTCGACCCACATCGCGGTGGGCAGGATCAGGTCGGCCGCCACGGCGGTGACGGTCGGGTAGGCGTCCGAGACGACGATGAAGTTCTCGGGGTTGCGATAGCCGGGGTAGCCCTCGTTCATGAGGTTGGCGCCGGCCTGCATGTTGTTGTTGACCATCACCCAGTAGGCATTGAGCTTGCCGTCCTTGAGCATGCGGTTCTGCAGCACGGCGTGGAAGCCGGGCTTGTCGGGGATGGTGCCGTGCGGCACTTTCCAGATCTCTTCGGCGTGGGCGCGGTGCTTGGGGTTGGTGACCACCATGTCGGCCGGCAGCCGGTGGGAGAAGGTGCCGACCTCGCGCGCGGTACCGCAGGCGGAGGGCTGGCCCGTCAGCGAGAACGGACTGTTGCCGGGCGAGGCGATCTTGCCGGTCAGCAGATGGATGTTGTAGACGAGGTTGTTGGCCCAGGTGCCGCGGGTGTGCTGGTTGAAGCCCATGGTCCAGAACGACATGACCTTGGTCTTGGGGTCGGCATACAGCTCGGCCAGCGCCAGCAGGCGGTTCTTGGGCACGCCGGTCAGCTTGGCGGTGTACTCCAGGTCGTAGGTGGAGACGAACTTGGCGTACTCGTCGAAGCTGATGGGCTTGGCGCCGCTCGGGTCGCCCGCGTTCTTGGCCGCCTTCTGCAGCGGGTGCTCGGGGCGCAGGCCGTAGCCGATGTCGGCATTGCCCAGCTTGAAGTTGGTGTGCTTGTTGACGAAGTCCTTGTTGACCCGGCCGGTGGAGATGATGTGGTGTGCGATGAAGTTCAGGATGGCCAGGTCGGTCTGAGGCGCGAAGGTCATCGGGATGTCGGCCAGCTCGTAGGAGCGGTGCTCGAACGTCGACAGCACGGCGACCTTGACGTTCGGGCCGCTCAGGCGCCGGTCCGTCACGCGCGTCCAGAGGATGGGGTGCATCTCCGCCATGTTGGAGCCCCACAGCACGAAGGCGGTGGCGGCCTCGATGTCGTCGTAGCAGCCCATGGGCTCGTCCATGCCGAAGGTGCGCATGAAGCCGGTGACGGCCGAGGCCATGCAGTGGCGGGCGTTGGGGTCGAGGTTGTTGGTGCGAAAGCCCGCCTTCATGAGCTTGCTGGCCGCATAGCCTTCCCACACCGTCCACTGGCCCGAGCCGAACATGCCGACGGAGGTGGGCCCCTTGGCCTTCAGCGCCGCCTTCCACTTCTCGGCCATCACGTCGAAGGCCTTGTCCCAGGACACCGGCTGGAACTCGCCGTCCTTCGCGTACTGGCCGTCCTTCATGCGCAGCAGCGGGGTGGTCAGGCGGTCCTCGCCGTACATGATCTTGGACAGGAAGTAGCCCTTGACGCAGTTCAGGCCGCGGTTCACCTCCGCCTCGGGGTCGCCCTGGGTCGCGACGACGCGGTTGTCCTTGACGGCCACGCTCACGCCGCAGCCGGTGCCGCAGAAGCGGCAGGGCGCCTTGGACCAGGTCAGCCTGGACGCGTCCGCATAGGCGCTGCCGCCCTGCGCGACCGCGATGGGGATGCCGGCCACCGAGCCGGCCGCGGCCGCGGCAGACTGGCGTACGAAGTCACGTCGTGTGGTCGGCATGAGGGATCTCCATGTTCAGGGATTCGAGCGATTCGACGTGCTGGTAGACCATGGCCAGGCCGATCACGCCGTCGAGGTGCTGGATGTGCGCGATCTGGTCCAGGATGGCCGCGGCACTGGGCGCTTCGAGCGTGACGACCAGCTTGCCGCTGGCATCGGTGCCGTGCACCTCGGCCAGCTCGATGCCGGCAATCGCCGCGCCCACGGCGGTGCAGCGTGCCGGCGTGGCATGGACGACGAGGCTGGTGATGTGGAGGTCGTCGCTCATCAGCTGCCCGGCGGCCCGGCGAACATCTGGTAGACCCAGACGACGAAGCCATAGCCGGCGACCAGCAGCCCCGCGATGACCGGCGCCATGACGACGGACAGGAAGAGGAAGCTGCGCAGCTCCTCGCTGCGGGTGGAGGGCGGGCTTTGGGAAAGTCGGCCTCCGACGGGGTCTGACATCGTCACTCCTGACCTGGTGAACCCCGACCGATGGCCCGGGACGGACCCGTTATATCGGCGACTGTTGATCTCTGTCAAACCCGGCGCGCCGCGGCGGTGGTGCGGTTCGCGGGGTTGGCGCGGCGCCTCAGGAGCCGCCCGATGGCGCATGCCAGCAGAGCACCGGGCCGCCGTCGTCGATGCGCACATGCGCGGGCGGCTGGAAGCCCGCTGCGCGCAGCGCGGCGAAGGCGGGCCGCGCGGTCAGCGCGGGCTCGGCCAGCCGCGCGGCGGCCGCCTCGCCCAGGAAGGACAGGTAGACCGACTGCCGGGGCAGCAGCGCCGCCAGGTGGCTGCACCAGGCATGGCCCAGCCGGGCCTGGGCCGCGGCGGGGTCGCCGGCATAGAAGCGCGCGCCCAGCGCTTGCCAGAACGGCGAGGCCCCCGCCGCGTCGCGCCAGCCCGGCAGCTCGGCCACCAGCGCCGTGCCGAAGTCCTGCGGGCTGGCACTGACGAGCTCGCACGCGGCCTGGACGAGCTGCTGCAGCGCGCGGGTCTGGGCGCCGGCGTCCAGGCGTGGGTCGGCCTGCAGCTCGGCCAGCTCGCTGTGGCCGGTGTGGTCGTTGCCCAGCAGCAGCGTGGTCTGCACGCGGAACAGCCCCAGCTCCTGCGAGGCGTGCACCACGCGGCCGATGTGGAAGTGAAAGCGCGGCAGCGCGAGGCCCAGCCCCGGCACCAGCAGCAGCGAGGCGCTGCCATCGGCCAGCGCCAGCCGCCGGCCGGCCGGCTCGGCACGGTGGTGGATGTCGCTCATGCGCGCTCCTCGCCAAGCAGCGGCGTGACCAGCAGCCGTTCGCCGGCGCCGGCGCCCAGCGCGGCGGCGGTGTCGCCGTCGACCTGTTCACCGATCTCGGCCAGCGTGGCCGCGAAGCCGTCGCGCGCAGGCCGCACGACGAGGTGCCAGCGGCGCAGCCCGCGCGCCGGGCCGACCGTCGTCTCGCGCGCCAGCCGCACGCTGCGCAGCGTGCGCAGCGCCGCCTCCACCGTCGGGCCGCCGTCGAAGATGTCGATGTAGGTGTCGGCGTCGAAGCCCTCGTCCTGCAGGATGGAGAACGGCAGCTCGGCGACCGGGTGCAGCTGGCCGATGGCCCATTGCGCCGCCTCCGGCAGCAGCGCCACGTAGACCGGCGAGGTGGGCATCAGCTCGGCGATGCAGGCCCGGCTGCGGCCGCCGATGACGGCCTCGGCCTCGGGGTAGCCCATGCCGAAGAAGCGCCGGCCCACGGCGTCCCAGAACGGGCTCTGGCCCTGCGCATCGGTGAGCCCCGGGCTCTCGGCGGCGATGCGCTCCGAGAAGCGCTCGGCATGGGCGTGGATGAACAGCAGCCGCGCGCGCGACAGCAGCTGGGCCGCCGGCCCCGGCTCGTAGGCCGGCTCCAGGTAGAAGGAGGTCAGCAGCGTGGCCCCGGTCAGGTCGTGGCACAGGTGTAGCGTGTGCATGCGCTGCGACACGCCCAGCGCCGCGCTGGCATGCACGACGAACTCGTTGCGGTAGCTGTAGAAGCGGTCGAAGAAGCCGGCGCTGGCCTCGATGCCGGCGCAGCCGACCAGGCGGCCGCGGCCGGCGTCGGCCGCGCGGTCCTCCAGCACGAAGAGGTAGGTCTCCTCGCCGCTGGCGTCGTCGCGGCTGGCGAAGGCCTGCAGCGAGGCCTGGATGCGCCGGCGCAGCTTTGCCTCGTCGGCGGGCAGCGAGTTGATGCCGTCGGTGCTGGCCTCGGCCATGCGCTGCAAGTCGGCCAGGTCGGCCGCCGCCACGGGGCGCAGCAGCAGTGGGGTCATGGGGTGTCTCCGGCAAGTGGGGCGGCCCGCCAGGCCAGCGCGCGGCGGCTGCGCTCGTCGCGCGGCGTGTGGCCGAAATGGGTCTTGTAGGCGTTGGAGAAATGCGGCCCCGACGCGAAGCCGCTGCTCAGCCCGATCTGCAGGATGGACTGGCTGCTCTGCTGCAGCAGGCGCTGTGCGCGCGCCAGCCGCAACGCCAGGTAGTGCCGGGAGGGCAGGGTGTCGAGGTGCTGCTTGAACAGCCGCTCCAGCTGGCGGCGCGACACGCCCACCAGCCGCGCGACCTCCTCGGTGGGCAGCGGCTCGGCGAGGTTGGCCTCCATCAGCGCCAGCGCCTCGGCCAGCTTGGGGCTGCCGGCGCCGCGCTGCTCGCTGTAGCCGGGGCGCTGGCGCTCGTCGCGCGGCCGCAGGCCTTTCAGGCCCAGCGCCTGGACCAGCGCCTGGCCCACCCGCTCGCCGTGCAGCAGCGCCAGCCAGGCGCAGCACAGGTCCAGGCTGGCGGTGCTGCCGGCGCAGCTCAGGCGCCGGCCGTCGGCGGCGATCTCCCACAGGCCGTTGGCCCAGGCGACCGCGGGGTAGGCCTCGGCCAGGCCGTCCAGCTGCGTCCAGTCGGCGCAGGCGCGCTGGCCGTCCAGCAGCCCCTCCGCGGCCAGCAGGGCCGCACCCGCGTCCACGCCGCCCAGCACCGCGCCCTGCGCTGCACAGGCGCGCAGCAGCGCGGCCAGCGATGCCTCGGCCGGTGTGGCGTCGGGCGCCACCACCAGCACCGCGTGCCAGCCTTCGGCCGGTGCCCAGGGCCGGGTGGCGGCCTGCAGGCCGGCGGCCGACTCGACCGGGCCGCCCAGCGCCGACAGCAGCTCCGCGCGATACAGGGCCTCGGCCTGCAAGGCGTTGACGGCCGCCAGGCTGTCCATCACGCCGGCCAGCGACAGCTGCGAGAAGCCCGGCCGCAACACCAGGCCGACGCGGCGCAAGGGGGCGGGGCTCATGCGGGCATTGTGGCGTTCAGGCCCAGCCGCTCAGGGCCGGGAAAGCCAGCAGCGCCAGCGCCATCAGGGCGTAGGCGGCCTGCAGCGGCAGCATCCAGCGCACCCAGGTGCCGTAGCGCAGCCCCGACAGCGCCAGCACGCCCACCGTGATGCCCGACGTGGGGATGATGGCCGTGGTCAGCTCGCCGAACTGGAAGGCGAGCACGGCAGTCTGCCGGGTGATGCCCACCAGGTCGGCCAGCGGAGCCATGATGGGCATGGTCAGCGCGGCCTGGCCGGTGCCGGAGTGGATGAAGAAATTGATGACCGACTGGATCAGGAACATCTTCTGCGCCGCGAACACCGGGTTGTCGGAGGCCACCAGCGGCGCCAGCGCATGCAGCAGCGTGTCGATGATCTGGCCGTCGCGCATCAGGATGACCGTGGCCTTGGCCAGCGCGATCACCAGCGCGGTGCCCACCAGGTCGCGCGCGCCCTGCAGGAAGGCCTCCACGATGGCGTCGGCCCGCAGCCGCGCGACCAGGCCCACCGTGACGGCCATGACCAGGAACAGCGCCGCGATCTCCTCGATGTACCACTGCCAGCGCACCACGCCCAGGATCATGCCGGCCAGCGTGGCCGCGAAGAGCCACAGCACCAGGCGCTGGCGCCCGGTCATGCCGTCGAAGCGCGCGAAGCTGGCCAGGTCCAGCGTGCGGCGGCGCTCCTGGTCGAGCGCGAAGCTGGGGCTCAGCTCGGGCCGGCGGCGGATGCGGGCGGCCCACCACATCAGGAAGGCGATGGTCAGGCCGGTCGCGACGGCCCAGCACAGCACGCGATAGCCCAGGCCGGAGAACATGGGCACGCCCGCGATGCCTTGCGCGACGCCCACGTTGAAGGGGTTGAGGAAGGCCGTCGCGAAGCCGACCTGCGAGCCGACGAAGGGGATGGCCACGCCGGTCAGCGAGTCCAGCCGCAGCGCCAGCGCCAGCGGGATGAAGATCAGCACGAAGGGGAGGGCCTCCTCGGCCATGCCGAAGGTGGCGCCGCCCAGCGAGAACAGCGTGACGAAGCCGGGAATGACCGCCGCGCGCACCAGCGCCGAGCGGCTGTGTGCGCGGGCCACGGCCTTGATCATGGCGTCGATGGCCTCGGTCTTCTGCAGCACCGCGAAGGCGCCGCCGACGATGAGCACGAAGCCGATGATGAGGGCGGCCTCGACGAAGCCCCGGATCGGCGCCGTCAGCAGCGCGGCCAGGCCCTGCGGCTTGGCCGCGGCCGGCTGGAAGCTGCCCGGCACGATGAGTTGGCGGCCGTTGACCTGCTCGGTGTCGAAGCGGCCGCCGGGCACCACCCAGGTGGCCAGCGCGATCAGCGCCAGCAGGGCCAGCAGCAGCACGAAGGTGTTGGGCAGGCGCAGCTTCATGGCGACAGCAGCCTGCCGCTGCGGAAGGCCACCGGGCCGGCGATCTTCATCAGCCGCATGCCGCGCGAGGCGTAGCGGCGCGCGATGCGCGCGAAGCAGCGGCCGCTGACCTCGGCCGCCACCGGCGTGCGCTGGTCGGTGAGCGGGTCGACGATCTCGGCGACCGTCTCGCCGGCCTGCACCCAGTCGCCGGGCGCCTTGGCAAAGACCACGATGCCCGCCACCGGCGCGCTGACCGGCTGCACGCCCTCCAGCGGCGTCATGGCGCAGGCGGGCGGCGCGGCGGGCGCCGGGCCGTCCACATGGCCGCGCTGGCGCAGGTAGGCCACCAGCGCGTCGGCGTCTTGCGCGGCCAGCGCATGCGACACCTCGGTCTCGCCGCGCAGCTCCACGGTGGCGGCCTGGCAGCCCTGCGGGTCGATGGGAAAGCGGCCCGCGAAATGCCGGGCCAGCTCCCACCAGTGGCGCGCGGCCGATTCGTCGAACGGGTCGTCGCCCGCGGCCTCGCTGGTCAGCAGCGCCTTGGCGCCCAGGTGGCCAGCCAGCGGCACGAAGGCGTCGGCCTGCGGCGTGCCGGCGTACAGGTGCACCACGGCCTGGTGGTCGCAGTGCAGGTCCAGCACCAGGTCGGCGTCCACGGCCAGCGTCTGCAGCAGGTGCTTGAGGGCCTCCGTCTCGGTGGCGGCGGCCTGCTCGGCCAGCAGCGCGTGGCAGGCGGCGCGGATGGTGCGCGTGTTGGCGTGCAGGTCGGCACCCAGGCGGGTCTCCAGGCGTGGGATCAGCGCGTCCGTCAGGCGGCGGAACTCGCGGTTGAAGTTGGTGCCGGTGGCGAGGTCGAAGCGGCCGAACGCCGAGCCCTGCAGCTGCTGCGCGAGGCCGATGGGGTTGGCCATGGGCACGAGGACGATCTCGCCACCGATGGCGCCGGCCGCCTCCAGCGCACCCAGGCGCTCGATCAGCGCCTGGGCCACCAGCATCGGTGGCACTTCGTCGGCATGCAGGCCGGCCTGCAGGTAAGCCTTGCGGCCGCTGTCGCGGCGGCCGAAATGCAGGCTGCGCAGGCGTCGCGTGGTGCCGGCGCTGGCGGCCGGCAGGTCGTGGATCAGGGTGTGCATGGCAGGGGCGGGC
>CAXDTK010000180.1:0-10945 GCA_963992225.1 uncultured Comamonadaceae bacterium | reverse complement strand
CTTCTTCGCGCCGCAGTGAACTGGAAGCTTGGCAAACCGGGGGCGTCCATGTACGCCCGGCCAACTCACCTTGAGCGGCGAGCCCGTGCCGGCCAGGATGGTGTCCACCAAACAAGTTAGGTGGACACCATGTCAGACGCCAAGCCGGCCAGTCGCCGGCGCCACGATGCAGACCTGAAGCGTCAAGTCATTGCCGCATGCGCGGCACCTGGTGCATCTGTGGCCCAGGTGGCGATGAGCTACGGCCTCAACGCCAACCTCGTGCACAAGTGGCGGCGCCTGGCTGGGCACGATGGCGAGCCCGCTGACTCCCCTGCGTTCGTGCCGGTGTCGATGGTCACGGAAGCGCCACCGAGCGAGCCGCCGCAGTCCATCGAACTGGAACTGCAGCGCGGCCCGGTCCATGTGCGGGTTCGTTGGCCGATGGCGGGCGCCGCTTCCTGCGCCGCCTGGCTGCGCGAGATGCTGCGTTGATCCGGGTGGATGCGCTGTGGCTGGCGGTCGAGCCGCTGGACATGCGGGCGGGCACCGAGGCCGCCATGCGGCGCGTGGTCGCAGTCTTCGGTGCTGCCCGGCCGCACCACGCCTACCTGTTCGCCAATCGCCGCGCCAACCGGATGAAGGTGCTCGTGCATGACGGTATCGGGGTGTGGCTCGCTGCTCGCCGCCTCAACGCAGGCCGTTTCGCCTGGCCCCGCGACGTGACCGGCACGCTGAGCCTGAGCCGCACGCAATTCGATGCCCTGGTGCTTGGCCTGCCCTGGCAGCACGTCGGCGAGGCCAGCGTCATCACGCTGCTGTAGCTGCGCGTCCATTGCGACATCTGCCGATGGGCGGCGAGGCCCACGGCGGGCAATATCACCACTCGTGATTGCCGACGACCTCGACACGCTCGATGCCACCCAACTGCGCGATGCCCTGCTGGCTGCACGCGCCGAGGCTGCGTTCAAGCAGGCCGTCATCGACAAGCTCACGCACGAGAACGCCATCCTCAAGCGACTGAAGTTCGCGGCGCAGAGCGAGCGCTTCAGCGCCGAGCAGAAGAGTTTGCTGGATGAGACGCTGGACAGCGACCTGGCGGCGGTGGCCGCCGAGATTGAGGCACTGCAGCCAGTCCGCGCCGCTGGCGAGCGGCAACAGCCCCGGCGCGAGAAGCTACCGGCGCACCTGCCGCGCCGCGACGTGTGCCATGAGCCCGAGAGCACCACCTGCGGCTGCGGCCAAGCCATGCAGCGCATCGGCGAGGACGTGGCCGAGAAGCTGGACTACCAGCCTGGTGTCTTCACCGTCGAGCGCCACATCCGCGGCAAGTGGGTCTGCAAGTGCTGCGAGCGGATCGTGCAGGCGCCGGTTGCCCCGCACATCATCGACAAGGGCCTGCCGACGACGGGCCTGCTGGCCCAGGTGCTGGTCGCCAAGTACCAGGACCACCTGCCGCTGTACCGGCAGGAGGCCATCTTCGAGCGTGCCGGGCACGCCATCGCGCGCTCCACACTGGCCCAGTGGGTCACCATCACGACACAGGTTCAGACCAAAGACGGCTGGATGCTGCATCCGCTCAATGACAGCCTGCGCGTGAAGCCGGCCGACGCCAACCGTCCAGCCAAGCTGCGCAGCATCCCCATCCGGCTGCTGTTCGACGATCCCGAGCTGAGCCTGCGAGCCGGCTACACGCTCTTCGACCGCAAGTCTGGACGACCGCTGTGCGTCGGCAACGGCGAGACCTGCCGGCGCTCGATGGGCTCGGGCATCCAGTCCTTGCCCTGCCCCTCGCCGGACGGCTGCGAGTTCTCCGAACGGCAATGCCGGCCGCTGGGGCGACTCAATGTCCGCATCGACGGCGATGAGGAGGCCGGCGACGAGCTGGGGAGCTTTGTGTTCCGCACGGCGGGGTTCAACAGCATCCGCACGCTGGCCACCCGCCTGCGTTACTTCGCTGCGGTGTCGGGTGGCTGCCTGTCGACGTTGCCGCTGGAGCTGCGACTGCGTGGCAAATCAACGACGCAGTCCTATCGCGCGCCGATCTACTACGTCGACCTGACGTTGCGGTCGGGCATGACGCTGGCCCAGGCGCTGGAGCGGGCCCGGGCCGAGGCGGCGCAACGTGCAGGGCTGGGTTTCGATCAGGCGCGGCTGGATCAGGCTGCTCGCGAAGGGCTGGCTGCAGGCGCCTTCGAAGAATCGGCAGAAGAGGCCGGAGCCATCATCGAGGAGTTCTTCCCCGGGGACGAAGGAAGCGATGAGTCGATGGCGCACCGGCGCGATCCTTCGGACAAGCTACGCCTCGCCGACAAGCTGGCCGGCAAGCTCGGCGCGGCACCTACGCCATAGCCGAGAGCCCGTCGGGATCGAACAGCGCCCGCGCGTCAACACCCAGCGCGTCGGCGATGCGCTGGATGTTGCGGATGCCCAGGTTGCGGCGCTTGCGCTCGATGCCGGAAATGTAGGTGCGGTCCAGGTCGCAGAGGTCGGCCAGCGCCTCCTGTGACAACTGCTTCTCCAGGCGCAGCCGCTTCATGTTGTCCGCAAACAGCCGCAGCAGTCGGTCTTCGTCGGCAGGCGCCGGCACCGCACCGCGCCCACGCGGGCTGAGCGGCTTCTTCTGACCTTTCGAACTGGCGGATCGTGCGGCGGTTTTCACGCCGGCGATCCTCTGGATCTGATGACAATAGGACTACGGACTATGAGTCACACGCATCCAGATCACTCCCATTCCACAAACCTGCAGCTGCGCTGACAAGGGTCCTTAGACCGTGTCTGGCAAAGCTGCTTTTTCTTGGCCGCAAACGTGACTCAAAGTCAACACGATAGGGAGCTTCAAATGACATCGAACACCACATCCCAGGAAACCGCCTGGTACTACGAGGGCGACGGCGAACGTCGCGGCCCGGTTTCACAGCAGCAGATCCGTGCCGTCGCAGCCAGGGGCGGCCTGTCGGGCTCGACGCTGGTCTGGCGCAGCGGCTGGCCGGACTGGCAACCCGTCAACGCGACGGAACTGCGAGACCTTGTGGCGCCGGCGCCGAGCGCAACGACTGCTGCCCTTCGAGACGAAGGCAATACCTGGCACTACGAATGTCGTGGTCAGAGGTTGGGGCCGCTCGCCGAGGCGGACATGCTGGCCTTGGTCGCGGACGGCACGCTGACGCGCGGCGCGCTGGTTTGGCGCGCGGGCCTGGATGCCTGGACGTCCATCGAGAGCACCGAGCTGGGCAAGCAGCTGAAGCGCAACACGCCTCCACCGCTCGATGGCGCGCACGTCAACAACAACGTCGTCTGGCTACTGGCTCTGTCGCCAGTGTTGATCAGCATGCTGCGCTACGTCGTCGCGCTGATGGCGACCGGCGGCAATGAGACTCGGGCGGATCAGCTGATGGAGCAGAACGCCTACTGGGTGCTTGGGCCGGTGATCAGCATCGCCCTGTGCTACTGGGACGTGTCGGTGCTCAAGAAGGCCGGCAGCCATTGCGGCTCGTCCCACTGATAGGCTCGTTGCAGCGGCGGGCAGTAAAACTGCTTGTCGGAACCGGCAAGGGTGTCGTTGAAGGATTTTTGGTGGGCGTGCATGTCGGTGACTGAGGTGGCCGTCCCTAGAGTAGGAACAGCCCCTTAGTCACCCGCGAAATCACTGCGCTTGGTCGCCCGGTTCGATAGCAGCGCCGCCCGGCCCCTCGGGAATGTCATAAATCTCGACGTGCACCAATCCATCGACCTCCTCGAACACTTCGAGCGACACATTGACCAAGTCGGGGCGCTCGGCAAGAACCTCCAACGCCTGCTGGAACAACCGCTTCTGGCGAGGAACCGTCATCACGTGCGCGCTGTTGAGGCAAACAAGCCCGGCGTGAACCTCGATTTCTGCGTAAAGGCCGCCTGGTGCCTCGGCACCCTTGCCCCGGAAGTCAGCCGAGTTGTGGGTAACCAAGGTGAAGTCCCCCTCAACGACGAGTTCGACGAGGCGCCAGTCCTTGGTTCCGGCCAATCCGCGGTCGCGAACGCACGTCGATTCGACGTGCCCAGCGTCAACAGCCTGCCCGACAAGTGCGGGAGACAGGCACTCGTCAATGAGGAACTTGTACGTCATGCCCGGACGGGACGAATGACCTTTTCCCGGAGGCGTTTTCCGGACGATGACTCGCCCATACGGCGTGGGCGACCGCGCCGCGGATGTACCGCAGCGTAGACGCGAGCGGAAGCGACATGTGCGTCGGTGAGGAACGAGTACGACTCGCGCACCTCATCTTGGCTCATGCCTTCATCCAGGGAACCGAGCACGATTTCGATAGGGACCCGGGTTCCGGCAAAGCAAGGCATCCCGCCCATGACGTCAGGGTCCTCGGCCACAAGGGCCTCGGCTTCGTCGACCTCTTTGGCACGCACGAACGACTCCGTGACATAGCGAGAGATGTCAATCTCGACGGTCTTTCGAGCGACCTTCCAGTTCACCTCCGTAGGCATGACCAACAGCGCGAGCACATCCCTATGTCTCGGCAGGTCCTGCACTCGCTTTGCCAGCTCTTCAACGATGTCCCTGCGTGCTGACGCGACGAGGGTCTGTTCAGTGTCGAAGTAGAAGCGAGCGAAGGCTGCAGCGAGCCGCGCGAATAGCCGCGCCGACCCCTGTTGGCCGAGCAAGGTCGCTGGGACCAAGTTTTCTTCGATGACACGGCCCATCTGCCGGTCGTTCAAACCAGCGATGAAAGCCGCCTCAGCGATGGGGACGAACGGGAGTGTTCGCATAAATGCCTCCGATTGTTCGGGAGTATATTGACTGACCCTGCTTCCGGCAACCTCAGGCGGCATCTCCCTCACGCCGGGAGGTTGACCCTCCTGGGACAAATGAGTACATTGGTGAACAAGTATTCACTTTGTACCATGACTGCTGACAAGCACCTCGCCGCCCTACAGGCCCACTGGAAGCGCCACAAGGCATTCCCGCCGATGGCCAAGCTCACCGAGGTGCTGGGCTTAGCTTCCACCGGAGGCGTGTTTAAGGTGCTCGGCCGGCTGACCGACGCGGGGTACCTGGAGCGGGTGGACGGCCGCATCGCGCCGACCAAGCGGTTCTTCGAGAGGCCGGTCCTGGGCAGTGTCCGAGCCGGTCTGCCACAGCCTGCTGGGCAGGAGGACCTGGACGACCGGCTGAGCGTCGAGGACTACCTGGTCGAGCACCCCGAGCGAACGAGCTACTGCCACGTCCGCGGCGACTCGATGAAGGACGCCGGCCTGTTGGACGGCGACGTGGTCGTGGTTGCCAGTTCCCCTGTGCGAGCTTGATGGCCGCATGAGCACGGTCGGTGGGCTCAAGCTTGACCTTGTGCATCTCACAGAGCGCATCCAGGATTTCAGAGATGCGCATCGGGCGTTGCGCACGGCGCAGGATGTTCAGCGTGTCTCGCCGATATGCGCCCTTGGGGAAGAACTGCTTCTTGGGGCGCGGCTCGACGGCATGGTCGCGGTCGTACTCGATGTCCAGGCCCTGTGCTTCCAGCACGAGGTCGAAGGCTTCGACCAGGCGCTGCTGCTTGGCGACGATGTCGACGTCGGCACCCTTACGAACGGAACGGCGCAGAGCGCCGAGTGCGTGGCGCGCTGGTTGACGAGAGTGCGGTGGACTTGGATTACGCCAGGGGTAACACGCCGATAGTCCGACTTCGCCAAGCCGCTAGCGACAGCAGTTCAAATTCTGAGCCATTTCGCAAGGGGTAGCTCACCCATAATGCCGCCTTTGTCCCACGACCGCGATCGCGACTTGGAGCGCTTGGAAAGAGTCTATCCCGCACATCGAAACAACTTCGACATGCGCATCGCGCAAGTACCGGATTGGACACCTCCAGTCCGTACCGCCGACACTGGGCACGTCTTGAACAGGCGCCCCTATCTCCACGGTCAAGCGAGCAGAACCCACCGGCCCCACCAACTCAAACTCTCGCGAGGCAATCACATGAGTGAACTCGTTCGGAATGGGCGGAAGTGCCTCCATTGACGCTCCAAGCAACGGGGTAGAGATAACCTAACGATTGAGCGGACGTTCCGCTCCGGCGAAGGGTTAGGTCTCAGCATTCTGGATGCCGAGCAGCTTACGTGACAAGGCGATGTGCTCGCTGGTTGCATGTCCGTTGATGGCTGCCTTATCGGCTTTAGGGCCAGATCAGTTCACCGCCCGCAGCTCTTCAGCGATGTCCAAGAAGGCCGCCACCAACGGGGATGGTCTGCGCTCTCGGCGGCACACCAGGTGCACATGCGTGGCCATGTCGTTGTCAATGACCGGCACCTGAGCCAGCCGGCCGTCGGCGACATAAGCCGGCGACGCAACGACACCCAGACCCATGCCCTGCGCGACCGCCTCGCGGACCGCCTCACGACTTCCCATCTCGACGGCGATCTCGAAGCTCAAACCTCGGCGGCGCATCGTCTCCTCGAACACCTGTCGGGTGGTCGACCCCTCTTCCCGAATGACAAATCGCTGCTGGTGGAGGTCCGCCAGACGAACGTCGGTCCGCCCCGCCAAAGGATGGTCCGCTTTCGCGAAAACGACCAAGGGCTGACGCCGATGCTCAATGCATTCCAGCTCGGGCTGGTATACGGGGTTGAGCACCACGCCGACATCACCCTGATGGTCAAGAATCCTCGCAGCGATTGAACGAGAGTCTGCGACACGGACTACGAGACTCACTTGCGGGTGCTGTCTGGTGAACACGCGCAGGATGGGGACGAGGTTGTAGGGACCCACTGCGTGGATGACGAGCCGGCCGGCATAGCGGTTCTGCGCGGCCAGCAAAAGGGCCTGAGCGTCATCCTCCGCAGTGAAAGCGCGTCGTGTGTGCTCCAGCAACGATCGGCCGAAATCCGTCAGCTCCAAGCGACGACCACGGCGGCGGAACAGTTCGACAGCATGAACCTGTTCTAGCCGCTGAATGTGGGCCGACAGCGTGGGCTGTTGCAGACCCAGGGCGCGGGCCGCTGCCGTCATGCTGCCTAACCGGGCCGTAGCGTCGAATGCCTTCAGCGCGGCAAGAAGGCTGGTACTGGTCATGTGCGGTCCATAGATGACATCAATGAAGCCATCGCATTGTTCGGACCAAAACGTCATCGTGATGACATGGAAGTTGCGCAAACTGCCACGTCATGACGCAGCGCTCCTCCTCTCCTACCGCCGCCTGGCTGATGCAACTGCACGACGTGCGCGTGGTCTATCCCGGCGGCATTGAGGCCCTTGCACGCACGCGCTTGAACGTGGAGCGCGGCGAGTTCCTCGTGCTGCTCGGCGCTTCAGGGGCAGGCAAGTCGACGTTGTTGCGTTGCCTCAACGGTCTGGTGCGTCCTTCCGAAGGCGCCATTGGCGCCAGTGAACTGCCACAGGGGAGACTGACGCCGCGTCACCTGCGCGCCCACCGCCGTCACTGCGGCATGGTCTTCCAGCAGCACCACCTTATCGGCCGCCAGACCGTGCTGGCCAACGTGCTGATGGGCGCTTTGGCCCAGCACCATCCCCTCCGCACACTGTGGCCCTGGAGCCGCGAAGATCAGCTGCGCGCCCTGCAAGTTCTGGACCGGGTCGGCCTGCTTGAAAAGGCGCTGGCCCGCGCGGACACGCTCTCAGGCGGTCAGCAACAACGCGTCGGCATCGCGCGGGCGCTGATGCAATCGCCCACCCTGCTGCTCGCCGACGAGCCGGTGGCCAGCCTCGACCCCGCGACGGCCGAGAGCGTCATGGGCTTGCTCCACCACATCTGCAAGATCGATCGGCTGACCGCAGTCATCAGTCTCCACCAAGTGGAGCTGGCCCGCCGCTTTGCCGACCGCATCGTCGGCCTTCGTGGCGGGCAGGTTGTGTTCGACGGGCCGCCCGCGGCGTTGACCGCCGAGCGCGAGGCGGCCCTGTACGGCTTCGCTGCGGCCGGAGCGCCGGCCGAGCGAGTGCCCGATTCCGCCCTAGCCGCCCTGGCCTGAGCATCGCCGGCGCGCCGCGCCGACTTCATCTTTCGAACCCAGGAGCTTCCATGCCCAACCGCCGTCTTGCCGTCGTCTCACTCGCTCTTGCTGCGTTGGCGTGCGCCATACCTGTCCAGGCCCAAGGCCGCGATCCGTCTCGCCTGCGCGTGGCGCTGCTGCCCGACGAGAACGCCTCCACGCTGATCCAGAACGCCCAGCCGCTGAAGGTCTACCTTGAACAAGCGCTGAAGAAGGACGTCGAGCTGGTCGTCACGACCGACTACTCGTCCATGATCGAGGCCATGCGCTTCGGCCGCATCGAGGTGGCCTACTTCGGGCCCTTTTCCTATGTGCTCGCCAAGTCCAAGGCTCCGACCATCGAGCCTTTCGCAGTCGGCGTAGAGCGCGGCTCGCCCACCTATCAGTCGGTGCTGATCGCCACGGCTGGCGGCCCGGTCAAGACGCTGGAAGACATTCGCGGCAAGGCCTTCGGCTTTGGCGACCAGGCCTCCACCTCCAGCCACCTGGCGCCCCGCGCACACCTGCTCAAGAAGGCCAAGCTCGACGGCGAGAAGGACTACCGCGTCGTTCACCTCGGCACACACGATGCCGTCGCTCGTGCGGTGCAGGCGGGCCAGGTGCCGGCTGGTGCCCTTTCTAAGCCCATCCTCGACAACCTCGTCAAGCGCGGCACCATCGATGCGAGCCGCATCGTCGAGCTGGACCTGTCCGCGCCGGTTCCGAACTACCCGGTCGTGCTGCAAGGCAACCTCGCGCCGGCCCTAAAGCAGAGCATCCGCGATGCATTCATCAACATGAAGGACAAGGAGGTGCTCAAAGCCTTTCGCGTCGAGGCCTTCGCGTCCACCACTGACGCCGCCTACGACGTGCTTCGCGACACGGCCTCGGTGCTTAAGCTCGACCTCGGGAGTATGAAGTGACCACCCGCCTCGCCGCCATGGACGCCGTGCTAGCGGAGGACACCCGCAGGCGCCGCCGCGGCCTGGGCTGGGCCGGCCTGCTGCTCGCGGCCGCGGTCGTCGCGCTTGCCGTCACAGGGTTCTTCGACGCCGAGCGCTTCGCCGACGGTCTGCCAGCCCTCGCGCAACTGGGGTCAGAAATGATTCCGCCCAACTTCGAACGCTGGCAGCTCTGGCTCACGCCGCTACGCGACACGCTGGCCATGTCAGTGGCCGGCACGGCGCTCACCATGGTGCTGTCACTGCCGCTCGCCCTGCTGGCCGCGCCCAATACCTCGCCGCACCCGGTCGTGTTGCGCGTCGCGCGCACGTTGCTCGCGAGCTGTCGCTCGGTGCCTGAGATCATTCTCGGCGTCATCTTCGTCGCAGCCGTAGGCTTCGGCGCCCTGCCCGGTGTGCTGGCCCTTGCGCTGCACTCCACCGGCATGGTGGCCAAGTTCTATGCCGAGGCCATAGAACATGTCGACCCCAAGCCGCTCGAAGCCGCCATCGCGGCGGGCGCAAGCCGCCTGCAGGTGATCACGCATGCCGTGCTGCCCCAGGTGCTACCGCAGCTGGCCGACATCACCATCTACCGTTGGGAATACCACTTCCGGGCCTCGGCCGTGCTGGGCATCGTAGGCGCCGGCGGCATCGGCTTCGAGCTGATGGCGGCACTGCGACTGATCAAGTACGACGAGGTGTCGGCCATCCTGCTGGCCATCCTGGCTTGCGTGCTGGTGGTCGACGGACTGGGTGCCGCACTGCGTCGCCGCCTTAAGTGAGCAGGGTCATTACATGAACAGAATTGTCGTCAGCCAACCCGTGCACGCAGAAGTGCTCGCGCGCCTGCAGTCCGCCGGCCATGTCGTGATGAACGCCGGCCCCGAGCCCTGGCCTGCTGAGGAACTGGCCCGCCACCTGCGCGAGGCCGACGCGTGGATGGCCTTCATGACCGACCGCGTTGACGCCGGCATCCTTGAGCGGGCGCCGAGGCTGCGCACGGTGGCCTGCGCCCTAAAGGGCTATGACAACTTCGACCTCGCGGCCTGCACGCGCGCCGGCGTGCAAGTGAGCTTCGTACCCGACTTGCTGACGGAGCCGACCGCGGAGCTGGCCGTTGGCCTCGCCATCGCATTGGCCCGCCATGTGCTCGAAGGTGACCGACGCGTGCGCTCCAGCTATGCCGGCTGGCGGCCTTCGCTCTACGGCACGGGCTTGCACGGTTCGACGGTCGCGGTGGTGGGCCTGGGCGCCGTCGGGCGCGCCATCGTCGACCGCGTGCAAGGCTTTGGTTGCGCGGAGATCCTGGGCGTGGACCCTGAGCGCCGTGATCCGCGGGTACGCATCACGACGCTGGACGAGGCTCTGCGCCTTGCGCACTACGTGCTTCTGGCTGTGCCTCTAACCAAGTCGTCACGCCACCTAATCGACACAGCGGCACTTTCCGGCATCCGCCCGGGGCAGCTGCTCATCAACGTGGGCCGCGGCTCCGTGGTCCATGAGCAGGCGGTGCTGGCTGCGCTCGCAGACGGCCGTCTCGGTGGCTATGCCGCAGACGTTTTCGAGATGGAGGACTGGAATCTTCCGGACCGCCCCATCGACATTCCCGTGGCGCTGCTACAGCACCCTCGTACGGTCTTCACGCCGCACCTCGGTTCGGCGGTACGCGAAGTGCGCCTCGCAATCGAGATGCGCGCAGCGGACAATCTGATCGCAGTGCTCGCCGGGTCCGAGGTGGCCGATGTCGCATGGGCCATTGGCTGACGTTCGCGAATGTCGACTGGGCGCACCGTTACGACAGCGGCGCGGGCCCGCGCAGAACGGGCGTCCGACAGCCCTGGCTGGACTC
Source organism: uncultured Comamonadaceae bacterium (assembly GCA_963992225.1). Classification (GTDB taxonomy): domain Bacteria; phylum Pseudomonadota; class Gammaproteobacteria; order Burkholderiales; family Burkholderiaceae_C; genus Pelomonas. The sequence continues at coordinate 199 of CAXDTK010000180.1, read as the reverse complement.
CGCGCAAGACCTGCAGAGCCGCTCGGCACCTGCGGACGGCCCGAAAGCCCGCCGGAAGGACGATAGAGAACACCTGGACCCGGGCCTCGTGCTTTGCCGTTGGGCCTCGCCTCGGCCGGTGGGCTAGGCGTCAACACGGCAGACGGTGAATCGCCCCGGGTTCCGCGGAGGCCCGTTGGTTTAAGTCAGACGGTCGCGG
>CAXDTK010000179.1:0-11002 GCA_963992225.1 uncultured Comamonadaceae bacterium | reverse complement strand
AGATAGGAGTCCGTCTCGTGGGCTCGGAGATGTGTATAAGAGACAGACGCGATGAACGCCATGCCCGCCGCCGCGGGTGACACCGAGGAGCGCAAGGGCGAATTCGTCAGCTTCGAAGGCTCCCCGTTCCAGCTGTTCCAGCCTTTCCCGCCGGCGGGGGATCAGCCCGCGGCCATCCAGCAGCTGTGCGAGGGCATCCAAGACGGCCTGAGCTTCCAGACGCTGCTGGGCGTGACCGGCTCGGGCAAGACCTTCACGATGGCCAACGTCATCGCCCGCCTGGGCCGGCCGGCCATCGTCTTTGCGCCCAACAAGACGCTGGCGGCCCAGCTCTACAGCGAATTCCGCGATTTCTTCCCGAACAACGCGGTCGAGTACTTCGTCAGCTACTACGACTACTACCAGCCTGAGGCCTATGTGCCGCAGCGCGACCTGTTCATCGAGAAGGACAGCGCGATCAACGAGCACATCGAGCAGCTGCGCCTGTCCTGTACCAAGAGCCTGCTGGAGCGGCGCGACGTGGTCATCGTCGCGTCGGTGTCGGCCATCTACGGCATCGGCTCGCCGCAGGACTACCACCAGATGGTGATGACGCTGCGCGTGGGCGACAAGATGGGACAGCGCGACGTCATCGCGCAACTCATCCGCATGCAGTACACGCGCAACGAGATGGAGTTCACCCGCGGCCATTTCCGCGTGCGCGGCGACACCATCGACGTCTTCCCCGCCGAGCATTCGGAGCTGGCGCTGCGCATCGAGCTGTTCGACGACGAGGTCGAGGGGCTGTCGCTGTTCGACCCCCTGACCGGCCAGATCCGCCAGAAGATCCCGCGCTTCACGGTCTACCCCAGCAGCCATTACGTGACGCCGCGCGAGCGCGTGCTGGCCGCCACCGACGCCATCAAGCAGGAGTTGCGCGAGCGGGTGGACTTCTTCGTCAAGGAAGGCAAGCTCGTCGAGGCCCAGCGCATCGAGCAGCGCACCCGCTTCGACCTGGAGATGCTGCAGGAGGTGGGCCACTGCAAGGGCATCGAGAACTACACCCGCCACCTGTCCGGCGCCCAGCCCGGCGACCCGCCGCCGACGCTGGTGGACTACCTGCCGCCCGATGCGCTGATGTTCCTGGACGAGAGCCATGTGCTGATCGGCCAGTTCGGCGGCATGTACAACGGCGACCGGGCGCGCAAGACTACGCTGGTGGAGTACGGCTTCCGGCTGCCCTCGGCGCTGGACAACCGGCCGCTGAAGTTCGCCGAGTTCGAGCGCAAGATGCGCCAGGCCATCTTCGTGTCGGCCACGCCGGCGCAGTACGAGCAGGACAACGCCGGTCAGGTGGTGGAGCAGGTCGTGCGGCCCACGGGCCTGGTGGACCCCCTCGTCGAGGTGCGCCCCGCCACCCACCAGGTGGACGACGTGCTGCAGGAGATCCGCCTGCGCGTGGAGGTCAACGAGCGGGTGCTGATCACCACGCTGACCAAGCGCATGGCCGAGCAGTTGACTGACTACCTCAGCGACAACGGCGTCAAGGTGCGCTACCTGCACTCGGACGTGGACACGGTCGAGCGCGTCGAGATCCTGCGCGACCTGCGGCTGGGCGCCTTCGACGTGCTAGTGGGCATCAACCTGCTGCGCGAGGGGCTGGACATCCCCGAGGTGTCGCTGGTGGCCATCCTGGACGCCGACAAGGAAGGCTTCCTGCGCGCCGAGCGCAGCCTGATCCAGACCATCGGCCGCGCAGCGCGCAACCTGAACGGCAAGGCCATCCTCTACGCCGACCGCATCACCGAGTCGATGCGGAAAGCCATCGGCGAGACCGAGCGCCGCCGTGCCAAGCAGATCGCCTTCAACGAGGCCAACGGCATCACGCCGCGCAGCGTGCAAAAGCGCATCAAGGACCTGATCGACGGGGTCTACTCGGAGGAGTCCGGCCGGGACGACGCCAAATTGCTGGCGGCCGCCAAGGTGGAGGACTTGTCGGAGAAGGATCTGGCCAAACGTATCGCCCAGCTGGAAAAGCAGATGCTGGAACATGCACGCAACCTGGAGTTCGAGCAGGCCGCCCGCCTGCGCGACCAGCTGGCCCAGCTGCGCGAGCAGGCCTTCGGAGCCCGGGTGCACGACAACATCGTGCCGCTGGATGCGGCGCGCAAGGCCGCCCGGTAGTTCGCCCGCGGTTGCAACAAAAACCCGTTGAGACCTGGGGTTAACACCTGCTCCGAAGACACGCCGGAGTAGTCGAGTAAAATCATCGGAAATGATTCGCTCGGCTATTGTCGGGTCTTCCGAATCATTTGTCCTGGACAAACCGTGTTCAGGCGTCTCGCAAAGGAGTTTGTATGCGTCTCACCACCAAAGGTCGGTTTGCAGTCACCGCGATGCTGGACTTGGCGCTGCGCGAGAATACGGGCCCGGTCGCCCTGGCGGCGATCAGCCAACGGCAGCAGATTTCGCTTTCCTACCTGGAACAGCTGTTCGGCAAGCTGCGCCGCCATGAGCTGGTGGAGAGCACCCGCGGCCCCGGCGGCGGTTATTCGCTGGGCCGCAAGGCCGAGGACATCACCGTGGCCGACATCATCGTCGCCGTGGACGAGGCGCTGGACGCCACCGGCTGCGGCGGCAAGGAAAACTGCATGGGCGAGGACAGCGGCCGCTGCATCACCCATGAACTCTGGACCAATCTGAACGCCAAGATGATCGAGTACCTCGACTCCGTGTCGCTGCGCAAGCTGGCCGACGAGCAGCTCGCCAAGGGCTTCGAGGTCGAGGCCGCGCCGATCAAGCGCGCCATCTCCTCCCAGCCGGTGCTCAAGCCCATCCGCGTGACGGCGCCCAACTCGGTGTTCGCCCTCGGCGGCGCGTTCAGCAAATAAGAAACCGAAGCCTTTCCATGGACATGACCCCGCATTTCCCGATCTACCTCGACTACGGCGCGACGACGCCTTGCGACCCGCGCGTGGTGGACGCGATGGTGCCGTGGCTGCGCGAGCACTTCGGCAACCCCGCGTCCCGCAGCCATGCCTGGGGCTGGGAGGCCGAAGAGGCCGTCGAGAAGGCCCGGATGCAGGTGGCCGAGCTGGTGGGCGCCGACCCGCGCGAGATCGTCTGGACGTCCGGGGCCACCGAGTCCATCAACCTGGCGCTCAAGGGCGCGGCGCAGTTCTACAAGACGCGCGGCAAGCACCTGATCACCGTCAAGACCGAGCACAAGGCTACGCTGGACAGCATGCGCGAACTGGAGCGCCAGGGCTTCGAAGTCACCTACCTGGACGTGCTGCCCAACGGCCTGCTGGACCTTGACGCCTTCCAGGCCGCCCTGCGGCCGGACACCATCCTGGCCTCGGTGATGTTCGTGAACAACGAGATCGGCGTGATCCAGGACGTGGTGGCGCTGGGCAACCTCTGCCGCGAGCGCAGCGTGATCTTCCACGTCGACGCGGCCCAGGCGACCGGCAAGGTCGCGATCAACCTGGCCGAGCTGCCCATCGACCTGATGAGCATGTCGGCCCACAAGACCTACGGCCCCAAGGGCATGGGCGCGCTGTACGTGCGCCGCAAGCCGCGCGTGCGACTGGAGGCCCAGATGCACGGCGGTGGCCATGAGCGCGGCATGCGTTCGGGCACGCTGCCCACGCACCAGATCGTCGGCATGGGCGAGGCCTTCCGCATCGCCCGCGAGGAGATGGGCGCCGAGCAGGAGCGCATCCGTGCGCTGCACCACCGGCTGATCGAGGGTCTGTCCGGCATCGAGCAGACCTTCATCAACGGCGACCTGGACAAGCGGGTGCCGCACAACCTCAACATCTCGTTCAATTTCGTCGAGGGCGAGTCGCTGATCATGGGCGTCAAGGGCCTGGCGGTGTCGTCGGGTTCGGCCTGCACGTCGGCCAGCCTGGAGCCCAGCTATGTGCTGCGCGCCCTGGGCCGCAGCGACGAGCTGGCGCACAGCTCGCTGCGCATGACCATCGGCCGCTTCACGACCGAGGAAGAGATCGACTACGCCATCAGCGTGCTGACCGACCGCGTGGCCAAGCTGCGCGAGCTGTCTCCGCTGTGGGACATGTACAAGGATGGCATCGACCTCTCGACCATCCAGTGGGCGGCTCACTGAGCCGGCAAGGAGAACTTTCATGGCATACAGCGACAAGGTCGTCGACCACTACGAGAACCCCCGCAACGTCGGCAAGTTCGACAACGGCGATGAAGACGTCGGCACCGGCATGGTGGGTGCGCCGGCCTGCGGCGACGTGATGAAGCTGCAGATCAAGGTGAACCCGGCCACCGGCCTCATCGAGGACGCCAAGTTCAAGACCTACGGCTGCGGCTCGGCCATCGCTTCCAGCTCGCTCGTGACCGAATGGGTCAAGGGCAAGAGCCTGGACGAGGCGCTGACCATCAAGAACACGCAGATCGCCGAAGAGCTGGCGCTGCCGCCGGTCAAGATCCACTGCTCCATCCTGGCCGAGGACGCCATCAAGGCGGCCGTGGACGACTATCGCGCCAAGCACGCCAGCGCAAACTGACATGTCCGTCACGCTGACCGAAGCCGCTGCCCGCCACGTCAAGCGCTACATCGCCAAGCGCGGCAAGGGCGTGGGCGTGCGTCTGGGCGTCAAGACCACCGGCTGCTCGGGCTTGGCCTACAAGCTGGAATATGCCGACGAGGTGGCGCCCGAGGACGTGGTCTTCGAGGGCCACGAGGTCAAGATCCTCATCGACCCCAAGAGCCTGCCCTACCTGGACGGCACCGAGCTGGATTTCGTCCGCGAAGGCCTGAACGAAGGCTTCAAGTTCCGTAACCCGCGCGAGAAGGACCGCTGCGGCTGCGGCGAGTCGTTTCGTGTCTGAGCGGCGGCGCGCCGTCTGTGAGCGCGGCACGGGCCGCGCTTTTTGCTTTTCCGCTGCACCATGCGCCTGACCGACAACGATTTCCAGCTCTTCGGCCTGGCCGAGCGCCATGCGCTGGACCGCGCCGCGGTCGATGCGCGCTGGAAAGCCCTGCAGGCCGAGGTCCACCCCGACCGCTTTGCGGCCGAAGGTGCGGCCGCCCAGCGCGTGGCCATGCAATGGGCCATGCGGGTGAACGAGGCCTACCAGCGCCTGCGCGACCCGCTCCGGCGCGCCGCCTACCTCTGCGAGCTGCGTGGCGTGCCGGTGAAGGCCGAGAACAACACCCGGATGCCCGCCGCGTTCCTGATGCAGCAGATGGCCTGGCGCGAGGCCCTCGACGAGGCGACCGACGAGACGGCCCTGACGGCACTGGACGCCGACGCCGCCCAGGCCGAAACCGCAGCACTCGCGACCGTGCAGCACCTGCTTGACGAGACGGGCGATGCGCCTGGCGCCGCCGCCCAGGTCCGCGCGCTGATGTTCATCCAGCGCTTCCGAGCCGATATCGACCAGCGCCTCGCGGCGCTTGATGCCTGAACCCATGGCCCTCCTGCAGATCTCCGAACCCGGCGCCTCGCCCGACCCGCACCAGCGCCGCATCGCCGTCGGCATCGACCTCGGCACGACGCATTCCCTCGTGGCCGCCGTGCGCCACGGCGTGGCCGAATGCCTGCCCGACGCGCAGGGCCGCGTGATCCTGCCGTCCGCCGTGCGCTACCTGCCGGAGGGCCGCCGCCAGATCGGCGCCGAGGCGCTGGCCGCGCAGGCGGAGGACCCGGAGAACACCATCGTCTCCGTCAAGCGCTTCATGGGCCGCAGCCTCGCCGACGTGGCCAACCGCGAGCAGCTGCCCTACCGGTTCGAGGACCGCCCCGGCATGCTGGCCATCGCCACGCGCGACGGCATCAAGAGCCCGGTCGAGGTGTCCGCCGAGATCCTGGCCACGCTGCGCTTCCGCGCCGAGGACAGCTTCGCCGACGATCTGTTCGGTGCCGTCATCACGGTGCCCGCCTACTTCGACGACGCGCAGCGCCAGGCTACCAAGGACGCCGCCGAGCTGGCCGGCCTGAAGGTGCTGCGTCTCATCAACGAGCCCACCGCCGCAGCCATCGCCTACGGCCTGGACAACGCGAGCGAAGGTCTCTACGCGGTCTATGACCTGGGTGGCGGCACCTTCGACATCTCGCTGCTGCGGCTGACCCGCGGCGTGTTCGAGGTGGTCGCGACCGGTGGTGATGCGGCGCTGGGCGGCGACGACTTCGACCGCGCGCTGGCGGACTGGGCGCTGACCGGCCGTGCCGTCGACACGGCGCATGACAAGCGTGCGGTGCTGGTGGCGGCGCGGGCCGCCAAGGAGGCGTTGTCCGATGCCGACTCGACCGAGCTGGTCGCGGCGCTGGACAGCGGCGAGCTGCGCGTCACCGTCACGCGCGAGCAGTTCGAGGCGCTCGCCCAGCCACTGCTGTCCCGGACGCTGTCCGCCGTGAAGCGCGTGCTGCGCGACGCCAAGGTCAAGCCGGCCGACGTGCAGGGCGCCGTCATGGTCGGCGGCTCCACCCGCATGCCGGTCGTGCGCCGTGCGGTGGGTGAGCTGTTCGGCCCTGACGGCCAATCCAGGGTGCTGACCAACCTGAACCCCGACGAAGTCGTCGCCCTGGGTGCGGCCATCCAGGCCAACCAGCTGGCCGGCAATGCGGCCGATGGCGAGATCCTGCTGCTGGACGTGATCCCGCTGTCGCTGGGGCTGGAGACCATGGGCGGCCTGGTCGAGCGGGTCATCGAGCGCAACTCCACCATCCCGGTCGCCAAGGCTCAGGACTTCACCACCTTCAAGGACGGCCAGACGGCCATGGCCATCCATGTCGTCCAGGGCGAGCGCGAGCTGGTCAGCGAATGCCGTTCGCTGGCGCGTTTCGAGCTGCGCGGCATCCCGGCCATGGCGGCGGGCGCGGCGCGCATCCGCGTCAGCTTCCAGGTGGATGCCGACGGCCTGCTGAGCGTGTCCGCCGAGGAGCTGAACTCCGGCGTGCAGGCGGCCATCACCGTCAAGCCCAGCTACGGCCTCAGCGACGACCAGATCGCCGGCATGCTGAAGGACGGTTTTGCCAGCGCCGACGCCGACATGGCGGCGCGCAAGCTGCGCGAGGCCAGGGTGGAGGCCGAGCGCATGGTGCTGGCCACCCGCAGCGCGCTGGCCGCCGACGGCGACCTGCTGCCCGCCGCCGAGCGCGAGGAACTGGAAGCCCGGCTGGTGGCGCTGGCCGCGATGGACGGCGACGCCGACGCCATCGATGCCGCCATCAAGGCGCTGGCCGAGGCGACCGAAGGCTTCGCCGCCGAGCGCATGAACCGCTCCATTGCCCGTGCGCTGACCGGCCGCAACGTCGCCGCCCTCTGAGCGCCTTCAAGAGAACCCCATGCCCGTCATCAAGATCCTCCCGCACGCCGAATACTGCCCCGAGGGCGCCAGCATCACCGCCGCGCCCGGCACGTCGATCTGCGAAGCGCTGCTGGACAACGACATCCCCATCGAGCACGCCTGCGACCAGGTCTGCGCCTGCACCACCTGCCACGTCATCGTGCGCGAAGGCGGCCGGTCGCTCAGCGCGATGGAGGAGGACGAGGAGGACATGCTGGACCGCGCGTGGGGGCTGGAGCCCGACTCGCGCCTGTCCTGCCAGGCGCTGCTGCGCCAGCAGGACATCACGGTCGAGATCCCCAAGTACTCGATCAACCACGCCAAGGAAGGCAAGTGACCGATCCGACGCGCATCCTCGGGTTTGAGTCGTCCTGCGACGAGACCGGGGTGGCGCTCATCGAGGTTGCGGATGCTGAGCCGCCCCGGCTGCTCGCGCAGGCGCTGCACAGCCAGATCTCCATGCACCAGGCCTATGGCGGCGTCGTGCCGGAGCTGGCGTCGCGCGACCATGTGCGCCGCGTGCTGCCGCTCGCCCGCGAGGTGTTGTCGCAGGCCGGCCTGGGCCTGCCGGACGTGGACCTGATTGCCTACACCCAGGGCCCGGGGCTGGCCGGCGCGCTGCTGGTGGGGGCGGGCGTGGCGGTGTCGCTGGCCGCGGCGCTGGACGTGCCGGCGCTGCCCATCCATCACCTGGAAGGGCATCTGCTGTCGCCCTTCCTGTCGGTCGACCCGCCGGCATTTCCCTTCGTCGCGCTGCTGGTCAGCGGCGGGCACACGCAGCTGATGCGCGTGGACGACGTAGGCGTCTACGAGATGCTCGGCGAGACCATCGACGACGCGGCCGGCGAGGCCTTCGACAAGAGTGCCAAGCTGCTGGGGCTGCCCTACCCGGGCGGGCCGCATCTGGCGCGGCTGGCGGAATTCGGCGACCCGGCGGCCTTCGACCTGCCGCGGCCGTTGCTGCACAGTGGCAGGCCGGACTTCAGCTTCGCCGGCCTGAAGACCGCGGTGCTGACGCAGGTGAAGAAGATCGGCGACTCGCCGTGTGACCAGACCAAGGCCGACCTGGCCGCATCGACGCAGGCCGCCATCGTCGATGTGCTGGTGAAGAAGTCGCTGCTGGCGTTGAAGGAGACGGGCTTGAAGCGCCTCGTCGTGGCCGGCGGCGTCGGTGCGAACGCCAGGCTGCGCGAGCAGCTGAACGCCGCCTGCGCGAAGCGGGGCGTGCGGGTGCACTACCCCGAGCTGTCGCTGTGCACCGACAACGGCGCCATGATCGCGATGGCCGCCGCGCTGCGGGTACAGCGTGGCCAGGCCCGGCCGCGGCGAGACGGCGGCTTCGAGGTCCGCCCGCGCTGGGAACTGGGCGCCTGACGCCGGCGCGTCAGGCCGTTGCCGCTCAGTTGACAGTCAGCTCGCCACCGTGCTCGGCCACGCGCTTGACCAGCGTCAGCGTCAGCACGCCATTGTCGAAACGGGCCTGCGACTGGCCTTGGTCCAGCTCCGCCGGCAACGTGAAGCTGCGGGCATAGCGGGCCGCACGGCGCTCGCGGTACAGCAGGCGCGAGCCGTCGGCGGGCGCGCTGGCCTGCGCCTCGGCCGTCTCGATGTGGACGCGGCGACCCTCGATGCGCACCTTGACCGCGGCCTTGGCCACGCCGGGCATGTCGACGCTCACGTGGTAGGCCTTGTCGTCCTCGCTGACGTCGAGCGCCGGGGTGCGGGCGGTATCGGCGTCGGCGTCGAACTGGCGCAGGACGCGGGCGACATGGCGGGGGTGGGTCAGATAGAACATGGGTGAACTCCGGTGGCTGTGAACGCTGCTGCACGGGTCGGGAGCAGCACCCGATGCCCAGGAGATCGGGCAGGGCGCTGGCACTTCAAGGGCCCTGCGACCCATATCGTCCGGATGTCACGCAACTGCGGGGCGGCGCCGCTGACACCCTTGAAATGCGCCTGTGCCGGCCCGATGCCTGCGCGCCTGTCCGGCGGCCCTGGGCGGCCGGGCTGTGCCGGCCCCCGGCTTTGGGCTAGAATCCGAGGGTTTTGCGCTTCACGGTGCAGAACAAAGGAAAGCTCAACGCAAGTTGAGCAGCAGCACGGCTCGGGGCGGTTTCCCCCGTGACCGCAAGTCAACCCCGGAAACCGTCTGCGGCAGCGCTTTCTGAGTGCGTCTCGCCCGGCCGGACTTCCGAAACCTTTTGGAAAACAAATGTCCATCGCCGAAAAGAAGGCCGAGATCGTCAAGGCCAACGCACGCAGCGCCAATGACACCGGCAGCCCGGAAGTCCAGGTCGCTCTGCTGACCGCCCGCATCAACGATCTGACCCCCCACTTCAAGACCCACGCCAAGGATCACCATGGCCGCCGCGGTCTGCTGAAGATGGTCAACACTCGCAAGAGCCTTCTGGCCTACCTGAAGCGCGTGGACTCCAGCCGTTATGTCGCGCTGATCGCCAAGCTCGGCCTGCGTAAGTAACTCGCCAAATCCGACACGGAGCCTGTCTGGTCCTCAAGCCCAGTACAGGCTCTTTGTCCATCTGCCGGAACCGAGCTGACGTGGTGTCGGATCATTCCAAGACGGTTTGCCGAACCGCCCTGGAATGGCATCTGGACCAAACCCAGCCTCGTTCCCGGTTCCCCCGGACGCTTGAAGCGTTCATCACAACCAGGAGATGAGCATGTCCATGTTCAACAAGGTCACCAAGGCTTTCCAATGGGGCCGCCACAACGTCGTGCTGGAAACGGGTGAAGTCGCCCGCCAGTCCAGTGGCGCCGTCCTCGTCAACATCGAAGGCACCGTCGTGCTGGCCACCGTGGTCGCCAAGACCGAGGCCAAGGCCGGCCAGGACTTCTTCCCGCTGACCGTCGACTACCTCGAGAAGACCTACGCCGCCGGCAAGATCCCCGGCAGCTTCTTCAAGCGCGAGGGCCGCCCGAGCGAGCACGAGACGCTGACCAGCCGCCTGATCGACCGCCCGATCCGCCCGCTGTTCCCCGAAGGCTTCTTCAACGAAGTCCAGGTCGTCATCCACGTGGTGAGCCTGAACCCTGAAGTGCAGGCCGACATCGCCGCCATGATCGGCACGTCCGCCGCGCTGGCCATCTCGGGCATCCCCTTCAACGGCCCGATCGGCGCCGCCCGCGTGGGCTACGTCAATGGCGAGTACACGCTGAACCCCAGCAAGTCTGAACTGGCCAACAGCCAGATGGACCTGGTCGTCGCCGGCACGCAAAGCGCCGTGCTGATGGTCGAGTCCGAGGCTTCGGGCCTGTCGGAAGAGGTCATGCTGGGCGCCGTGGTCTTCGGCCACGAGCAGGGCAATCTCGCGATCGCCGCGATCAACGATCTGGTCAAGGAGGCCGGCAAGCCGGCCTGGAACTGGACCGCTCCCGCCAAGGACGAAGCCTTCATCGCCAAGGTCAACGCGCTGGCTGAAGCCCCGCTGCGCGAGGCCTACCAGATCCGCTCCAAGCAGGCCCGCACGCAGGCCTGCCGCGCCGTGTCGTCCAGCGTCTTTGCCGCGCTGAAGGGCGACGGCGTCGAGTTCGACAAGGTCGAGGTCGAAGGCCTGCTGTTCGAGATCGAAGCCCGCATCGTGCGCAGCCAGATCCTGGCCGGCGAGCCGCGCATCGACGGTCGCGACACCCGCACCGTGCGCCCCATCGAGATCCGCAACGGCATCCTGCCGCGCA
>CAXDTK010000178.1:0-11102 GCA_963992225.1 uncultured Comamonadaceae bacterium | reverse complement strand
CGCGCGGGTCCTCGACCTCCTTGCCGTCCTCGGTCTTCTTGGGGGGCAGCAGCATGCGCGACTTGATCTCGATGAGCATCGCGGCCATCAGCAGGTATTCGCTGGCCAGCTCGAGGTTGTGCACGCGGATCTGCTCGACATAGCTCAGGTACTGGCGCGTCACGTCGGCCAGCGGGATGTCGAGGATGTTGAAGTTCTGCTTGCGGATCAGGTACAGCAGCAGGTCCAGCGGGCCCTGGAAGGCCTCCAGGAAGACCTCCAGCGCATCCGGCGGGATGTAGAGGTCCAGCGGCATCTGGAACAGCGGCTCGCCGTACAGGCGCGCCACCGCGACCGCGTCGACCACCTCGGGCATGTCCAAGGCAGCGGACGCGGCTTGGCCGGCTTCGTCAGCCATGGCCGTCAAGGCTTACTTGCCGGACGTTTGATAGACGTAGGGCTGCTGAGGCACGCGGGCCTCGTTGAAGTCGGCCTGGGCGATGCGGTCCTGTTCCTTGTCCCACAGCAGCGCACGGCCGGCGCGCTGTTCGGCCTCCAGCGTGGGGCGCTGGGCCTTGAGCTGCTCGATGAATTGGGTGACTTCGGAGGTGTAGGGCTTCCAGAACAGCGGCATGGCGGTCTCGCAATCGAATCGAGGCATTTTATCGGGCGCGCAGCCGGCCCAGGTCGTCCCAGGCCGGCACCGCGCCCAGGAAGGCCAGCATCGCCGCCAGCGGCAGCGTGGCCGAGTACCCCAGCGTCTTGAACGCCCAGGCGCCGGCCACGCCGCCCACCGCGAAGGCCAGCAGCAGGCCGCCCAGCAGCCGCAGCTTGGCGACGTTGGCCGGCGCGGCCGCCGGGTCGCCCAGCCCGTACAGGAAGCGGCCGATCTCGATGCCGATGTCGGTGACGATGCCGGTCACATGGGTGGTGCGGATCTCGGCGCGCGAGACCTTGGTGATCAGCGCGTTCTGCAGGCCCATCGTGAAGCACAGCACCGACACCGCCGCCGGGATGAACAGCGCCTGCAAGCCCGTCAGCCAGGCGCCCATCAGCCCGAAGGCGATCAGGCAGGCGGCCTCCAGCAGCAGCGGCAGCGCAAAGACGCTGTGGGCCTGGCGCTGGCGCCCGAAGTTGACCAGCAGCGCGGTGCAGGCCGCCCCCGCCATGAAGGACAGCAGCGCGCCGACCGCCGTGAACAGGGCCTGCGGCTGACCCAGCACCAGGCCGTCGGCGGCCGCAGACACCATGCCGGTCATGTGCGAGGTGTATTGCTGCACGGCCAGGAAGCCGCCGGCATTGGTGGCGCCGGCCACGAAGGCCAGCATCCAGCCCAGGTGGGCGTTGCCTTCGGCGGTGCGTTCGATGGCCAGCAGGCGGCGCGCGTAGTCGGTGGGCATGGCGGCTTGGGCAGGGGCGATGGGCGCTCGATGCCGCGATGCTGGCCGCCGTCAGCGGGGGCGCGTCGGGCGCTCAGCGCACCCGCATGCCGGGTTGGGCGCCGACATGGGGTTCCAGCACGAAGATGCCGGGGTGGGCCTTCTCGTCGCCGTGGCTGGCGGCCAGCACCATGCCCTCGCTGACGCCGAACTTCATCTTGCGCGGCGCCAGGTTGGCCACCAGCACGGTCAGCTTGCCTTCCAGCTCCTCGGGCTTGTAGGCGCTCTTGATGCCGCTGAAGACGTTGCGCAGGCGGCCTTCGCCGGCGTCCAGCGTCAGGCGCAGCAGCTTGTCAGAGCCCTCGACCGCCTCGGCCTTGACGATCAGCGCGATGCGCAGGTCGACCTTGGCGAAGTCGTCGATCTTGATCTCGGGGGCGATGTCCTCGCCACCGGGGCTGAGCTTGATGGGCGCGGGCGCCTCGAACAGCGCCTCCACCTTGGCAAGCTCCACGCGCTGCATCAGGTGCTGGTAGGCGCCGATCTGGTGGGCGCCCAGTGCAGTGGCGCTGTCGCGCCACTGCAGCGGCTCGACCTTCAGGAAGGCCTCGACCTGCTGGGCGAGCGCCGGCAGCACCGGCTTCAGGTAGATCGTCAGCAGCCGGAAGGCCTCGATGCAGACGCTGCAGATATCGTGCAGCGCCGCGTCCATGCCGTCCTGCTTGGCCAGCTCCCAGGGCTTGTGCTGGTCGACGAACTCGTTGACCTTGTCGGCCAGCAGCATCACCTCGCGCAGCGCCTTGCCGAACTCGCGCGTCTCGTACAGCTCGGCGATGGTGCCGCTGTGGGCCCGCAGCGTCTCCAGCAGCGCGGAGCCCTCGACGCCAAGGTCGGCGCTCAGGCGGCTGTCGAAGCGCTTGGCCAGGAAGCCGGCCGCGCGCGACGCGATGTTGATGAACTTGCCGACCAGGTCGCTGTTGACGCGGGCGACGAAGTCCTCGGGGTTGAAGTCGATGTCCTCCACCTTGGCATTGAGCTTGGCGGCGATGTAGTAGCGCAGCCATTCGGCGTTCAGCCCCAGGCTGAGGTACTTCAGCGGGTCCAGGCCGGTGCCGCGGCTCTTGCTCATCTTCTCGCCGCCGTTGACGGTCATGAAGCCGTGCACGAAGACATGGTTGGGCGTCTTGCGCGGCACGTAGGTGCCGTCGGGCAGATGCCTGCCGCTGAAGTGCAGCATCGCGGGCCAGAACAGCGTGTGGAAGTAGGTGATGTCCTTGCCGATGAAGTGCACCTGCTCGACGGCGTCGTCCGCGACGAAGGCGTCGAAGTCCTGGCCGATCTTGCCGAAGTAGTTCTTCAGCGAGGCCAGGTAGCCGATGGGCGCGTCCAGCCAGACGTAGAAGTACTTGCCCGGTGCGTCCGGGATCTCGATGCCGAAGTAGGGCGCGTCGCGGCTGATGTCCCAGTCGCTGAGCTTGTTGGCACCGTCCTCGTCGGTGGCGAACCACTCGCGGATCTTGTTCAGCACCTCGGGCTGCAGGCGGCCGGGGGTCTGCGTCCACTGCTCCAGGAACTCGACGCAGCGCGGGTCGCTGAGCTTGAAGAAATAGTGCTCGCTGCTCCTGAGCACCGGCGTCGCTCCCGACAGCACCGAGTAGGGGTTCTTCAGCTCGGTGGGCGCATAGACCGCGCCGCAGACCTCGCAGGAGTCGCCATACTGGTCCTTCGCGCCGCACTTGGGGCATTCGCCCTTGATGAAGCGGTCGGGCAGGAACATCGACTTGGCAGGGTCGAAGAACTGCTCGATGGTCTTGGTGGTGATCAGCTCGTTGTGGCGCAACGCCAGGTAGATGGCCTTGGAGAGCTCGTGGTTCTCGGGGCCGTCGGTCGAATGCCAGTTGTCGAAGCTGATGTGGAAGCCGTCGAGGTACTGCTTGCGGCCGGCCGCGATGCCGGCGACGAAGTCCTGCGGTGTCTTGCCGGCCTTCTCGGCCGCGATCATGATCGGCGCGCCGTGGGCGTCGTCCGCGCCGACGAAGTGCACCTGCGAGCCCGCCATGCGCTGGTAGCGAACCCAGATGTCGGCCTGGGTGTACTCCATGATGTGGCCGATGTGGAAACCGGCGTTCGCATAGGGCAGGGCGGTGGTGACGAAGATCTGGCGGGGCATGGGCGCGGGGACGTGAAGCGGTCGGACGGAACGGTGGATTTTAGGTTTGGGGCTCGGCCGGTGCTGCCGGGTCGGCCGGTGCATCGCCTTCGGCCTGGGGTTCGTCCGCACTGCCCGGCTCGTCCGGCTTGCCGCTCAGCTTGCGCTGGCGCTTTTCTTCCGCCTTGCGTTTCTTGGCCAGTTCACGCTGGCGTTTCTCGTAGCTGTAGTTCGGTGTAGCCAAGTGCGTCTCTCCTGGGAGCGCCCGCAGGTGCGGGCAGGCGTCCAATGTAACCGGGCGGCTTTGCGGGCCGCAGTCGCACTTGCCAGCGAAAGCTACAGAGTACCTCAAGGAAAGCCGCTAAGTCACTGATTCGTAACACTTCGACAAGCTATCCACCGAGTCTGTGGAAAACTTTGTGGAGAACCTGCCTCCATCGCCGCCAAGTCCTTGTGTGATGCGGCTCCGCTTAGGTTGCCTGTTTTTTGAGCAGCGGCATGCCGGCTATATGAATCAACGACTTAGCGCCGCGGCGGGCGGCCCGGGCGGGGTCGACGGACTCAGGGTCCAAAAGACTTGACGACGGCCGGATATGGGGATAAGTCAAGCCGCGAGTAGCGTCGACGTGGCTTCTTGGGGGGTGGCGGGTCCCCATTTGTCCCCGCCCGCTGTGGACAAGTCTGTGGGCCGCATGCCCACAGCGACGCTAAGTGCTTGATCGGCCGCCCCTGGCGCTGCATTGCCCGTTTTTGAGGCGCCACCGCGGCCTGCCGGGTCTGGCGCGCCGGCCGTCTAGGGGCCAGTCCCCAAGAAGGCGCGCCGGGGGGGCGGCTAAACTCGCGGCCTTTTGCGGAAGGCGGCAGCGGGGCATGGGGGAACGCAAGGCGGACACGACGCGGGACGGCAGCGGGCGCAGGAGCGCCTCACGCGCCGGCACTTTCGAATTGAAGTCGCGCCGCCTCAGCCTGCTCGGCCTGGTGCTGCACAGCGCCGACATGACCGAGATCGCCGCCGACTGGGCCGCCCGCGTGGGCCAGGACGGCCCGGGCTTCGAGCATGAACCCGTGGTCATCGACCTCAGCCAGGTGCCGCGCGCTGCCGCGGCCGGCCCGGCCACGGAAGGCCAGGCGCCGCTGGCGCTGGACGGCCCGGCCCCGCTGGACCTGGCCGCCATCGTCGCGATGCTGCGCGCCGCCCGGCTGCAGCCGGTGGCCGTCGCCGGTGCGACCGCCGACGAGCTGGCGCAGGCCCACGAGCTGGGCCTGGCCGACGCCGGCGACGAGCCGGTTGCCGAGCGGGCCGCCGCGGCCACCGAGCCGGCCCGCGAGGTCGTGCGGGAGGTGGTGCGCGAGGTGGTGGTGGAGAAGATCGTCGAGAAGCCCGGCGCGCCCGCGCCCACGCTGGTCGTCGACAAGCCGCTGCGGTCCGGCCAGCGCATCTACGCCAAGGGCGGCGACCTGGTGGTGCTGGCCCTCGTGAACCATGGCGCCGAGGTGATCGCCGACGGCAGCGTGCATGTCTATGCGCCGCTGCGCGGCAAGGCCATCGCGGGCGCGCGCGGCGACACGTCGGCGCGCATCTACGCCCATTGCCTGGAAGCGGAGCTGCTGTCGATCGCCGGCATCTACCGCACCACCGAGAACCCGCTGCCAACCGAGGTGGCGGGCAAGCCGGCCCAGGTCTATCTCGACGGCGAGAAGCTGCTGATGCAGCCGCTCGCCCTCTGACGCACCCCGATTGAACTGAACGAACAGGAAAGCTCCAGATGACCAAGATCGTCGTCGTCACCTCCGGCAAGGGCGGGGTCGGCAAGACCACCACCAGCGCGAGCTTCGCCACCGGCCTCGCGATGCGCGGCTTCAAGACCTGCGTCATCGACTTCGACGTCGGCCTGCGCAACCTCGACCTGATCATGGGCGTCGAGCGCCGCGTCGTGTACGACCTGATCAACGTGGTCAACGACGAGATCAAGCTCACGCAGGCGCTGATCAAGGACAAGCAGCTGGACAAGCTCTACATCCTGGCCGCCTCGCAGACGCGCGACAAGGACGCGCTGAAGCAGGAGGGTGTGGAGCGCGTGCTGGAAGAGCTGAAGGCGCTGGAGTTCGACTACATCGTCTGCGACTCGCCGGCCGGCATCGAGACCGGTGCGCTGATGGCCATGCACTATGCCGACGAGGCGCTGGTGGTGACCAACCCCGAGGTCTCGTCGGTGCGCGACAGCGACCGCATCCTGGGCATGCTGTCCAGCAAGACCAAGCGGGCCATCGAGGGCGCCGAGCCCGTGAAGGAGCACCTGCTGATCACGCGCTACAACCCGAACCGGGTCGAGGGCGGGCAGATGCTGAGCCTGGACGACATCCACGAGATCCTGCGCACGCCGCTGATCGGCGTGATCCCGGAGAGCGAGAGCGTGCTGCAGGCCTCCAACCAGGGTACGCCGGCCATCCACCTGGCCGGCAGCGACGTCGCCGAGGCGTACAAGGACGTGGTGGCGCGCTTCCTGGGCGAGGACAAGCCCATGCGCTTCACCGAGGCCGTGAAGCCGGGCTGGTTCAAGCGCGTCTTCGGCGGCAAGTGAGGGGAGGCCTGAGATGGGATTCCTGAACTTCTTCCTCGGCGAAAAGAAGAGCTCGGCCAGCGTCGCCAAGGAGCGGCTGCAGCTCATCCTCGCGCACGAGCGCAACGGCCGCAGCAGCAGCCCCGACTACCTGCCGCAGCTGCAGCGCGAGCTGGTGGCCGTCATCAGCAAGTACGTGTCGATCAACCCCGACGACATCAAGGTTCACATGGAGCGCCAGGGCGACCTGGAAGTGCTCGAGGTCAAGATCGAACTCCCCGAGCCCGGCGGCCGCTGAGGCGCCGCCGACACCTTCAGCGTGCGGCGCGTGCCTGCTCGCGCCGCATGAACAGGTACAGGCTCTCCACCTTCGCGCGCGCCCACGGCGTCTTGCGCAGGAACTTCAGGCTGGATGACACGCTGGGATCGACGCGGAAGCACTTGATCTCGATGCGCTGCCCCAGCTCGGCCCAGCCGAAGTGTTCGACCAGCGCGGTCACGATGGCCTCCAGCGTCATGCCGTGAAGCGGGTCTTTGGACGGGTGGGTTGGCATGGGCTGCACTGGGCGAAGTAGGTAGTTTCGGTATTTCGGGCCGAGCGCCGGGCCGCCCCAAGCCGGCCCGCGCTGGCGATGTGTGAGCGGCTCGACGCCGCGAGCATCGCCGTCCCCTCGGGGGACCGACCAGGCTCGTCCGCGTTCAGCGGCGCGAGACTGGGCGAGGGGCTCATCTACTCATGCGTGAACTGGTCCGAGTTCCTGCCCTTGTACTGGGCGTAGTAGCGCTTGATCTCGGCCATGTCGGCCTCGATGTCGCCGCTGGGCCGGAACAGCGGGCCCAGGCCCACCAGCTTGCGCGGATAGTCCATGTAGGCCATCACGATGGGCAGCTGCGCCGTGACGGCGATCCAGTAGAAGCCCGTCTTCCAGTAGATGGTCTTGCTGCGCGTGCCCTCGGGCGGCACGATCAGCTGCACCGGGCCGTCGGCCGCCTTCAGCGCGTCGGCGGACGCGGCCACGAGGTTGTTGGACTTGCTGCGGTCCACCGGGATGCCGCCCAGCCAGCGCATCAGGCCGCCGAACGGGAACCGGAAGATGGCGGCCTTGCCCATCCAGTAGGGCGTCAGGCGCAGCGCGAAGGCGGCGAACAAGGTGTTGGGCAGGTCCCAGTTGCTGGTGTGCGGCGCGGCGATGAACACGCTCTTGCGCGCCTCGGCGGGCAGTTCGCCCTGCACGGTCCAGCCGGCCAGCTTCAGCCAGGCCAGCGAGAAACCGCGCAGCAGGGTGCTGACGCCGGGCGTCGTGAAGATGGTGCGGTGCATGGGCCGGATTGTCCGGCGCGGCCCGCTGCTCAAATCTGCGGCAGCGCAAGAAAACGCCTGTTCTGCCAAGGACTTGCGACTTGAGCCCGCAGGCTGTACACGCAGTTGTCCACAGCGGCTGTGGATGGCGGTCGACGGCCCATGCCCTCCGTCGTGCAGTCCGTCGCAGATCCGCTTGTCGCGGCGCGGCCGCTCCCCGATGCTGCGCGGCGTTGCAACCCGCCTCCGCCTCCTTCATGCGCCACATCACCGTCCCGACCGCCTTGCTGCTCGCGCTACTGACTGGCAGTGCCCACGCCGGCCCGCCCGCCACCCCGGCCGCGATGGCCGTCTATGCCGAACAGCTGCTGGACGCGCACCGGGTCGCGCGCGACGGCCCCGGCGTCACGGTGCTGGTCGCGCGTGGCGACCAGCTGCTCTACAAGGGCGCGCGCGGCATGGCCAGCGTCGAGCTGGGCGTGCCGCTGCAGCCGGACCAGCTGATGCGCATCGGCTCCGTCACCAAGCAGTTCGCCGCGGCGGCGCTGCTCAAGCAGATCGACGACGGCAAGGCGCGGCTGGACGACCCGCTGTCCAGGTACCTGCCGCACTATCCCAACGGCAGCCGGATCACGCTGCTGCAGCTGCTCAACCACACCTCGGGCGTGAAGAGCTACACCGGCATCCCGGGCTACATGCGCAACCCGGTCCGGCGCGACCTCAGCACCGCGGAGCTGATCCAGGAGTTCAAGGACCAGCCGGTGGACTTCGCACCGGGCGAGAAATGGGCCTACAACAACTCCGGCTATGTGCTGCTGGGTGCCGTCGTGGAGGCCATCGCGGGCAAGGCCTGGCACCAGGGCATCGACGAGCTGCTGCTCAAGCCCGCGCAGATCACCAGCGTCCACTACCAGGCCGGCGACAAGCTGTTCAAGGGCATGGCCCAGGGCTACACGCTGAACGGCCAGCGCGAGGTCGCCCCCGCCGGCCTGCTCAGCATGACCCAGCCGCATGCGGCCGGCGCGCTGATCGCCAACACCGAGGGCCTGTGGCGCTGGAACCAGGCGCTGCACGGCGGCAAGCTCCTCAGCCCGGCCAGCTACGCGCGCATGACCGCGCCCGAGGGCGTGGCCAAGCCGCACCACTACGGCTTCGGCATCGGCACCGCCACGCTGCGCGGCCAGCCCCTGCTGACGCATGGCGGCGGCATCCATGGCTTCGTGTCGTCGCTGAGCTACCTGCCGCGCAGCGGCACCACCGTCGTCGTGCTGCGCAACAGCGACGGCCCCGGTTTTGCGATGGACATGCTGGCCCGCCAGCTGGCCGCCTTCGCCATCGGCGAGCCGTTTGCCGAGCCCAGGCCGGTGGCCGTGCCGGCCGAGCAGCTGAAGGCGGCCGAGGGCGTCTATGCGCTGGATGACAAGCAGACGCGCACGCTGCGTGTGAAGGACGGCGTGCTGACCAACCAGCGCGGCGGCGGCGCGGTTGCGCCGCTGATCCCGCTGGGTGGCGACCGCTACGGCTTCGCCGATTCGCTGACCGAGCTGCAGCTGGAGCGCGGCGCGGATGGCAAGGCGGTGGCGGTGCGTCTGTTCCACGACGGCGAGACCGCGGGCGCCGAGCGCTGGGCGCGCCGGGGCGAGCTGCCGCCCGAGACGGCCTTCATCACGCTCGACGCCGCGCAGACGCAGGCGCTGCTGGGCGAGTACAGCGCGCCGCAGTTCGCCCTCAAGGTGTTCGTCGACGACAAGGGCCAGCTGCGCGCCCAGGCGCCGGGTCAGCCGTCGTTCGAGCTGAAGGCCAGCGCGCCGCGCCGCCTGCATGTGCCGCAGGTCGACGCGCAGCTCGAGTTCGGCGCCGAGGAGGGCCGGGCCGCCTCCGTCACGCTGCTGCAGGGCGGCAACCGGCTGGTGATGCCGCGCCAGTGAGCGGTCAGGGCCGCCGCAGCGTCACATCGCTGCGCGGCTCGGCCACGCAGGGCAGGATCAGGCCCTCGGCCTTCTCCTCGGCCGACAGGCCCGGCCAGGGGATGCGGTGCTCGATGCGGCCCGCCACCAGCCGCGTGAGGCAGGTGCGGCAGCTGCCGTTGCGGCACGACCAGGGCAGGGCCACGCCGGCGGCCAGGCCGGCCAGCAGCAGGGGCTGGTCGGCGGCACAGTCGAAAATGGCGCCTTGCGGCTCCAGCCGCACCTTGAATCTTGCCGATGACATCGCCCCATCTTGCCAGCCCCTCGCTGGCCGCCCGTTACCTGGCCGGCTACCCGCCCGAACTGATCGCCCAGGCCGACGCCCTGCACCGCGAAGGCCGCCTGGCCGAGCACCTGGCGCGGCGCTACCCGGAGCCGCACGAGGTGCGCAGCGACACGGCGCTGTTCGACTACGTGCAGGCCCTCAAGGCCCGCCACCTGCGCAATGCGCCGCCACTGAACTTCGTCGGCTACGACGCCAAGCTGCGCGTGCTGCAGCAGGCGCTGGGCACCCACACCCGCCGCACGCAGGTGCAGGGCGCCAAGCTGAAGATGCGTCGCGAGATCCGCGTGGCCACGCTGTTCAAGGAGGCGCCGGCGGCGCTGCTGCACATGATCGTCGTGCACGAGCTGGCCCACTTGCGCGAGCTGGAGCACAACAAGGCCTTCTACCAGCTGTGCCAGCACATGGCGCCGGACTACTTCCAGCTGGAGTTCGACCTGCGGCTTTATCTGATGCTTCAAGAGGAATCGAAATGATCCTCCTGGCGCCCATGGAAGGCCTGCTGGACCACATCCTGCGCGACGTGCTGACCCGCGTGGGCGGCGTGGATCGCTGCGTGTCCGAATTCATCCGCGTGACCGACCAGCTGCTGCCCAGCCGCGTGTTCACCCGCATCGTGCCGGAGCTGAAGCACGGCGGCCGCACCGCGGCGGGCGTGCCGGTGCACCCGCAGCTGCTGGGCTCGGACGTGCACTGCCTGGCCGAGAACGCCGGGCGCCTGGCGGAGCTCAGGCCCGAGGGCATCGACCTCAACTTCGGCTGCCCGGCCAAGTGCGTCAACCGCCACCGCGGCGGTGCGGTGCTGCTGGACGAGCCCGAACTCATCCACCAGATCGTCGCCGCCGTGCGCCGTGCGGTGCCGGCCGACGTGATGGTGTCGGCCAAGATGCGGCTGGGCTACCTGGACGACAGCCGCACGCTGGACGTGGCGCGCGCCATCCATGCCGCCGGCGCGCAGGAGATCGTCGTGCATGCGCGCACCAAGGCCGATGGCTACAAGCCGCCGGCCTACTGGGAGCGCATCGCCGCCGTGCGCGAGGCGGTGCCCATCACCTTGATCGCCAACGGCGAGATCTGGACCGTGGAGCATGCGGCGCTGGCCCGCGAGCGCAGCGGCTGCGAGCACCTGATGCTGGGCCGCGGCATGGTGGCCGACCCGGGGCTGGCGCTGCGCGTGGCCGGCCTGCGCGAGGTGCCGCTGCCCTGGGCCCAGCTGCTGCCGCTGATGCAGGTCTTCTTCGCGCAGGTGCGCGCGACGGTCGCGCCGCGGCACCAGGGCGGCCGCCTCAAGCAGTGGCTGCACTACCTGAAGCGGGCCTACCCGGAAGCCGACGCGGCCTATGCCGAGCTGCGCACCGTCAACGCGGCCGACGAGCTGGCGGCGCGGCTGTTCGGCGCGGTGGGCGCGGCTAGCATGCCGGCATGAAGACCCTGCTGACCCTGTCTCTTATACACATCTGACGCTGCCGACGAAGGCTTAGGTG
>CAXDTK010000177.1:0-11192 GCA_963992225.1 uncultured Comamonadaceae bacterium | reverse complement strand
GCGCATGAATTGCCCCACTGCGCCCGGCGCCCCGCCGGCCCGGCGCCCCCTTCCCACGCTGCTGCTCGCCGCGGCCCTGCTAGCCCCCGCCATCGCGCAAGCGCAGGCCCTCACCCCGGGCCTGTACTGGGCGGCGACGCTGCACGGCTGGGTCGCCGCCATGCTGGCGCTGATGGCCACCGTCGTGGGCCTGGTGTCGGGCCTGCACCACCGCGAGCGGCCAGCGAACTTCCTGGTCGGCATGATGCTGAGCTGGGTGGTACTGCGTGCCGCCACCGCCCCCGGCGCCGCGGGGCTGCGGCCGTTGCTGATGACGCTGCTGGTGCTGTGCGGCGTGCAATACCTGCTGCGCCAGATGAACTGGAAACGCAGCTGGATCGACCATGCGCTGCTGATCCAGTGCCTGGTGGTGCCGGCCAGCCTGCTGCTGACGGGCGGGCAGGTGGGCCTGCTGGGCACCCTCTGGCATGCCGTGCTGAGCCTGGAGCTGGCCGCCGCCATGGGCTGGGCGCTGTGGCTGCGCCGCCAGCGCCTGCAGGCCGCGGCCGACGACGCCCACCTGCGCGAGTACCGCGTGATGGCCGCGCTGCTGCTGCCGACGATGGCGGCACTGCTGGGCGAGATGGTGCTGGCCGCGGTCGACGAGTCGCTGTGGTGGACGGCCTCGCCGTGGCTGGGGCTGATGCTGCCGCTGCTGATGCTGGCGCTGGGCCTGCAGCTGGTGAACCAGGTCGCGCTGGCGCGTGTCGAGGCCGAGAAGCGCGCCGCCGCCATCGAGCAGCGCATGGCCGAGCGCATCGCCGAGGTCGAGCGCAGCCACGGCCAGCTGGCCGAGCAGAAGCTGGAGCAGGTCACCGAGCGGGAGCGCAAGCGCATCGCGGCCGACCTGCACGACGACCTGGGCGCCAAGCTGCTGACCATCGTGCACACCAGCGAGTCCGACCGCATCTCCACGCTGGCCCGCGAGGCGCTGGAGGAGATGCGCCTGTCCGTGCGCGGCCTGACCGGCAAGCCCGTGCACATCATCGACGCCCTGGGCGACTGGCGGGCGGAGGTCGTCTCGCGACTGGGCCAGGCCAACATCCTGGCCGAGTGGAAGTCGCCGGCCGAGGACATCGAGCACACCTTCCAGGCGCGCTCCTACGTGCAGACCACGCGCATCCTGCGCGAGTCGGTGTCCAACATCATCAAGCACAGCGGCGCCACCCATGCCACCATCGCCAGCGCGGTGCAGGACGGCGACTTCATCCTGACCATCCAGGACAACGGCCAGGGCATCCCGACCGAACTGGACGGTCGGTTGGACAGAGGCCACGGCATGGCGAGCATGAAATCACGCGCCAAGCAAATGCATGGCCAATGCCTGGTGGAATCCGGCCCGGGCTGGGGTACTGTCATCCGTCTGACCATCCCGCTCTAGTTTTCGTCCTGCTTCCGAGGCCCTCGCCATGAACCACATCCTGCTGCTCGAAGACATCCCGGAGATCCGCGCCTGGCTGAAAGCCCTGGTCAAGCAGGTGTTCGCCAACGCCCAGATCACCGAATGCTCGCGGGTGCAGGACGCGCTCGCGCTGGTCAACAGCCAGCGCTTCACGCTGGCGCTGCTGGACCTGGGGCTGCCGGACGGCTCGGGCGTCGAGGTCATCGCCGCGCTGCGCGAGAAGCAGCCCGAGGTGCAGTCGGTCATCGTCACCATCCACGACGACGACGAGCACCTGTTCCCCGCGCTGCAGGCGGGCGCCTTCGGCTACCTGCTCAAGGAGCAGTCCCGCGAGCTGCTGGTCGAGCAGCTGCAGCGCATGAGCCAGGGCGAGCCGCCGCTGTCGCCGTCCATCGCGCGCAAGGTCATCGCCTACTTTGCCGCTCAGGTCAAGAAGCCGACCTCGCCGCTGCTGCACGAGGTGTCGCTCACCGACCGCGAGACCGAGGTGCTGCTGCGCGTGGCCAAGGGCTTCACGCTGCCGGAGATCGGCGTGCAGCTGGGCCTGTCGCGCCACACCATTGCCGACTACGTGAAGCAGATCTACCGCAAGCTCAACGTGAGCTCGCGCGCCGAGGCCGCGCTGGAGGCGCAGCGCCTGGGCTTGTTCGGTCGAAACTGATAATTTGGGGATGGACCGTCGGGCGCAGCGCGCAGCTCCGTCCTCAACTGATTCAGAACCGGCCCGGATAATGGGCCGATGATTGGACGACTCAGCGGCGTCATTGCCGAGAAGACCCCGCCCCAGGTGGTGATCGACGTGGCCGGCGTGGGCTACGAAGTAGATGTGCCGATGAGCACCTTCTTCAACCTGGGCGCGCTGGGCGAACGCGCGGTGCTGTTGACGCACCTGACCGTGCGCGAGGACGCCCACCAGCTGTTCGGCTTCCTGACCCAGGAGGAACGCGCCACGTTCCGCCAGCTCATCAAGATCAGCGGCGTGGGCCCCAAGATGGCGCTGGGCCTGCTGTCCGGCCTCTCGGTTGCCGAGCTGGCCCAGGCCGTGTCTCGGCAGGAGATCGGTCGGCTGACCAAGGTGCCGGGCATCGGCAAGAAGACCGCCGAGCGGCTGCTGCTGGAACTCAAGGGCAAGCTGGGCCCCGACCTGGCCCTGCCCGCCACCGTGGCCAGCGACGCGCAGGCCGACATCCTGCAGGCCCTGGTCGCGCTGGGCTACAGCGAGAAGGATGCCGCCACGGCGCTGAAGGTGCTGCCGCCCGACGTGGGCGTCAGCGAAGGCATCAAGCTGGCGCTGAAGAAACTCTCATGAGCATCCAGACCGACCAGTTCGGCGACGACTTCGCGTCGGCACCCCGCATCGTCAGCGCCGCCCCCGAGTCCAGCCGCGAGGAGGCGCTGGAGCGGGCGCTGCGGCCCAAGCTGCTGGACGACTACGTCGGCCAGGCCAAGGCGCGCGAGCAGCTGGAGATCTTCATCGGCGCGGCCCGCAAGCGCCGCGAGGCGCTGGACCATGTGCTGCTGTTCGGCCCGCCGGGCCTGGGCAAGACGACGCTGTCCCACATCATCGCGGCCGAGCTGGGCGTCAACCTGCGCCAGACCTCCGGCCCGGTGCTGGAGAAACCCAAGGACCTGGCCGCCATCCTGACCAATCTCGAGAAGAACGACGTCCTCTTCATCGACGAGATCCACCGCCTCAGCCCGGTCGTCGAGGAAATCCTCTACCCGGCGCTGGAGGACTACCAGATCGACATCATGATCGGCGAGGGCCCCGCCGCGCGCTCCATCAAGCTCGACCTGCAGCCGTTCACGCTGGTGGGCGCCACGACGCGGGCCGGCATGCTGACCAACCCGCTGCGCGACCGCTTCGGCATCGTCGCGCGGCTGGAGTTCTACACGCCGGCCGAGCTGCAGCGCATCGTCACGCGCTCGGCCGGCCTGCTGAACGCGCCCATCGATGCCGACGGCGCACTGGAGATCGCCCGCCGCTCGCGCGGCACGCCGCGCATCGCCAACCGCCTGCTGCGCCGCGTGCGCGACTACGCCGAGGTCAAGGCCGACGGCCGCATCGTCGCCGGCATCGCCGACAAGGCGCTGGCCATGCTGGACGTCGACCCGCAAGGCTTCGACCTGATGGACCGCAAGCTGCTGGAGGCCGTCGTGCACCGCTTCGATGGCGGCCCGGTGGGCCTGGAGAACGTCGCCGCGGCCATCGGCGAGGAGGCCGGCACCATCGAGGACGTCATCGAGCCCTACCTGATCCAGCAAGGCTTTCTGCAGCGCACGCCGCGCGGGCGGGTCGCCACGCTGGCGGCATACCGTCACCTGGGCCTGACGCCGCCGAGCAGCAAGAACGGGCCGGATCTCTTCGGCCCTTGAGTCGGCTTGCGATGCCGCGCCCCCACAGGCGCGTCGCCCATGAAAAAAGCGCCCCGCGGGGCGCTTCTCTGTTTCCGTCCCGAAGGATCAGAAGTTGTGGCGGACGCCAACCGCCAGGGAGTTGAAGTCCAGCTGGCCAGGGCTGTTGTAGTCGGTCTTGGTGTAGAAGCCGTAGACCTTGGTGCGCTTGCTCAGGTTGTGGTTGTAGCCCAGCGTGTACTGCTTGGCGCCGCCGAATTGGAAGGCACCGTTGCCACCGGCCTTGCTGCCACCGACGTTCAGGTGGAACTCACCCTGGCCGACCGCGTACATGGCAGCCAGACGGCCCACGTCACGGGTCTTGAAGCCGGTGACTTCTTCACGCTGGTAGTAGCCGCCGAAGGTGAAGGCGCCCAGCTCGTACAGGCCGCGGATTGCGTACTGCTTGTAATTGTCCACCTTCTCGTAGCCGAAACCGGCGTGCAGGGGGCCCATGTCGTAGTTCACGGCCAGGTCCCAGGCGCGCGGGCCTGCGCCTTCGCCAGCAGCAACGCCGGCCTCGGCGGTGAAGCCGGAGACATTGGGGGTGAAGTACGAAACCTTGTTGTTGGTCGTGAAGCGGGTGCCGTACAGGTTGTCGGCGGACGTGCCCGTGTCATGGTTGTGCATGCTCACGTAGTCGGCCGTCGCGAAGTACGAACCCGGGAACCACTTGCCCAGACGGACGCCACCGAAGGCGCCTTCCAGTTGGACCCACGAAGCGCGGTTCCAGAATGCACGCGGCGTCGTGCGAGCGCCAGCGGCGTTGGTATTCCAGTCACTTTGCGTGCCGGTGTCAGAGTCGAGGCCATGCTCCAGCGAGAACGAAGCCTTCAGGCCGCCGCCCAGCTCTTCAGTGCCCTTGAAACCCAGGCGCGACGAGTTGTTCTGCACCACGACCTTGCGGTCTTGCGAACCGACCTTCTGGCTCTCCACGGTGGTGTTGATGCGGCCCCACAGGGTGACCGAGCTTTGAGCGAAAGCCGGAGCTGCGACAGCAGCCAGGGCGGCGACAAGTGCGATTTTCTTCATCGTGTGCCTTTGCAGATGGGTTGCGGCGAGGTTGACTGCCCCGCCTGAAGGACAAGTGCTGGCCAGTATAGAAGCGGCTTCTGTCACGGCCGAGACGACCGACGCGTGAATGCAACAGTAGGCCTAGGGGCCTTGAAAAGTCGGGCAAGCCCTCAGGCTGCGCTGTCATCGGCGCTGAGGCCGGCCAGGTGGCGGTCGTCGTTCCAGCCGACCAGGGTGAAGCCGTCCGCCGTGGCCAGCAGCCGGTTGATCGTCGCGTTGCCCAGCTGCCAGCTGCGCGGCGCCTCCAGCGAGGCCCGGGTCGCGGCACGGTAGAGGCAGTCGAGCACGCCGCCATGGGCGACCAGCGCGATGCAGGCGCCCGGATGCGCTGCCGTGGCGCGGCGTGCGGCGTCCAGGCAGCGGGCATTGAAGGCGACCAGGCTCTCGCCGCCGCCCACGGCGAAATCGGGCTCGCGGCGGCGCCAGCGCGCAGCGTCTTCCGGATGGGCCCGGGCGATCTCTTCCCAGCTCAGCCCCTCGAAGCGCCCGAACGCACGCTCGCGCAGCCCGGCATCGAGTTGCACCGGCAGGCCCTGCAGCCGCGCCAGCGACTCGGCGGTCTGGCGGGCGCGGCTGAGGTCGCTGGCATAGATGGCCGCCAGCGGCTCGTCCGCCAGCGCCTGGGCGAGGCGCTCGGCCTGGGCCAGGCCCAGCGGGCTCAGCGGGATGTCGGTGTGCCCCTGGATGCGCGTGGCGCGGTTCCAGGCGGTTTCGCCGTGCCGGATCAGCACGACGCGGGTGGCCTGCTCCAGCACTAGACGCCCCAGACGATGTCCGCGTCCTCCTGCCGGCTGCGCTGCATCAGGTCGCGCAACGGCCAGGCCCGCTGGCGCAGCGACACGCCCTGGCGGCGCGGCGGCGGCTCGCCGGCGGCCTTGGCATCGTCCACGGCCTGCTGGAAGCGGGCTTCGTCGTCGGCGACGCCGGCTTCCAGTGCCTGGATCAGCGCCGGCAGGTCGGCCGCCTGCAGGATGCCCCGCGGGGCAGGCTCGCGCCCCATCAGGCGCAGCACGGCATCACCGGACTCGCCGAGCATGACGACGTCGGCGCCCGCCTTGGATTTGAAGCAATACAGCATGGGGCCATTGTGGCCCCGTCGGCGGGCCGCTGTCAGCCGCTGGCCAGACCCAGCCAGCCCGACACGGCGGCGTCGACGACATGGCGGCGCGGGCGCACGCGCTGCTCGAAATCCTCCGGGCGCAGCGGCGGCGCGAACAGATAGCCCTGGAACTCGTGGCAGCCGGCCTGCGCGAGGAAGTCGCGCTGCGCCTCGGTCTCGACGCCTTCGGCGATCACCTGCAGGCCCAGCGCACGGCCCATTTGCACGATGGCGTTGGCAATGCCGACATCGCTGGCGTCGCCCGGCAGCCCCTGCACGAAGCTGCGGTCGATCTTGACGCGCTGAATGGGGAAGCGCTTCAAGTAGGCCAGCGACGAGTAGCCGGTGCCGAAGTCGTCGATGGACAGCGTGACGCCCAGCGCCGCGAGCGACTGCATACGGCGCAGGCCTTCCTCGGTGTCGCGCATCAGCACGCCCTCGGTGAGTTCCAGCTCCAGCATGCTGGGCGGCAGCGCGGCGTCGCGCAGCGCCGACGCGACGCTCTCGACGAAGCGCGCCTGCTGGAACTGCAACGCCGAGACGTTGACAGCCACCGGCATGCGCAGCCCGCGGCTGAGCCAGCAGGCGGCCTGGTCGACGGCCTCGCGCAGCACCCATTCGCCGATGGCGACGACGAAACCGCTTTCCTCGGCCAGCGGAATGAACTCGGCCGGTGAGATGTCGCCGCGCTGCGGGTCGCGCCAGCGGATCAGCGCCTCGGCGCCGATGACGCGGTCGCTGCCCAGCTCGACCTGCGGCTGGTAGTGCAGCCGGAAGCGCCCGTCGGCCAGGGCCTGACGCATGGCATGGTCCAGGCGCATGCGCGACAGCAGGTCGACTTCCTTGCGCGGCACATGGAAGCGGAAGCCGGCGCGGCCGCTTTCCTTGACCCAGTGCATGGCGCGCTCGGCGCTGGCCATCAGCTCGTCGGGCGTGCCGCCATCGCTGGGGTACAGCGCGATGCCGCAGCTGGCGGTGACGGTGAAGCTGAGCGTGTCGAAGCTGAACGGCTGGGCCAGCAGCTGCTGCACGCGCAGCGCGGCAGCCTCGGCCTCGAACATCTGCGCGCCGTCCACCAGCAGCGCGAACTCGTCGCCACCCAGCCGGGCCAGCGTGTCGTTGGTGCCCACCGCGCCGCGCAGCCGCTCGACGATCTCGCGCAGCACGCGGTCGCCGTAGCTGTGACCCAGCGTGTCGTTGATCTGCTTGAAGCGGTCCAGGTCCAGGTGCAGCAGCGCGAACGAAGGCTGCGGCTCGCCGGTCTCCGTGGCGGCCATCTGCTGCACGATGCGGTCGGCCAGCGCGCGCCGGTTGGGCGCGCCGGTGAGCGCGTCGGAGCGGCCCAGTTCCTCGATGCGCTGGTGCGCGGCCAGCTTCTCGCTCAGGTCGCGGAACGAGAAGACGCGGCCGATGGGCTCGCCGCGGCTCATCTGCGGCAGCGACACCTGCTCCAGCACACGGCCGTCGGCCAGGCGCAGCATGTCGCTGGAGCGCATCAGCGGCGCATCCAGCAGGGCCTCGATGCGCAGCCGGTACTGCTCGCCGTCGCGCATGACGCGCTGCAGGCTCAGCCACAGGCCGGCGTCGCCCGGCTCGTGCAGCAGGCCGCCGGGCAGCCCCCAGAGCTTGGCGAAGCGGCGGTTGAAGCTGCGCACGCGGCCGGCCAGGTCGACGACCAGGATGCCGTCGGCCGTGGACTCCAGCGTGGCGCGCAGCTCGGCCAGCAGCGTCTCGCGCTCGGCCTCGGCGCGACGGCGGCGCGTCTGGTCGTGCAGCAGCACCAGCCAGTAGCACGCGCCGTCGGGCGTGTGGATGGGGCTGATGCTGCGGCTGACCCAGCGCGGCTGGCCATCGCTGTGGGTCAGCACGGTGTCGGAGCGGATGCGCGCGAACGGGTCGCGCGCGGCCCCCTGCCAGAAGGCCTCGTCTTCCAGCGAGCCGCACAGCACCGAGGGCGACTGCCCCAGCGCCCGTTCGGGCTTGAGGCCCAGCAGGCGCAGAGCCGCCCGGTTCACGACGCTGACGGTGAGGCTGGCGCCATCGACCAGCCAAGCCGGCTCCGGCAGGCCTTCGAGCAGCGCGCCCATCACGGGCGGCGCGTCGTGAACGCGAGGCTCGGACAACGGCGCCTCGCGGCGGGCGTTCACGCCAGCAGCTCCCCGGGCGCCGTGCTGGCCGCGTCGAAGAAATAGGCGATGCGCGCCCGCGGGTTCAGGTAGTCCAGCGCCGCGCGCGGCAGCGCCTGCGGCTTCAGGCTGCGACGGATGCCGAGGTCGGGCATCTCCTCGAGGTTCAGGATGAGCGCTTCTTCCTTGGCGACCTTGAGGTCGTGCACCATGACCCGCGGCTTGAGCGGGCGGGCGGAGTTGACGGACACGACCAGCGCATAGCGGTCGTCTGTCAGTTGCACCGTGGAACCCGGCGGATAGACGCCCATCATGCGGATGAAGGCGTTCAGCATGGTGGCGTCGAAGCGGTTGCGGCCCTGCGCGAACATCAGCGACAGCGCCTCGTGCGGCGTCATCGCCTTCGACGAGATCAGCGGGTTGCACAGGCCGTCGAAGCGGTTGACCAGCGCGACGATGCGCGCGCCGGTGCTCATCCGGTCCATGTTGATGCGCTGCGGGAAGCCGCTGCCGTCGGCATGCTCGTGGTGCTGCGCAATGATGAGCAGCGGGCTGGGCGCCAGGCCCATGGTCTGGCCGATGGCCACGCCCTTGGCCACATGCTGCTGGTAGGCCTGCGTCTCGGCGCTGGTGAAGCTCTCGTCGCGGTGGCGCAGCCGCGCGGCGACCTCCAGCTTGCCGACATCGTGCAGCAGCGAGCCGACGCCCAGGTCCATCATCTCGGCGCGGCCCAGCCCGAAGGCGCGGCCGAGCAGCAGCGCGATGATGCAGACATTCAGCGCATGGGCCGTGCCGCGGTCGCCGGCGGCCTGGTTGAGCAGCCGCAGGTTCAGGTCGCCCTCGACCAGCATCTTGTCCAGCAGCGCGGTGGTCAGGCTCTCGGCCTGCAGGCGCGCCTCCTGGGGCGCCGACTGCACCAGGTCCATGACGCCGCGGTAGCCCTGGGCGGCCTCGCCGTACTGCTCTTCGCACAGCCGCAGCGCTTCGCGCTGGGCCGCCAGCGCGAGGCGGTGCGCCTCGCGGGCGAGTTCCTCGGGGCTGGGCCCGGGCTGCGCGGCCGACGGGGCGTCAGCCGGGGTGTCGTCAGGCGCGGCGGCGGCCGGCGAATGCAGGGACAGGTCGCTCTTGGCGGGGCTCCAGCGCACCTGGGTCAGACCCAGGCGGCGCAGGATCAGCAACTGGTCGCTGGACGCGATCTTGAAGCTCGACAGTGGAAACGGATGCGACATCCACCCCAGGTCGAGGTGGATGAACATGCCCACGGTCAGTTGGCTGACGTCAATCAGCGGATCGTTCGATCTATCCTGCATTCGCTCTAACCCGGACGCCCGGGCGCCCCTCGTCCGGCTGCGGCCCTGGCGATGCTGCCCAAGAACCGGAGCCGGCCTCCTGCTATATGTCAAATAAGCCGAAAGCACCTGGGGTGCTGCGGGAAAAATCCCGCCTTTCGGCATAGCGCGGAGCTTACTGCCTGATCGTGACCGAAATGACCTACCTTTCTCCGGGCAAACGCGAAGGAATGCCCGCGCGGCATCCCGGGTGTCGAGCAGGGCGCCGCGACGCGCCGCGACAACCCCGGGCCGAGGCGGCCCCGCCGATCAGCGCTTCGCGCGATGGCGGGCGATGAAGTCGGCGTACCAATGGGCGCTGTCCTTGAGCAGTCGCTGCTGCGTGCCGTAGTCCACGTGGACCAGGCCGAAGCGCTTGGCATAGCCCGAGTTCCACTCGAAGTTGTCCAGCAGGCTCCAGTAGAAATAGCCGCGCACGTCGGCCCCGAGTCGGATGGCGGCGGCCAGCGCCTGCAGGTGGGCGGACAGGTAGGCGATGCGTTCCTGGTCCGGGACGCGGGGCTCGTCGCCGCCGACGACGCGATCGGCATTCGCCATGCCGTTCTCGGTGATGAACATGGGCGGCGGCGAGTACTCGCGCGCCAGCCGCACCAGGTGCTGGGTGAAGACCTCGGGCACGATCTCCCAGCCCATGTCGGTGAAGCCCTGCGCGCCGGGGCCCCTGACGGGCTGGCCGTCGGCGCCGACCAGGCTGCGGGTGTAGAAGTTCAAGCCCAGGAAGTCCAGCGGCTGGCGGATGCGCGCCAGGTCGCCGGCTTCGACGCGGGGCGCGTCGGCCCCGACGAAGGCCAGCGCATCGGTCGGGTAGCTGCCGCGGAAGATGGGGTCCATGTACCAGCGCACGTTCAGCCCGTCGTCGATGCGGGCGGCGCGGCGATCGGCCTCGGTCGGCATGGCGGGAAACGCCGGCGTGTGGTTGAGCACGATGCCCAGCGGGGCCCGCGTGACCGCGCGCATCGCGGCGATGGCGTCCCCGTGCGACAGCAGCAGGTGGTGGGCGACCTGCAGGCTTTCGGCGCGGCTGCGGTGGCCGGGGGCGAACTGGCCGGTCTCGTAGCCCAGCGTGGCCGTGCACCAGGGCTCGTTGTGCGTCGCGATGCCGGCCAGGCGGTCGCCGAAACGGCGCGCCACCTCGGCCGCGTAGTCGGCGAAGCGCGGCACGATGTCGCGCGACAGCCAGCCGCCGATGCCTTCGTCCAGCGCCTGCGGCAGGTCCCAGTGATAGAGCGTGCCGTGCGGCTGCAGGCCGGCGCCCAGCAGCGTATCGATGAGGCGGTCGTAGAAGGCGAAGCCGGCCTCGTTCCAGGCGCCCTGCCCCAGCGGCTGCACACGCGGCCACGAGAAGCTGAAGCGGTAGCAGTCCAGCCCCAGGCCCCGCATCAGCGCGACGTCGTCGCGGTAGCGGTGGTAGTGGTCGCAGGCGACATCGATGTTGGAGCCATCGTTGATGCGGCCGGGCTGGCGGCAGAAATGGTCCCAGATGGACGCGCCCTTGCCGTCGTCGAAGGCGGCTCCCTCGATCTGGGCGGCGCTGGTGGCAACGCCCCAGCGGAAGTCGGGCGGAAAGCTGGCAGCGAGGGCCGCCGGATCGATGGTGTTCATGGAAGCGGGCTGGGGCGCGCGGCAGCGCGGCCGGGGATGGGGGTCGTGGTGATGGAACGGGGCGGGCCCCGGTCGGCGGGGCGATGCGTCGCGGCGTTGCGGTAGGC
>CAXDTK010000176.1:0-11245 GCA_963992225.1 uncultured Comamonadaceae bacterium | reverse complement strand
GAGATAGGAGTCCGTCTCGTGGGCTCGGAGATGTGTATAAGAGACAGAGGTGTTCGGATCTGAGCACGAGGAGGGCCTGCTGGTGGAGCACGTCGACCTGGCTGGCGGCCGCGTCACGCTGCTGGACACAAAGAACCGGCGCGATCACGTCATCGCACTGTCCACCCAGGCCGCCGCCATCCTTGCTCTGCACTGCACCGGCAAGAAGCCCAAGGCCAAGGTGTTCGATGTGTCCGACCCAGGCCGCATGCTGGAGGCCATCAACGACGAGGCCGAGGTGACGGGGATTACGCCGCACAAGCTGCGGCACACCTTCGCCAGCGTGGCCGAGGAGCTGGTGAGCGGCTACGCGCTGAAGCGCATGCTGAACCACGCCGACGGCGGGGGTGACGTGACCGGCGCGCACTACGTCGGCAAGAGCGAGGCCCAGCTGCGGCGTGCGTGGCAGACGGTGGCCGATTTCATTGAGGACAGCGCGGCAGAGAACGCGTGAACGCGTTATGCGCACGGTATGTATTGCGCTTTCGTTGGACTCTCGCTGACAATATTTCGCAAGGCGCTTATGGCGCCACACCCGACCCGTAGGGCAAAGCGGGCGCGCAAGGCGACTCCTGACGACGATCCGGCCACCGCAAATTAGGCCCGTCGGTATTGCCTTGATCAACGCGGATGCAGGGCCCACGGGGTTGGGTTAGGCGCGGTGGCGACTCCAAGGAGTTCGCCATGCCCACTGCAGGCACACCCACCGCCGTTCCCAAGCTCGCCCTGACGGAGCACGAAATGGCCGAAGCCCTCGGCCTCTCCGTTCACACCCTCCGCAAGGACCGCCAGCGGCAGCGCCGCATCCCATTCTTCAAGCTCGGCAGCGCCGTGCGCTACGACGTCAACCGCGTGCGCGAAACCCTCGCACAGCTCGAAGAAGGCGGCACCCAGCGTCGCGCGAAGGGCAAGCAATGAGCGGCCGCCCCTGCGCCCTGAAGGAGTTGCAGGCCCTCTGGGACCCGCGCACGCCCATTCCGCAGCACGAGAACCGACTGCCTGAAGTGATCGCCGGCCTGAAGGCGCTGAACGCCGCCGAGAAGGTCATCGACGCAGCGAAGGAAGAAGCCCCAGGTGAGAAGGCCTTCCGATCCCTGCAGGCCCGTGTCGCCCTCGCCGGCATGCAGCTGGTGCGCACCGACGCGCGGGACGGCCCGCCGCGGCTCTTCGTCGTGAATGGCCTGAAGGCGATGGAGATCAGGCACCTCGACGACCTCGAGGCCCTGGTGGCACACCTGCATGGGCGCTGACCATGCCGCGCGCCTGCTGGGTCAACGAGCGCGGACGCCGCATCGGCGAGGGGCACCAGCGCGCCAAGCTCACCGACGCCGAGGTGGACCTTATCCACGAGCTGCGCGAGGCCGGCATGAGCTACGGAGCCATCGCCCGCAAGTTCGACGACGTGCCCGGCGGCATCGGCAAGAGCACCGTTCGCGACATCTGCACCGGCCGCATTCGCGGCCAGGCCTACGCGCGCATCAAGCGCCTGCCATGACCGCGCAGCTCACATCCGAGGCCGATGAATGGGTGCCGCACCCAGCGCCGACGCTCGAGTCGCTGGCCCTACCACCACTGAACAACGAAGAGCCCGGCCAGCGCGCGATGCGCCTGGTGTGCTGGGCCATCCTGAAAGAACCACATGACCGCACTTGATCAGCTGAACGCTTCGCTGGCCGAGCTGGAACAGCAGAGCCCACCCCGAAAAGACGATGCCCCGGCAGCGGCAACTGCAGGGACACAAACCAAGACCGACGCGAGCAACGATAGCCCCGCACCAGCGGATAAGCCGCACGGCCTGCTGTTGCCGCGCCTGGAGGGCATCCCGCCCGAGCTGCGCAAGCTCAAGCGCTGGGCACCCTGGCGCGCCGAATGGGACGAAAAGCGCCAGAAATGGGGGAAGGTGCCGTGCACCCTCAGCGGCGCCGGCCTGAGCACCGCCAAGCCCGAACGCTGGTTCAGCTTCGATGCCGCCACCAAGGCCTACAGCAGTCCGTTGAGGACTTCGCAGCGGAGCTCAGAGAGCGGATTTGGTGGTGCGCCGCCTGTCTGTTGATGGATCTCATCCTGGGCGATCTCAAGAACGCGCAGCGCCGGATGAAATACGAACTCGGCGAAATGCGGGCTGGCCCCAGACCGGGTGGGCTCAACGGTCTGCAGACGCTAGCCAACCTAGCGGGCGCCCCTCCGCTGGGCGCAGCTGGCGGTCCAGACTCGTCCGAGTAGTCGCGTTCAGATGCCGACCTGAGCCGCACTTTTGTCGCGCCGCGCATACACCGGCGCCTACAGACGCCCAGACATGAAAAAAACACTTAGGCCGCCTGTGCGCTAAGTGCTTGTTTCAAAAGGAAATTTTTGGTGGGCCCTGTAGGATTCGAACCTACGACCAACGGATTAAGAGTCCGCTGCTCTACCAACTGAGCTAAGAGCCCTGATTCAGGTTGAACCAGTCACGCTGAGTCCAAGATTGTAGCGTCATTCCGTCGAATTACCGCTGCAATGTTTGGTGGGATGTGCAGGATTCGAACCTGCGACCAACGGATTAAAAGTCCGCTGCTCTACCGACTGAGCTAACATCCCGCGTCCAGCAGAGCCTGCCATTATAGGCAGGTTTTTGGGGCCGCCGCAATAATTTTCATCGATTCGTCGTCACAATGATGAACGGGCCAGATGCAGGCGCTGCAACTCGGCCGCCGCGCACAGGCCGAAGGTGGCCGTGACCGCGACGCTGGAACCATAACCCTGGCAGTTCAGGCTGCCGTCGACCTCGCAGGCCGCCTCCCCGGCCGGTTGGGGCAACTGCACCGGCTCGCGCGAGTAGACGCAGGCGACGTCCATACGGCCGGCGCGCGGCGCACCGTGGTGCTTGCGCAGGCGCTGGCGCAGCGACGCCAGCAGCGGGTCGTGCGTCGTGGCGCTGAGGTCGTCGATCTGCACGCGATGCGGCTCGCGCTTGCCGCCGGCCGCGCCCACGGTGACGAAGGGCAGGCGCAGCCCGCGCGCCCAGGCCGCCAGCGTCGCCTTGGCACGGACCTGGTCGCAACAGTCCAGCAGGCCATCGAACGTCGCGCCGCCGATCAGGGCCGGCCAGTTGTCGGGCTCGACGAATTCCTCGATGACCTGCACCGCGCAGCCGGGGTGGATGTCGGCGATGCGCAGCCGCAGCGCCTCGGCCTTGGCCATGCCGACAGTCGAGCCGAGCGCCTGGATCTGGCGGTTGATGTTGGATTCGGAGACCTGATCGAGATCGATCAGGGTCAGCGCCGCCACGCCGCTGCGGGCCAGCGCCTCGACGGCCCAGGAGCCGACGCCCCCCAGCCCCACCACGGCGAAGCGGGCGTTGCGCAGGCGCTGGTAGGCGGCGTCGCCATGCAGGCGGCGCAAGCCGCCGAAGCGGCGCTCCAGATCGGGGTCGAGCAGGTCGGCCATCACCACAGCGCGCGGCGGGCCGGCCCGCCGCCCCCACCGGGGGCCGCGAGCGAGAGCAGCGCCACCACCGTCACCTCAGGGCGGCGAGGCGCTCTTTGCCGGCCTGGGCGGCCTCGGTGCCAGGATGGGCCTTGATGAGCTCGTCCAGGCTGCGGCGCGCGCCCTTGTTGTCCTTCAGCTCGATCTGGCAATTGGCCAGCGCGAGCAGGGCTTCGCCGGCGCGCGGATGGTCGGGGTTGCCGGCGATGAAGGCCCTGAAGGTGGCGATCGCGTCCTTGTAGTCGCGCTTGCCGTACTGCGCATTGCCGAGCCAGAAGCGCACCGAATCGGTGTAGCCGCTGGCCGGGTAGCGGCGCAGGAAGGCGTTGAGCGCCCCGACGGCGTCGGCGAACTCGCCGCGGCGCACCAGGCCGATGGCGGCCTCGTACTGGTTGCGCTCGTCCGGGTTGACCTGGAACTCGCGCCCGTCGAGGCTGACCTTCTGGGGCTCCAGGGGCTTGAGGCGCGCCTCCAGCGACTGCGACTGGTCGGTGACCTTGCGCTGCGTGTCGGCCAGGTCGCGGGCCAGCTGCTCGTTGGCACCGCGCAGCTTGGCCACCTCGGCGCGCAACGCGTCGATCTGGCTGTTCAGGTCCAGCATGCTGCGGCGCAGCGGCTGGAGCTGCTCCTGGATCAGCGCGTTGAGCTGCTCGGCGCGCTTGTTGGCCGCCTCCTCGTTGGCCTGCACCTTGTTGCGCAGGTCGAGGATGGCCTTGCGGGCCTCGTCGTCCTCGAACAGGCCAGCATGCGCCGGCTGAGCCAGGGCCGCACTGGCGGCCAGGGCCACCAGCGTCAGTCGCAGAACGCGCATCACGCTCACTTGTCCTTCAGCTCGACGCGACGGTTCTTGGCCCAGGCTTCCTCGGTGCTGCCCTGGGCAGCCGGGCGCTCCTTGCCGAAGCTGACGGCCTCGACCTGGGTGCCGGCGACGCCCAGCAGCGTCAGCGACTTGGCCACGGCCTCGGCGCGGCGCTGGCCGAGGGCCAGGTTGTACTCGCGGCCACCGCGCTCGTCGGTGTGGCCTTCCAGCATCAGGGCCTGGCGCTTGTTGTTGTTCAGGCGCTTGGCATGCAGGTCGACCAGCGGGCGGTACTCTTCCTTGACGACGTCGCTGTCGAAGTCGAAGTAGACGACGCGCTTGTCACGCACCTGCTCGGTGTACTGGGCGTTCAGGTCCACGGTGGCGACCTTGCTCTCGGGCATGGGCGCGGTGTTGCCCTGGCCGGCGGTGCCGGTCTGCGCGGTCGGCGTGCGGGTCTCGACCGGCGCCGGCTCGTCCAGCTTGACGGCGGAGCTGCAGCCCGCCAGGACGGCGGCGGCGATCAGGGGAAGAGCAAAGCGGATCGGTTTCATTCGAATAATCTCCACAACGGACGAAAGGCGGGAAAAGTGACGGCTGCGCGCAAGCGTGCAGACAGCTCATTGTCCAACAAGGGCTGCCATGTCAAGTTACGGGCGGGTAAACGGTCCCCAGGTGGGCTCGCGAACCTCAGCCAATGTGACCAGCAGCGGCGTCTTGATCTTGCCGTCCAGTGTCGTCGTCATCAGCACCTCCTTGCCGCCCGCGCGGCTGGCGTAGACGATGAGCTTGCCGTTGGGCGCGAACGACGGGCTTTCGTCGTCGCTGGCCTCGCTGATCTGCTGGGCCTGGCCGCTGGCCAGGTCCATCACGCTCAGCCGGAAGGCCCCGCCGGTGCGGGTGATGTAGGCCAGCGTGCGGCCGTCGGGGCTGATGGCCGGGCTGATGTTGTAGCCGCCGCCGAAGGTGACGCGCTCGGCCGTGCCGCCCGAGGCCGGCATGCGGTAAATCTGCGGGCCGCCGCCGCGGTCGCTGACGAAGTAGACGCGGCTGCCGTCCGGCGCATAGCAGGCCTCGGTGTCGATGGCGCCGCTTTTCGTGAGGCGGCGCAGGCCGGAGCCGTCACGGTTGATGACGAACAGCTGCGTGCCGCCCTCGCGCGACAGGCTCAGCACCAGTTGCTGCCCGTCGGGCGACCAGGCCGGCGCGCTGTTGGTGCCCTTGAAGTCGGCCAGCACGCGGCGGCCACCGGTCTGGATGTCCTGGACGCGCACGGTGGCCTTGCCGCTCTCGAAGCTCACATAGGCCAGCTCGCGGCCGTTGGGCGCCCAGGCGGGCGAGATGATGGGCTCGGGGCTGGTCAGCGCCACCTTGGCGCCCTCGCCGTCCGCGTCCGCCACGACCAGGCTATAGCGGCGGCCGGCCTTGGTGACATAGGCCATGCGCGTGGCGAACACGCCGCGCTCGCCGGTGAGCTTCTGGTAGATGGTGTCGGCGATGCGGTGCGCCTCCAGACGGGCGTCGTCGGGCAGCACCGCATGGGCCTCGCCCCCGAGCTCGGTGCCCTTGACGACGTCCCACAGCTTGAAGCGGATGTCCAGCCGGCCATCGGCCAGGCGGCTGACCGAGCCGGCGGCCAGCGCATCGGCCTGGCGGGCCCGCCAGTCGGCCCAGACCGGCAGGCTGCTCTCGTTCAGGCCGGCCGGTGCGTCGACGCTGCGGAACTGGCCACTGCGCTCCAGGTCGGCGCGCACGATGGCCGCGATGGGCTGCGGCGAGCGGGATTCGTCGCGGAAGTCGACGATGGCCACCGGCACGCGGCTGCCGCCGACGCCGGCGATGTCGATGCGCAACTGGGCCAGCGCCGGGCCGGCGCCAAGCGCGGCCAGGGCCGCAAGGCTGCGGCGACGGGAGACGTTCGCGAGGGGTTCGAGCATGGCGCGCGATTCTGCCGCAGCCGCGTCATCTGTAACGTCAGACAAGGCCTCGTCACGCGCGGGGCGCCCCTTCTTGCGTGGCTCGCCGCAGGTCAGAGCAGCACGATGTCGTAATGCTCGGTCTGGTTGGTCGGCTCGGCGGTCAGCGAGATGGGCTTGCCGATGAAGTCGGACAGGCCCGCCAGGTGGGCGCTTTCCTCGTCCAGCAGCATCTCCACGACGTTGGCCGCCGCGACGACGCGGAACTCGCGCGGCGAGAACTGCCGCGCCTCGCGCAGGATCTCGCGCAGGATGTCGTAGCAGACCGAGCGCGCGGTCTTGACCTGGCCGCGGCCCTCGCAGGTCGGGCAGGGTTCGCACAGCATGCGCGACAGCGACTCGCGGGTGCGCTTGCGCGTCATCTCCACCAGGCCCAGCTGCGTGAAGCCGCCGACGGTGACCTTGGTGCGGTCGCGGCTGAGCTGCTTCCTGAACTCGGCCAGCACCGCGACGCGGTGCTCGTCGCGCGTCATGTCGATGAAGTCCACGATGATGATGCCGCCCAGGTTGCGCAGGCGCAGCTGGCGGGCGATCGCACCGGCCGCCTCCAGGTTGGTCTTGAAGATGGTGTCGTCGAAGTTCTTGGCGCCGACGAAGCCACCGGTGTTGACGTCGATGGTGGTCATCGCCTCGGTTTGGTCGAACACCAGCGAGCCGCCGGACTTCAGCTCCACCTTGCGCGCCAGCGCGCGGGCGATCTCGGCATCGACGTTGCACAGGTCGAAGATGGGCCGCTCGCCGCGGTAATGCTCCAGCTTGGCGGTCGCGGCCGGCATGAAGGTCTCGCCGAACTGGCGCAGCACGTCGTACTGCATGCGCGAATCGATGCGGATGGCGCCGGTGCGCTCGCTGGTCAGGTCGCGCAGCACGCGCTCGACCAGGCTGAGGTCCTGGTGCAGCAGGCTGGCCGGCGGCGTGGTGAGCGCCTTGGCGCGGATCTGCTGCCAGGTCTTGCGCAGGTAGGCGATGTCGGCGGCCAGCTCGTCGTCGCTGGCGTCCTCGGCATTGGTGCGCAGGATGAAGCCGCCTCCGCCACCGTCCTCCTTGCGGCCCACCAGCGCCTGCATGCGCGTGCGCAGCGCCTCGCGCGCCTCGGGCGAGCCGATCTTCTGGCTGATGCCGATGTGCTCGTCCTGCGGCAGGTAGACCAGCATGCGCCCGGCGATGCTGATCTGGCTGGACAGCCGCGCGCCCTTGGTGCCGATCGGGTCCTTGATGACCTGCACGGTCAGCGGCTGCCCCTCGAACACCAGCCGCTCGATGGGCGTGGGCGGCAGCTCGGGGCCGTGCGCGCTCTGGTGCCGGCCGTGGCCGAACTGCGAGGCGCTGTGCAGGTCGGCCACATGCAGGAAGGCGGCGCGCTCCAGGCCGATGTCGATGAAGGCCGACTGCATGCCCGGCAGCACGCGCACCACCTTGCCGAGGTAGACGTTGCCCACCAGGCCCCGCTCCAGCGTGCGCTCGATGTGCAGCTCCTGCACGGCGCCGTTCTCGACCACGGCCACCCGCGTCTCCTGCGGTGACCAGTTGATCAGGATGTCTTCCATGGCGAACCTTTGAATGCTGACCCCGGCACGCCGCGGCGCGCCGGGGTCAGAACTCGAACCCGAATTCTTCGAGCAGCCGGGCGGTCTCGAAGAGGGGCAACCCCATGATGCCCGAGTAGCTGCCGGCAATCTTCACGATCCAGGCCGCCGCCTGGCTCTGGATGGCGTAGGCGCCCGCCTTGCCGAACGGCTCCCGGCTGGCGACATAACGCTCGATCTGCACGGCAGTCAACGGCGCGAACTCGACCTCGGAGACGTTCAGCGCTGCCGCGCGGTGCCCGCCGTCCGCCACCGCGACCGCCGTGATGACGCGGTGGCCGCGACCCGACAGCAGGCCCAGGATGCGGCGCGCATCGGCCGCGTCGGCCGGCTTGCCGAGGATGAGGTCGTCCACCGCGACGGTGGTGTCGGCGCACAGCACCGGCGCCGGCGGCAGGCCGCGCGCGGCCAGGCGGGCCAGCGCCGCGTCGAGCTTGGCGGCTGTCACGCGGGCGCAGTATGCCTCGGGCAGCTCGCCGGGCTGCACCGCCTCCAGCGCCTCGGCGTCTTCGTCGGCGCCCGGCAGCAACAGCTCGTGCGCCACGCCGATCTGCGCCAGCAGCTGGCGCCGGCGCGGGCTTTGCGACGCGAGATAGATGCGCTTGCTCAACGGTCACTCACGGTGGTAGGGGTGGCCGGTGGTGACCGTCCAGGCGCGGTACAGGCCCTCGGCCAGCAGCACGCGCGCGAAGGCATGCGGCAGGGTCAGGTCGGACAGGCGCAGCGTCTCGTCGGCGGTGGCCTTGAGGTCGGGATGCAGCCCGTCCGGCCCGCCGATGAGGAGCGCGGCGTCGCGGCCCTCGCCCATCCAGGCCTTCAGCCGGTCGGCCAGCTGCACGGTGGTGCGACGCTCACCGCGCTCGTCGAGGATGATGCGACGCACCCCCTTGGGCAAGGCCGCCTCGATG
This sequence comes from uncultured Comamonadaceae bacterium, assembly GCA_963992225.1. GTDB lineage: Bacteria > Pseudomonadota > Gammaproteobacteria > Burkholderiales > Burkholderiaceae_C > Pelomonas. The sequence goes on along the minus strand of CAXDTK010000176.1, from coordinate 2,472 downwards.
CGCGCCGCCTCGGCAGCCATCAGCTGCTCGGCCGTCTTGCTGCCGCGCGTCTCGGCCTTGACGGCCTTGAGCTCCAGCTTCAGCTCGGGCGGAAAGCGCTTGGCGAAGTCCTCGAAGGCGGTGTCGGCCCAGGCCGGCTGGCGCTGGCCCACGGCGACCAGGAACAGCCGCATCAGCCCTTCTTCGCGGCGGCCTTCTTGGCCGGTGCCTTGCGGGCCGGTGCGGCCTTGGCGGCGGCCTGCTTGCCCGCGGGCCTGGCAGCCGTCTTGGCCGGCGCCTTGCGGGCCGGCGCGGGCTTGGCCGCGGCGGCCTTCTTCGCAGCAGGCTTGGCGGCCGGCTTGGCCGCGCCGACCTTGATGGTCTTGGCGGCCGGCGTCTTGGCGCCCACCAAGCGGCTCACGCCCTTCTTGGCCGGTGCGGCCTTCTTGGCGGCCGGCGCCTTCTTGGCCGGCGCCACAGGCTTGGCCGGGGCGGCCTTGCCGGTCTTCTTCGCGGGCGCCGCCTTCCTGGCGGGTGCCGGCTCCTCGGCCTTCACCAGCTTGACCTCGCCACTGCCGAGCTTGAGCTTGACCGGCTTGTCGCCCCAGATCTCTTCCAGGTGGTAGTAGTCGCGGATGGCCGGCTGCATCACGTGCACGACGGCGGCGCCGCAGTCCACGATGATCCACTCGCCGTTGTCCTCGCCCTCGGTGCGCATGACCTGCATGCCGCGGCCCTTGACGGTCTCGCGCACGCTGGAGGCCAGCGCCTTGGTCTGCCGGTTGCTGGTGCCGGAGGCGATGATGACGCGCTCGAACAGCGGCGACAGATGCTCGGTGTTGAACACGACGATGTTCTGGGCCTTGACGTCCTCGAGACCATCGACGATGGCTCGTTGCAGCTTGCGAATGTCCATTCAGGGCTTCTTTTCGTAAAGGCGGTGCGAGGCAATATAGCTCGCGACCTCGGCGCCCACCATGGGGCTGATGTCTTCACCACGGCCCGCGGCTTCGCGGACGGCGGTGGAGGAGAGAGGATGGGGCGGCAGCATCAGCACCTGCAGGCGATGCGGCCCGAGGCCCGGCGGCGTGACCACGGACTCGCCGGCCCGCGGCACCACCACCAGTGTGGCCAGCTCGATGACGGTCTCGACGCGGTACCAGGTCGGCAGCCGGGTGTACTGGTCCTGGCCGATGAGGAACATCAGCTCGGCGCCCGGATGCTCGGCGGCGAACTCGCGCAGCGTGTCGGCCGTGAAGCTGGGGCCGCGGCGGTGCAGTTCGCGCTCGTCCACCGCGAAGCGCGGCTCGCCCGCGGCCATCAGGCGCAGCATCGCGGCGCGGTGCTCGGGCGCGGCCATCACCTGGTCGGGCTTCTGCCATTGGCGGCCGGCCGGCAGCCACAGCAGCCGGTCGGGCGCCAGCGCCTGCAGCGCGAAGCGCGCGAAGGCCAGGTGGCCGAGATGGGGCGGGTCGAAGCTGCCGCCGAAGATCGCGAGCTTCAAAGCCACAGCGCCGTGGGGGTTTCGTCCGCCCAGTCGCGCGGGCGCAGGAAGTCGCTGTACAGCCGCGCCTCGGGCGTGCCCGGCTCGGGGGCCCAGTCGTAGCGCCAGGTCACCTGCGGCGGCATGGACATCAGGATGGATTCGGTGCGGCCACCGGACTGCAGGCCGAACAGCGTGCCGCGGTCCCAGACCAGGTTGAACTCCACATAGCGGCCGCGCCGGTAGGCCTGGAAGTCGCGCTCGCGTTCGCCGTAGGCATAGCCCTGGCGCCGCTGCACGATGGGCAGGTAGGCGTCCAGGAAGGCGTCGCCCACCGAGCGGATCAGCGCGAAGCCGCCGTCGAAGCCCAGGTCGGCGACGTCGTCGAAGAAGATGCCGCCGATGCCGCGCGGCTCCTGGCGGTGCTTGAGGAAGAAGTACTCGTCGCACCAGTTCTTGTATTTGGGGTAGAGCGCCGGCCCATGCGGCTGCAGCGCGTCGCGGCAGGTGCGATGGAAGTGCTGCGCGTCGCGCTCATAGCCGTAGTAAGGCGTCAGGTCCATGCCGCCACCGAACCAGGTCACGGCCGGGCCGCTGGCCGGCAGGGCCGCGAACATGCGCACGTTCATGTGCACGGTCGGCACGAAGGGGTTGTGCGGGTGGATCACCAGCGACACGCCCATGGCCTCGAACGGCGCACCGGCCAGCTCGGGCCGGTGCTGGGTGGCGGAGGGCGGCAGCACGCGGCCCTTCACGTGCGAGAAGTTGACGCCGCCGCGCTCGAACACGGCGCCGCCCTCGATCAGGCGCGACAGGCCGTCGCCCTCCAGCCGGCCGCCGGGCTCGCGGGTCCAGCCGTCGCTCAGGAAGGGGTTGCCATCGGCCGCCTCCAGCGCGGTGACGATGCGCTGTTGCAGGGCTAGCAGGTAGTCGCGGACGGCTTGGGTGTTCATGGGCGGGGCTGGATCTGTCTCTTATACACATCTGACGCTGCCGACGAAGGCTTAGGT
>CAXDTK010000175.1:0-11256 GCA_963992225.1 uncultured Comamonadaceae bacterium | reverse complement strand
GATCTACACCTAAGCCTTCGTCGGCTGCGTCAGATGTGTATAAGAGACAGTTACGTAATACTGGCGTTACGTACCACATACGTAATTGGTGGCAGGCATGGCAAGATCAGGCATCACGAAGCGCGAAGTGCAGGCGGCGAGACTGGCGTTGTTGAAGGCCGGGCACCACCCGTCCATTGATGCCATCCGCATTCACCTCGGTAACACCGGCTCAAAAAGCACGATCTCCCGCCTGGTCAAGGAAATCGAGGACGACGAAGGTGGCGGGGGTAGCCAGGCACCACGGACCACCGTCAGCGAGCAGCTGCAGGCATTGGTGAGCAACCTGGCGGCGCGTCTCGAGCTCGAATCACAAGAGCGCTTTGACGTGCTGAAGGAAGGGCATGCGGCGGAGGTCAAGCGCCTTACGGAGGCGCGTGACAAAGCGCTGGCCGAGTCGCAGGCCTCACTGCGCCAGGCTGAAGCGCGACAAGTTGAGGCGGCTGACGCCAAGGCGGCGGGGCTGCGCGTCCAGGGCGAGCTGGATGCCCTCCGCCTTGAGCACGCTCAGACGACGGGACAGTTGACGACGCAGGTGGCCGCGCTGCAGGAACAGCTTGCAGCCGCCAAGGCCCATGCCGCGGAACTCGGCAAGCAACACGAGCACGCCCACCAGGCGCTCGAACACTTCCGGGCGGCATCGAAGGAGCAGCGGGATCGCGAAGCACGTCAACACGAGCAGCAGTTGCAGTACCTGCAGCGAGAGGTGGCGACGGCGACTGAAGCGCTGGCCAGCAAACAGGGCGAACTTCGCACGTCACTACAGGAAAAGGTGGACGCGCTTGCGCTGCTCACAGCTGCGCGTGCCGAGCGCCGGCAGCTCGATGAGCAACTCCGTGACCTGAAGACGGCCGGCGAGCGCCTGGCGGTCCAAAATCAGCTCGTTGAAGACCTGCGCGCCCAAGCCCTTCAAGCCGTGCAGCAGTACGAAACCCTCCAATCAAGGGCCGAGGCGCTGGAGCGCCGAAACGGCGAGCTCGAGCGGCTGCTGGCGGCCGCCGAGGCAGCCGCCCAGACGCAAGCCGACGTCGTGAAGGACGTGCTGGAACGCATCGGGCAGCCGCCGGCGAACAAGTCCAAAGGCAAGGCCGCGTCGACCGGCTGACACCCCATCGCTGGTGACCTTAACCCCATGTTTTGCACGCAAAACGACGCGGCCGGTTTCTAGAGAATTTCGTAAGTCGTTGATTTACTTAGAGGCTGCGCCGCCTTAACCCCAGTTTTTGCACCGAGAACGACGCGGGGTATTTGCCGAGCGGTCCTCGCACATCGTGATGCCCGTGGTCCGAAGCGATGCAGGCGGCGTTATCGTCGCCACGGCGTCATTCGGACGCCCCCCGGGGGACTCACTTGGTCATGGGAGTTAGGACATGAGGACCAACGCCGAAGCTCAGTTCTGGCGCCAGATTCAAGACGTCGATACCGCCGAACAGCCCGACGACTTCTTCTACAGGGTCGATTCGTTGATGGGAGTACGCACCATCCGGCGAGACACGCTGCTGCGGCCTAGACGCTGGGACACCGGCGACCGGCATCCGCACGTTGAGCTGCTCGCCGCTGATGAGCGACGCGCTCCCCACCAGGCCATCTACCGCCTGTCCTTCTGGCGCACCTTCAAGGATGGCCTTCAGGACTGGCGCACTCGGGCATCGCAGCATCCGATGGTCTTGATGAGGGTACCTCGCAGCATCGTCCATCGGTCCCTTGAGGGATGGACCTTCGCTGAGGACGATCACCTGGCCGGCCGAGCCGAGTTGATCTGGAAGGTGGGCGGCGTCGAAGAGGACAGCAACAATTTCCATGTCGGCGGGGTGCTGCTGGAGCACGTGGAAGTCTTCGACGCGAGCACCGGACGATGGGAGCCGTGGCATGCGAACTCAGCGACGGTCGCCGACTCCGCAAGACTGACGGCCTCGGGGTGGTCGCCGATCGCAATCGACACGCGCCAGGGCGGCGCTGGCATGGCGTATTGGCACGTCGTGCCGGAGTTCGCTCATCGTCCGGCGGACTGTCGGTATTGGTGCCTCATCACGCTTGACGAGAACATGCCCGGCACGCTCGGTGGCGAAAACGCGGCCCTGACACGCGTCATGTGGCATTTGCTGCCGGGACCGCTGCGGGAGCTGGCCCACTGCCTGGCTGGCGTGCTGACCGTGACGCCGACGCGCGATCGAGTCTGGACGGAGCAGTTCGACGTTTCCTGGCTCCAGGACAAGGCGCCTTGGCCAGCGTTCTTCCGCAGAGCTCCCGAACCCAGGCTCTTCCTTGAGCGCCGTATCCAGCTGAGCCAGGAGGACGTGGCGAGGCTCATCAGGGAAGCGGGGCTAATCTCCGCCAGACCGGAGTACAAGCGGACTATTTGGAGGGAGCCGAGCTGACAGCTGCGGCATTCGGCGCCTCTTGCACTTGCTCGCAAACCATTGCTGAGGTCCAGCAAGGCGTCGCCGGTCACGGCGGCCACCTTGAGAAGGGGGCAGTGTTTGTGCGGGCTTACCCTAAGGCCTTAACCCCAGTTCCTGCACCGAAACAGAGATCACCCCACAGCTGGCAGCCGATCGCGATCAAGAGCGACACGAGCGCCCAGCGCAGCTATTCGCTCTGGCTCAACAACAACGGCTACCTCTACCTGTCCACCGCCGACAGCAGCGGCGAGCAAGGCGTCTCGAGCGCCAACGGCTCCATCCAGCTGGGCGCCTGGGCCCATGTGGCAGGCGTCATCGACCGCAGCAGCGGCCAGCTGCGCCTCTACATCAACGGCGTGCTGGCCGCGCAGAAGGACAACCTGCGCGCGCTGCCCGCGGTGGCCAGCACGGCGCCGCTGCGCATCGGCGCGACGGCCGAAACCAATGGCGCCTACAGCCCGTTCGACGGTGCCATCGACGAGGTGCGCCTGTGGAACGTGGCCCGCACCGGGCAGCAGATCGCCGACAACGCCGGCCTGGCGCTGCCGGGCGCGCCGGCCGGCCTGGTGCTGCGGCTGGGGCTGGACGAGGGCAGCGGCAACAGCGTCGTGGACAGCGTCCCGGGCGGGCTCACGCTGCCCATCGTCAAGGCCTTCGACGGCCTGCCGGGCGTCATGCAGGGCACGCTGGCCACCCCTGGCCAGACCGACCGCTACCGCTTCACCGTGACCCAGCCGACCCGGATCGCGGTGGATGCGCTGACCTACAGCTACGGCATCGTCAACTGGAGCCTGAGCGGCCCGCAGGGCCTGGTCGGCGGCGCAGGGCTGTCGGGCACGGATGCCAACGACGGCTTCCCCGTCTACCAGCTGCAGCCGGGCGACTACGTGCTGAAGCTCGATGCCAACGGCGACGGCACCTCGCCCTACGCGCTGCGCCTGCTGGACCTGGGCCAGGCCGCGGCGCTGCCGGTGGGCAGCGTGGTCAGCGGCACGCTGGCGCCGGCATCGCAGACGCTGGCCTACCAGTTCCAGGCCACGGCCGGACAGAAGTACTTCTTCGACCGCCTCGGCAGCGGCGGCGCCGAGGGCGTCTACCGCCTCGTCGGGCCCCACGGTCAGCAGGTTTGGGTGACCGGTGTCGACACCGACGTCGACACCTTCACGCTGCCCACCACGGGCACCTACACGCTGCTGGTCGAAGGCCGGCGCAACGCGCCGCGGCAGAACGCCTTCAGCTTCCGGCTGGTGCCGCAGCAGAGCGTCGTCACGCCCATCACGCTGGGCAGCTCGGTGGGCATCACGCCGCAGACCGCGCCCGGCCGCCTGGGGCAGGCGCTGCTGGCCGACGCCGTCAACTCGGTGCAGGTGCCCGACGGCCCGGCCACCGACCTGCGCAACGACGTCACGGTCGAGGCCTGGATCAACCCCAGCCGCTTCTCCAGCTCGTGGATGCCCATCGTCGCCAAGGAAGACGCCGGCAGCCAGCGCGCCTACACGCTGTGGCTGAACGCCGACGGCTCGCTGTACGGTGACACGCGCGATGCCACCAACCTGCAGAGCGCCCGCAGCGTGGCCGGCCTGGTGGCCGCCGATGCCTGGACCCATGTGGCCATGGTCATCGACCGCAGCGCCGCCACGCCGCGCATCCGGCTGTTCGTCAACGGCGTCGAGACGGCGCTGAGCAGCGGCGGCGCCTTGCGCGCGGCGCCAGCCATCGACACGGCCGGTGCCCTCAAGGTCGGCAACGCGGTCTTCACCGACACCTCGGCCTTCCAGTTCGACGGCCTCATCGACGAGGTGCGCCTGTGGTCCACCGCGCGCAGTGGCGCGCAGCTGCTGGCCGGCATGAACACGCCGCTCAGCGGCAGCGAGGCCGGCCTGTCGGTCTACCTGCCGTTGGACAGCATCGCCGCGGACGGCAGCACGCCCGTGCTGGGGGCCGCCACCGCGGCCCAGGCCGTGAACACGTTCGCCGGGCTGGACGGCGTCATCGCCGGCACGCTGGCCCGCCCGGGCCAGACCGACACCTACAGCTTCACGCTGGCCCAGCGCACCACCGTGCTGGCCGATGCGCTGCTGAACGCCTACGGCGTGGTTTCCTGGCGCCTGACCGGGCCCGGTGGCCTGGACATCACCCGCAACGTGAACGGCACCGACTCCAGCGATGCCTACCCGGTGCTGGACCTGCTGGCCGGCAGCTACACGCTGAGCTTCGACGCCAGCAGCGACAACACCGCCGCCTACGCGCTGCGGCTGCTGCCGCTGACCGCGCTGCCGGCGATGACACCCGGCGCGGACGTCGCCGGCACGCTGGCCCCCGGCAGCCGCACCGAGGGCTGGCGCTTCCAGGCGCAGGCCGGCGCCACCTACTACTTCGACGCGCAGGCCTTCGGCACGACCGACGGCCGCGTGCGCCTCATTTCGCCTTACGGCACCGAGATCTGGGCCACCGGCCTGGGCAACGATGTCGACACCTTCACGCTGCCCGTCGCGGGCGAATACACCGTGCTGGTGGAAGGTCGGCGCGGCAACACCGACCTGCCCAGCAGCTACCGCTTCAACCTGCGGCCGGTCAGCCATGTGCAGACGCCGCTGGTGATCGGCCAGGGCCAGCCCTTCGGCCCGAACTGGCAGAACGGCGCCGCCCTCGCGCTGGACGGCACGCAATGGCTGCAGGCGCCGGCCGACCCGGCCCTGAACCTGACGCACAACGTCACGCTGCAGGCCTGGATCGCGCCGCAGCAGCCGCCGACGAGCTGGACCACGCTGTTCTACAAGGGTGATGGCAACAGCAACCAGCGCACCTACAGCCTCTGGCTGCACAACAACGGCTCGCTGCACCTGTCCACCGGGGACGGCAGCAACCGCGCCGTCACCACCGCCGCCGGCGTCGTGCAGTGGGGCCAGTGGCAGCATGTGGCGGGCGTCATCGACCGCGACACCGGGCGGCTGCGCATCCTCGTCAACGGCGTGGAGCGGGCCAGCGTGGCCTTGTCCGGCGGCGACGCGGTGGCGTCCAGCGCGCCGCTGACCCTGGGGCAGGCGCGCCAGGAGCGCACCGCCGACTACAGCATCTACCGCGGCCAGATGCGCGACGTGCAGGTCTGGGGCCTGGCGCGCAGCAATGCCGACATCGCCGCCACGTTCAACACGCCGCCCGCACCCGACGCGGCCGGCCTGCTGCTGAACTACGCGCTCGACCAGACCAGCGGCAGCGCCCTGCCCGACCGCAGCAGCCAGGCGCGCCACGGCAGCCTCGCGGGCCTGTTCGACAGCCTGCCTGACACCGTGCGCGGCCGCATCGCCACGCCCGGCCAGCAGGTGGTCTACACGCTGGACCTGGCCGCCGGCAAGCGCGTCGTGTTCGACACGCTCAGCGACATCGGCTTCAACTGGAGCCTCACCGGCCCCGACGGCAAGCTGGTGGACGGGCGCAGCTTCCAGTCCAGCGACTCCAACGACAAGTCCGGCACCGACGGCATCCTCGCCAGCCCGTCCGACAACGGCCGCGTGGTCTACGACCTGCGCGCCGGCCAGTACAAGCTCACCATCGACGCGCCCGGCGACGACGTGGGCGACTTCGCCTTCCGGCTGGTCGATCTCGCCGCCGCGACGCCCCTTGCGCTGAACACGCCCGTCCACCTGACGCTGGAGCCGGGCAACGCCACACGGGCCTACCGCTTCGACGTCACCGCCGGCGACCAGCTGATGTTCGACGTGCTGAGCGCCAGCACGGCCGGCCTGCGCTGGCGGCTGATCTCGCCCAGCGGCGACCAGCTGTGGAACAGCGGCTTCGGCGCCGACATCGCCGCCCGCACCTACCTGCAGCCGGGCAGCTACACGCTGCTGCTGGAGGGCTACCGCAACAACAGCAACCCCAACTCCGCCAGCTTCCAGGTCGTGCGCCAGGGCAACTCGCTGGCCGAGCGCATCGCCGGCCTCGACGACAGCTTCGACGCCAGCATCGACGCGGACCTGCCCGGGGCCCACTGGTCCCAGCTGGGCAGCAGCCTGACGCTGACCGCTGGCACGCTGGACGGCGCCTCGGTCATGCGCATGCGCACCAGCCAGACCACCTACCAGAGCAGCAACTCGCTGGCCAGCGTCGGCAACGTCGCCGGCCAGGGCGTGCGCTACGAGGTGCGCTTCAACACGCTGGTGCAGGCGCCCGGCGTCAGCACCGACGAGTTCATCGGCCTGTCCATCGCCAGCGCCGCCAACAGCGGCCGCAACGTCTGGGTCAACCTGTTCAGCGATGCCAGCGGCAACCGGCAGTTCCGCAGCGGCAGCAACAACATCGGCGGCGCCGGCTACAACAACCCGGCCTTCGCCTTCGCGGACAACACCTGGTACCGGCTGCGCCTGGAGGCGCCGGCCAACGGCAACCTGCGCGCGGTGCTGCTGGACGACAGCGGCGCCGAGCTCGCCAGCCGCGACCTGGGCGTGACCACCGACGCCTTCGCCGACGGCATGCGCTTCGGCCTGTACCAGTACAACACGCTGGGCGGCGTGGCCCACCCGTCTGAAGTGGCGGTGGACTGGGCCCGCGTGACCGCCACGCCGGCCGCGCCGCAGGCCATCGCCCTCGGGCAGCTGGTCACCGGCAACCGCAGCACCGGCGGGCAGCGCGATCTCTACACCTTCACCGTCGCCCAGACCACGCAGGTCGTGATGGACCCGCGGGCCGACAACGGCAACCTGCAGTGGACGCTGAGCAGCGACCGCGGCCAGTTCGGCAGCCTGAACTTCCAGCAGCGCAGCTGGGACTATCCGTCCAACCCGGTGATGACGCTGACGCCGGGCACCTACACGCTCAGCGTGGCCGGCAGCGCGACCGGCGCCTACGGCCTGCGCCTGCTGGACCTGGCCGCGGGCACCGTCTTCACCCCCGGCACGCCGCAGTCCGGCACGCTCAGCCCGGGCAACAGCACCGAGGTCTATCGCTTCACGGCCGACGCCGGCGAGCGCTTCTTCTTCGACATCCAGCAGGCCGGCAGCACCGACAGCAGCTGGCGCCTGATCGGGCCCAACGGCCAGCAGCGCTGGTTCACCGGCCTGGGCAGCGATGTCGACACCACCGAACTCGACCAGGCCGGCACCTGGACCCTGATCGTCGAAGGCCGGCGCTACCAGGCGGGCATCAGCAACGCCTTCCGCTTCAACGTGCAGAAGGTGACCGACCTCGCCGCGCCGCTGACGCTGGGCGCCCGCATCGACGGCACCTTCACGCAGACCGGCCAGCAGGCGCGCTACAGCTTCACGCTCGACGAGCGCAAGCAGCTGCTGCTGGACACGCTGAACGACGCCGACTTCAACTGGACACTGACCGGCCCGCTGGGCACGGTCGTCAACCAGCGCAGCCTGCGCAGCAGCGACGCGGCCGACATCGGCGGCGACCCCAGCCTGCGGCTGGTGCCCGGCAGCTACACGCTGACCCTCGATGCCAGCGGCGACGACACCGGCGCCTTCGCCTTCCGCCTGCTGGACCTGGCCGCCGCCACGCCGCTGACCCCCGGCACGCCGATCACGGCCACGCTGGCCGGCGGCACCGAGACCCAGCTCTACCGCTTCACGGCCGCGGCGGGCGACAAGTTCTTCTTCGACGTCCAGCAGAGCACCCACGTCAACGGCGCCTGGCGCCTGTACGGCCCGGGCGGCAACCTGCTGGCGCGTGCCGACAACCTGGCCGACCTCGACGTGCAGACGCTGCGCGAGGCCGGCCCCTACACGCTGGCCATCGAGGGCCGCTACAACGCCACCGTCGCCAACGCGGTGCGCATGCTGGTGCAGCCGCTGCCCGAGGTGGCGCCGGTGCGCATCACCGGGCTGGAGTACCAGCCCGCGGCCGACCTCAGCGTGCAGGACCTGCAGGTCAGCGGCGCTTCGGGCGCCATCGAGTCCGGCGCCGCCGTGACCGTGTCCTGGACCGACCGCAACGACGGCACGCTGCCCACCGGCAGCGGCTGGCGCGACCGCGTGGTGGTCAGCCGGGTCGACACCGGCGAGGTGCTGGCCACCGTGCTGCTGCCCTACGACGCCGGCAATCAGGGGCCGCTGGCCGCGGGCGCGCAGGTGCCGCGCTCGGTGCAGCTGATGCTGCCGGAAGGCGCCCGTGGCGCCGGCCTGCTGCGCGTGGCCATCACGGCCGACGTGGACAACGTGCTGGACGAGCGCAACCCCGGTGGCACGGCCGAGAGCAACAACACCGCCACCACCCAGGTCACCGCCACGTTGCCGACCTATGCCGACCTGCTGGTCGAGCAGCTGGACGTGCAGCCGGGCGAGGCCGACTGGAAGCCCGGCGACGAGGTGACGGTGCGCTGGTCCGTCCGCAATGCCGGCGACCGCGCCGCCAGCGGGCCGTGGCAGGAGACGGTGGTCATCCGCAACCTGTCCACCAACCAGGTCGTCTACAGCGGCGCGGTCACGCACGACGGCAGCGTGCTGGCCTCGCGCAACGGCCTGAACCGCAGCATCGTGCTGCCCTGGCCGGCGGGTACCAACTTCCAGGGCCGCTTCTCCATCACCGTGGTCGCGGACGCTGGCGGGCTGGTGACCGAGGTCAACGGCGAAGGTACGGGCGAGACCAACAACACGGCCAGCCTGACCATCCAGTCGGCCTCCGACGTGCGGCCCAGCGACCTCGCGCTGGATCCCGGCCCGGTGCAGAGCGGCGCCCCGCTGACGCTGCGCTGGACGCTGAACAACGAGGGCAATGCCGCCATCCGCACCGGCTTTGCCGAGCGCGTCACGGTGTTCAACCACACCACCCACCAGACCCTGCTGAGCCAGGTCGTGCTCTACGACGCCGTTGCCGACGGCGTCATCGAAGCCGGCGGCCAGCGCCAGCGTCAGCTGACGTTCACGCTGCCCGACGGGGTGGCCGGGGCCGGCAACCTGACCATCACCGTCACCAGCGATGCCGACAGCGCGCTGATCGAGGCCAACCCCTCCAACACCGGCGAAACCAACAACGCCGCCAGCATCGACGCGACCTCGTCGCTGGGGGCCTACCCCAACCTGGCGGTCGGCGCCCCGGTCACGCCGCCGAACGCGCGCGGCGGCGACACCGTGACCGTCAGCTGGACGGTCACCAACATCGGCAGCGCACCGGCCAGCGGCAGCTGGGTCGACCGCCTGGAGCTGTCCGCCAACACGGTGTACGGCGACAGCGACACCCGGGCCAGCGCCAGCGTGACCCGCAGCGGGCCGCTGGCCGCGGGCGCGTCCTACACGGCCACGGCCCAGGTCACGCTGCCGCTGCAGTTCGACGGCACGCTGAACTGGATCGTCCGCACCGACGCCGGCAACGCCGTGCTCGAACCCGACACGCGCAGCAACAACACCTCGGCCGCGACGCCCATCACCGTCGTGGCGCCCTACTCCGACCTGCACGTGGAGGTGGTCAGCGCGCCCACTGCGGCCGTGGCCGGCACGCAGGTGGAGATCGCCTGGCGGGTGCGCAACCTGGGCGACCTGGCCGCCACCGGCAGCTGGAAGGACCGCGTGGTGCTGTCGCAGGACGGTGTCATCGACGCCGCCGACCTGGTGCTGGCGACGCTGACGCGCAGCGGCCCGCTGGCGCCGCAGGACGCCTACACGCTGCGCCAGACCGTCACGCTGCCGCAGGACCTGAGCGGCAGCTGGTTCGTGCTGGTCAGGAGCGACCTGGACGGCAGCGTCTACGAGGGCCAGCGCCTGGCCAACAACCTGGGCATGGCGCCCGCCGCGCTGGCCATCGCGCCCGCGCCGGCCGCCGACCTGGTGGCCGGCAACGTCGTCGCGCCCGCCCAGGGCCTGAGCGGCAGTACCGCCACCGTGACCTGGAGCGTCACCAACGCCGGCGAGGCCGACGCGCCGGGCCCCTGGACCGACTACGTCTACATCAGCCCCAACGGCCAGCTGGCCGGCGCGACGCTGCTGGGCACGCGCGCCCGCAACGAGGCGCTGGCCCAGGGCGCGCACTACGACGCCTCGCTGCAGGTGCAGCTGCCTGAATGGGCCGACACCGACACGGCACGCATCCTGGTCGTCACCGACGCCAGCCACCGCGTCTACGAATCGGGGCGCGAGGCCAACAACCAGGCCGCGGCCGCGCAGCTGACCGCGCTGCGCCACGTCAACCTGGCAGCCGCCAGCCTGGAGGCGCCGGCCACCGCCACCTCGGGCGCGCCCGTGCAGGTGGTGCTGAACATCACCCAGGCCGGCAGCGCCCTGCTGACGGGCAACTGGACCGACCGCCTGTACCTGTCGCAGACGCCCACGGCGGGCAATGGCGCCCGGCTGCTGGAGGCGCGGCCCGTCAGCCGCACGCTGGCCGCCGGCGGCAGCTACAGCGTCACCTTCGACGTGACGCTGCCGGTCGACGTGCAGGGCAGCTGGTACCTGGTGGCGGTGACCGACGCGCAGAACACCGTCAAGGAGACCGGCGCCGAGACCGACAACCTGGTGGCCCGCGCCATCGACATCACGCTGGCGCCCTATGCCGACCTCGTCACCAGCAAGGTCACGGCGCCGCAGCGCGTCATCGCCGACCCGGCCCGCGTGACCGTCGGCTGGACGGTCAGCAACGCCGGCACCGGCGCCGGCCTGACCGGCAGCTGGACCGACAAGGTGGTGCTGTCGGTCGACGACATCCTCGGCAACGGCGACGACCTGGTGCTGGGCAGCTTCGCCCACGAAGGCGGCCTGGCCGCCGGCCAGAGCTACACGCGCAGCGAGACCATCTTCGCACCGGCCAGCTACCGGCCCGACCGCTACCAGGTGTTCGTCGTCAGCGACTCGGCCGGCCTCGTGTTCGAGAACGGCGCCGC
>CAXDTK010000174.1:0-11384 GCA_963992225.1 uncultured Comamonadaceae bacterium | reverse complement strand
TGCGACGGCCGGACAGGCTGCGCAAGCCGAGCTGGACTGGAGCACTGCCGCCGAGCAGGCCGCCCGCCTGCAGGTGGCCGGCCAGGTGCGTGAAGCGCTCGGGCAATTGGGCGGCCTGGAAGCCGAGCAGCGCCTCGCCGCGCTGCAGAGCCAGTTGCTCGCCCGTCTGGCGGAAGACGTGGACCGCCGCGTCAAGGCCGGCGACCTGGCCCCGGCCGACGCGATGGCAGCACATGCCGAGTGGCTGTCCAGCCAAGCCCAGGAAGCCGAGGCGCAGCAGAAGCTGCGGTCCCAGCAGGCGCAGTGGCAGTTGCTGACAGGCCTCGCCGTCTCCGCGCAGGGCCCAACCCCTGCGATGGAGGCAGCATTCGACCTCAGCGACGTCCATCCCGAACTGCAACTCGCGGCACGCGCCGTCGAACGCGCCCAGCGCCAGCTCGCGCTGGTGCAGGCCCAGCGGGCCGAAGGCCCCGAGCTGGGCGTCAGCCTGCGCCAGGAACGGCCCGGCCAAGGCAATCCCACGCAGACCAGCGTCGGCGTCGCGCTGCGCCTGCCCTTCGGCACCGCGACGCATGCCCAGCCACGCATTGCCGCAGCGCTGTCCGAGGTCGACATGGCCCTGACCCAGCAGCAACGCACCCGCGACCGCCTGGCTGCCGAGCTGGAGCTGGCGCGCAGCCAGTGGCAAGGCGCGCAAGCCCAGGCACGCCTTGAAGCTCAGCGCGCCGCACTGCTTCGTGAGCGCGCCACTCACATTGAACGAGCCTTCAAGGCCGGCGAATCGCCGTTGCCCGAACTGCTGCGCGCCCTCGGCGCGGCCGCGCAGGCGGAGACCGCCAGCGAGCGCCAGCAAGCCCTTCTGAGTCTCGCCCAGGCGCGACTGCACCAAGCCCAAGGAATCCTGCCATGACATCCACATCCCTGCTGCGTGCACTGGCCTTAGCCGCGGCTGCAGCCACCTTCGGTCTCGGCGCCGTCGCCGGCCCGGGCGCCCACGGGCCCAATGGCGAGCACGTCGACGGCCCGACAGTCGCCGCCGGTGCTGGCAGCAGTCGCCCGCGCTTCGAGGCCAAGAGTGAGCAGTTCGAGCTGGTCGCCACGCTCGGCGGCGGCGAGTTCTCGATGCTGATCGACCGCTTCGCGACGAATGAGCCGGTGCTCAAGGCGCAAGTCGAAGTCGAGTCCGGCGGCCTCAAGGCCACGGCCAAGTTTCACGACGACATCGGCGATTACGCCGTGGCAGACGAGGCGATGCTGAAGCTGCTCGGCAAGCCGGGCGACCATGCCATCGTCATCACCGTCATCAACGGCAACGAATCGGACCTGCTGGACGCGATCCTGAAGGTCACGCCGGATCAGGCAAGGGCCACCGCCGACGCTCCGCACGGGCATGACCAGGGCCTGGCTGACGATCATGGCCAGGGGCACACCAGCGGTTCGCGCAAGCTTTGGATCGGCCTCGGCCTTGTCGCCGCCGTGCTGATCACCATCGCTGCCTGGCGCCGCCGCGCCGGCGCCAAGACTTGGAACGGAGGCCAGGCATGAAGCGCCCGCTGCTGACACTGAGCCTCATGCTGGCGGCTGCCGCGTGCTCTGCAGGCCCCGGCGCCCATGGCCCGAACGGCGAACACATGGATCAGGCAGGCCCGAGCAATGCGTCGGGACTCATGCGCCTGCCTGACGGCAGCGTCAACGTACCCAAGCTCGCCCAGCGACGCATGGGCCTTCGCACGCATTTGGCGCCCGAGATCGAAGCAGCCGCGACGCTGCTATTGCCGGGCCGCATCGTGCAGGACCCGAATGCCAGCGGCCGCGTGCAGGCCAGCTACGGCGGGCGAGTCGAGCCCGGCCCGAGGGGCCTGCCTGTGCCTGGACAAGCGGTACGCCAGGGCGAAGTGCTGGCCTGGCTGCACCCACAGGCCGAGCCGTTCGCGCTGGCCAACCAGGAAGTCCTGCGCGCCGAGCTGCGTGCCGGCCGTCAGCTTGCCGAGCAGCGCCTGAAGCGGCTTGAAGGATTGGAGGGCACGGTGCCACGCAAGGAGATCGAGGCCGCGCGCCTGGAGGCCGAGTCCCTGGCCGCCCGCGAGCGCAGCATCGCGACAAGCCTCAGCACGCGCGTGCCGCTGCGCGCGCCGGTCTCGGGCGTCATCGCCCGCTCCGAGCTGCTGGCCGGCCAGGTCATCGATGCGCGTGATGTGCTGGTCGACATCGTCGACCCCAGCCGGCTGATTGTGGAAGCACAGACGACCGACGTGACGCTGGGTCCGCGCATAGCCAGCGCCGGGCTTGCCGGCATTGAGGGCGTGAAGCTGCAGTTGGCCGGCGTGCCGCTGGCGCTGCGCGACGGCAGCCTGCCGCTGAGCTTCCGCGCCCGCGTCGAGAAGGGCTCGGCGCTCGCGGTTGGCCAGACGGTCAGCGTCATCGTCGCGCTGAAGGACAGCGCGAAGGGCATCGCTCTGCCGGCCGAGGCAGTCGTGCGCAGCCCCGTCAACGAGACCGTGGTCTGGATCAAGACCGGCGCCGAGCGCTACATGCCGCAGCCGGTGCAGGTGAGACCGTTGGATGCCAAGACAGTGCTCGTGACTCGAGGCCTCGCCGCGGACAACCGCGTCGTGGTCCAGGGCGCAGCGCTGATCGCGCAGATCCGCTGAAGGGGCGACCATGTTCAATTGGATCGTCCAAACCAGCCTGCGCAACCGGCTCTTCGTGCTGGCCATTGCCGCACTGCTGATGGCCTACGGCAGCCTCACCGCCTGGCGCACGCCGGTCGATGTCTTCCCCGACCTGAACAAGCCCCTGGTCACTGTGCTGACCGAGGCGGGCGGCATGGCGCCCGAGGAGGTGGAGCAGCTCATCACCTTCCCCATCGAGACGGCGCTCAACGGCATGCCCGGCATCACGCGCGTGCGCTCGACCTCGGGCGTCGGCCTGTCCATCGTCTATGCCGAATTCGACTGGGGGACCGACATCTACCGCAACCGTCAGCAGGTGGCCGAGCGCCTGGCCCAGTTGCGCGGCCAGTTGCCCGGAGACATCACGCCGGTGATGGGGCCAGTCTCGTCCATCATGGGTGAGGTGATGCTGATCGCCTTGCCGCTCAGTAGCCAGGCCAGTCCGATGCAGGCGCGGGAGTACGCGGACTTCGTGCTGAGGCCGCGTCTGCTCGCGATCAATGGCGTGTCCCAGGTCATCCCCATCGGCGGCGAGGTGCGCACGCTGCGCGTCGAGCCCGACACGGTGCGCATGGCCCAGGTCGGCGTGTCGCTGACGCAGGTCGAGCAGGCGCTGCGCGGCTTTGCCGGCAACGCGGGCGGCGGCTTCATCGATCTGAGCAGCCGTGAGTACCTGATCCGCCATGTGGGTCGCACCAATCGCATCGAGGATCTGCAGGGCATTGCAGTCGCGTGGAAGGACGGGCGCGCGATCTTGCTTGAACAGGTCGCCAGCGTGCGCTTTGCCGCTGCCCTCAAGCGCGGGGACGCTGGCTACGAGGGTGCGCCGGCCGTCATCGTCAGTGTGCAGAAGCAGCCTGCGGCGGACACCGTGCAGTTGACACGTCAGATCGAGACCGCGCTGGATGAACTCAATCCCGGCCTGCCCAAGGGCCTGAGTGCGCCGAAGGTGCTGTTCCGCCAGGCCGACTTTATCGAGGCCTCGATCTCGAATGTGACCGGCGCGCTGCGCGACGGCGCCGTCATGGTGGCCATCGTGCTGTTCGCCTTCCTGCTGTCGGCGCGGACGACGCTGATCTCGTTGATCGCCATCCCGCTGTCGCTGGCGGTGACGGCGCTGGTGTTCCGCTGGCTCGACCAGTCCATCAACGTGATGACGCTGGGCGGCTTGGCGATCGCCATCGGGGAGCTGGTCGACGACGCGGTGGTGGACGTCGAGAACATCCAGCGCCGCCTGCGCGAGAACCGCCTCCTTGCCGAACCGAAGTCGGTGCTGGAGGTCGTGCGGACCGCCAGCGTCGAGGTGCGCAGCGGCATCGTCTACGCGACGTTGATCGTCGTGCTGGTCTTCGTGCCGCTGTTCGCGCTGCCGGGCATCGAGGGGCGGCTTTTCACGCCGCTAGGCATCGCCTACATCGTGTCCATCCTGGCGTCGATGTTGGTGTCGATGACGGTCACGCCGGTGCTGAGCGCCTTCCTGCTGCCGCGCATGAAGCGGCTGGACCACGGCGACAGCCCGTTGGTCGCGCGGCTCAAGCGCTGGGACCAGAGGCTATTGTTTTGGTCTTTCCCGCGCGCCAAGCTGCTGATGAGTGCCGCAGTGATCGCCGTTGCGGCGGCCGCAGCCAGTGTGCCCTTCTTCCCGCGTGCCTTCCTGCCGGCATTCAATGAGGGTTCGCTGGTGCTGTCGCTCTTGTTCAACCCTGGCACGTCGTTGGCCGAGGCCAACCGCTTGGGCGCGCTGGCGGAGACGCTGATCGGCCAGGTGCCGGAGGTAACTCAGGTCGGCCGGCGCACCGGCCGCGCCGAACTTGACGAGCATGCCGAGGGCGTGCATTCCGCCGAGATCGATGTCGATCTGAAGCGCGACGGCAAGCCGGTCGACCGCGAGGCGGTGATGGCCGGCATCCGCGCTCAGCTCGCCTCGCTGCCGGCCCAGGTCGCCATCGGCCAGCCGATCTCCCACCGGCTGGACCACCTGCTGTCCGGCGTGCGTGCACAGATTGCCGTGAAGATCTACGGCGACGACACCGACACGCTGCGCGGCCTGGCCGAGCAGATGCGAGCGGGCCTCGCCGTCGTGCCCGGACTGGTGGACCTGACCGTCGAAAAGCAGGTGCTGATCCCGCAGATCGCCGTGCGCCTGGACCAACGCAAGTTGGCTCAGACGGGCCTGTCGCCCGGGGAGGCGGTGCGCGTGCTGCAAGCCCTGACAGACGGCGCGCACGGCGCGCAGATCGTCGACGGCCAGCGCCGCTACGACCTGGTGCTGCGCCTGCCGGACGGCCAGCGCGGCCCGCAAGACCTGGCACGCACGTTGATCGACACGCCAGCCGGTCGGCTGCCACTGTCCAGCATCGCCACCGTCGAGGAGACCGACGGGCCCAACCAGATCGGCCGCGAGAACGGCCGGCGGCGCATCGTCGTCTATGCCAACACGGATGGCCGCGACATGGGGGGCGTCATCGCCGACATCCGCCAGGTCATCGCCAAGACGGCGCTGCCCAATGGTGCCTTCGTGAGCCTGGAGGGCCAGTTCCAGGCGCAGGAGCAGGCCACCCGGCTCATCGTCGGCTTGTCATTGGTCTCGCTGGCGATGATGTTCCTGGTGCTCTACACGCGCTACCGCTCGGCGGTGCTGGCGGGGGTCATCATGGCCAACATCCCGCTGGCGCTGATCGGCGCGGTCATCGCAATGTGGCTGGCCGGCGTGACGCTGTCGGTGGCCACGATGGTGGGCTTCATCACGCTGGCCGGCATTGCCACGCGCAACGGCATCCTCAAGGTCAGCCACTACATCAACCTGTGCCGCTTCGAGGGCGAGGTGTTCGGCCAGACCATGATCGTGCGCGGCTCGCTGGAGCGGCTGACGCCGGTGCTGATGACCGCCCTCGTCGCGGCCTTTGCGCTGACGCCGCTGCTGCTGGCCGGCGACGAGCCGGGCAAGGAGATCCTGCACCCGGTGGCCGTCGTCATCTTCGGCGGCCTGGTCAGCTCGACGCTGCTGGACACGGTGCTGACGCCGGTCCTCTTTTGGCTGCTTGGCGAGAAACCGCTGAGGCGGCTGCTGGATGACGGCGGCAGCGACGCGTTTTGAATAGGCTACGCGGCGCCGCCTGCCCAAGAGCGCCGCGCAAGGATTGGAGATTGAACACCATGAAGACCAAGCAACTGCTGATTGCTGCCCTGTTGGGCATCGGCGCACTGACGATGAACACGGCGATGGCCCACGGCGCGGCCAAGCCGCGCCACGGCGGTATCGTCCAGATTGCCAACGACGTGAACTTCGAACTCGTCGTCGAAACCGACGGTGCGACGATCTACCTCGTCGATCATGACGAGGACATGGCTTCGACCGGCATCACAGGCAAGCTCACCGTACTGAACGGTGCGCAGAAGTCCGAGGTCGAGGTCAAGGCTGCCGAGGGCAACAAGCTGCGCGCCACCGGCGTGAAGATCGCACCGGGCGCCAAGATCGTCGCCGTGCTGAACAACGTCGAGGGCAAAACCGCGACGGTGAGGTTCACGGTTAAATGAAGCCATGAGCGACCGCCACCTGAACCGGTTGCCGGCACTGCGCGGAGGCCTGCTGGCCCTGCTGGCAGCGACGCTGTTCGGCGTCAGCACGCCGCTCGTGCAAAAGCTGGGTCTCAGCCTGGGCCCGTTCACGACGGCGGCCTTGCTCTACGCCGGCGCCGCTGTGATCGGCGCGACGCTGCGGCAGCGGGTCGAGAGGGAGGCGCGCGTGCTGCGTTCCGACCTACCGCGCCTGCTGGCCGTCGCCTTCTTCGGCGCCGTGATCGGCCCAGTGGCGCTGGCCTGGGGACTGCAGCGAACCAGCGGTACCGGCGCGTCGCTGATGCTGACTCTGGAAGCGCTGTTCACGGTGGTGTTGGCCTGGCGGCTGTATGGCGAAACCATGGACCGGCGCGTCTGGGCCGCGATGCTGCTGTTGCTCTCTGGCGGCGTGCTGCTCATCCTTGATCAGGGTCTGGCGGCGGGTAGCCAGTGGGTCGGGCTGCTGGCGGTCCTGGTTGCAACGGCCGCCTGGGGCACCGACAACACACTGTCGCGGGCCCTGGCCGAGCGAGACCCTGGCCAGGTTGTGCTCGTCAAGTCCGCCCTCGGAGCCACTGCGACCTCGGCGCTGGCCATCGTCGCCAGCGAGCCCCTGCCGACGCTCGGGATAGCCGCCGGGCTGATGATCATCGGTGCCACCGGCTACGGTTTGAGCCTGCGCTTCTACATGCTGGCGCAGCGCGAATTCGGCGCTGCCCGCACAGGTTCTGTTTTCGCCTTCGCCCCCTTCATCGGTGCGGCACTGGCTTTCGGATTGGGCGATCGTTCAGCCGGTTGGGGCATGGCCCTGGGCGGCCTGCTGATGCTGGTCGGCGTGGCCCTGCATCTGGCCGAGTCTCACGACCATGCGCATGAGCACGAGGCGTTGGAGCATGAACATGCGCATCGGCACGATGACGGTCATCACGAACATACCCACCACCCGACGCAGGAAGGTGCGCACAGCCATCGACACGGGCA
This sequence comes from uncultured Comamonadaceae bacterium, assembly GCA_963992225.1. GTDB lineage: Bacteria > Pseudomonadota > Gammaproteobacteria > Burkholderiales > Burkholderiaceae_C > Pelomonas. The sequence continues at coordinate 4,173 of CAXDTK010000174.1, read as the reverse complement.
CGAGCCAAGTCGGCACAGCCATGCCCATGTGCCCGACGTTCATCACGGGCATAACCACTGACGTCGAGGTCTTTTGACCATGCCCACACTGCAGAATGCCGACGCATGAACGCGATGAAAGATGACCACCGCAGTGCTGCTCGCCAAGTACTGCGGACCAAGGCTCAGCTGCTGTTCCGGGAAGGACTGTTGCTTAACGCTCGGACGTTAAACCTCAGCAACGGTGGCATGGCGATCGTGACCGAAAGCCCCATCGCGCCGGGAACGATTTCGCGCTTCGCTGTTTTTTCAGTCGCTGGATCAACGATTGAACTGGTTGACGCAGGCAGGCGGCTGTCCCAGGTTCTCCTCCCCGGCGGCCTGGGCAATACTCCCTCAAGGCGCGCGGCGCTGAAGGTCGTTGGCACGATGCGAGCGCCAGAATGCGTCGAGGCAGTGACGCCTGCTGCGCGTCTCTGCGACCCTCAGAGGGTCGGACCATTACCGCGCATCGCTTCCTCCGCCAAACTTCGCAATCCATCGCATGTAGACGAGTTCGCTGATCAGCTCGATCATCGTCTGCGTGACGATGATGGCGGGCAGCACCGGCACCGCGCCTGGCACGGCCAGGGCCAATGGCAGCACCACCAGCGAATTGCGGGTCGCCGCGCTGAATGCGACAGCCCGACCGGCGGGGGCCTCCAACCGGAACAGGCGCGCGATCAGCCAACCCAGCAGCGGAGCAGCGACGGCGAAGGCGACGTAGATCGGCGCAACCTTCAACGCGATCTCACGCGCCGAGCCGAGCTGAGGCACCACCGCCGCCACGACCACCAGCAGCACGAAGGCGGTGGCGGGCACCGGGAGCAGCCCCAATACCGCCGATACCTTAACGCTTGACGCATGCTTGGCCGCCCAGAACTGTGTCAGCGCCGCCAACAGCAGCGGCACAGCGATCAACCAGACGAAAGCGTCCAGGAAGGGCGCCAGTTGGACCGGCCCAGCGGCGGAGGCGCCCAAGAAAGCATTCAGGTAGACGGGCAGCAGCAGCATCTGCGCGATCAGCAGGGCCGGCGTCGCCGCGAGCAATAGCCGCGCGTCGGCGCGTCCGAGGTGAGAGAAGGTGACCACGTAGTCAATGCACGGCGCTAGCAACACCAGCAGCACACCCAGTCGCACCAGTGGGTCCACAGGCAGCAACTGGACCAACAGCCCCACCAGCACCGGAATGACCACGAAGTTGGCGACGAGCAGCGCGCCGAGGAAGCGCATCTGCGTGAACGCGCGCCGCAGCTCGGCCATCGGCACCTGCAAGAAGGTCACGTACAGCATCAACGCGAGCGCCGGATTGATTGCAGCCTCCCAGGAAGCTGTGCCTGACAGCGCGAACGCGCAAGCGACGGCTGCGACGATGGCGGCGAAATAGATGGCGACCTGGTGTGTCTCCAGGCGCTCGCGGAGCTCATGCATGAACGAGGCAACTTTCCGTTGGGTTGAATCGTCCGGCGGCATGGCCTTGTCGAACGGGCACGACTGGGCCGCCACGGGCACCGCAATCGCAGGCAACCACCCGGACCGGAGGACGCCAGCAGTGTACGGTCATTTCAACGATGGTTGAGATGTCGTGGGCTGACGCCGTGAAGGTCGAGCACACTAGAGGCCGAGGTATTCGGACATGATGGAAGAACAACGGGCGCTTGAGAGCTTCGGCGCCATTGCGCAGGAAACCCGGCTGCGGATCGTGCGCATGCTGGTCGTGGCGGGTGCCGATGGCATGGCCGCCGGCGCCATCGCGGATCAGCTTGGCGGCGCCGCCTCATCGCGCGTCTCGTTCCACTTGGCCCACCTGGAGCGAGCGGGACTCGTCCTGAGTCGACGGGAGGGCCGCTCGATCATCTATTGCGCGGTTTTCACCGTGTTGTCGGACCTGGTCGCCTTCCTGATGCATGACTGCTGCCAAGGCCACTGCAAGTATTGCGACCGCGCAATCGCGTTGTTCTCCAAGTGCGAGGGACGGCCCAGCGACTGAAGCGCTGCGACAGGAAGGCAGCGCAGCCAGGTTTGGCGGAAATCGCTTGCTCCTCAAGCAGCTTGAGGTTCTACCTTGCCGACCTGTGTCATCAAGGAGTCCTCATGAAACCCTGGAAAGTTGCTCTTGGCCTCGGTGCCGCCTGCGCCGCGTGCTGCGCCATCCCTCTGCTTGGCATGGCCGGCGGACTGGCAGCGTTTGAAAGCGCGCTGTGGGCCTGTGCCGACGAGTTGTTGCCCACTGCTGCAGTCCTCGCGGCAATCGCGGTCGGCCTGCTCGGCGCCTGGTGGTGGAAGCGGCGCGAGGCCGCTCGCCGTGCCAAGTGCGAGTGCGTCACGACCTGTTCGACGGAGGCCCACAGTGCATGCCGCTGAGCCAGCACCGGTCGCGTGCACGTTGGGCCCGTCGGAGATGGGGCCACGCCTGGCGCGGATTCGTCAGCTCACACAGGCCCATCTGCGCTCTCACGAGCTGAGAGGCTCGACGTTGAACCTGGTCTATGACCCCGCCGCCACCGTCGAGCTGGCGGAGATCGTGGAGCTGGAGCGAAGCTGTTGCGCTTTCCTGGAGTTCCGCATGTGGACCGAGGCGGGAGTCGTTCGGCTCGACATCACCGGCCCCGCGCAGGCTGTGGCCAGCACCCGCTGGCTGTTTTCGCAATTCCTGCCGGACGCCGAAACTGAAGTCACGTCTGCGTCGAGCTGCGGATGCAAACGCTAAGCTGAGCGCATGAACAAGCCGCCGAACCGCTCCATTGGCGTGGTCGCCCAGCAGACCGGTTGCTCGGTGCCGACGATCCGGTACTACGAGGAGATCGGGCTGCTGCCGCCGGGGCCGCGCACGGACGCCGGCCGGCGGGTCTACGGTGACGCAGCCATAGGTCGCCTGACCTTCATCCGCCGCTGCCGGGATTTCGGGTTCTCCATCGATCAGGTGCGCGAGCTGGTCAGCTTGGTCGATGAACCAGATCGGCCCTGCATCGAGGTCCGTGAGATCGCGGCGCGCCACCTTGAACAGGTTCGGGAGAAGCTCGCTGAACTGCAGGCGCTCGAAGCCAGCATGACTCAGTTCGTGAACAGCTGCGACACCGCCTGTGCCGGCGGTGCGGCAATCGATTGCGCAATCCTTGAAGACTTGTCGGAGCGGCCGCAGCGATCTGCTTCGCCAGCTTGCTGCGCGCCCTAGCAATTGGCCCTGCGTAAGGCTTCTGCCTTCGCACCGACTAAACTCAAATCTCGATGATCGTGTCGAGCGCTTGTTCTCCAGCCCATGTCTTTCGCCCGTTTCACCGCTGACTCGTCCGTGACCGCGCTCTGCGCCGGCACGGCGTCGCCTGCGGGATGGTTAAGTTGGCAGCAAGAAGGGTTTCGGGCATGACGAGAAGCTTCCTGCGTTCGGTCAGCCGGCTCCTCATCGGCGTGGTGCTGATGGCGCAAATGGCGGTCTCCGCATACGCGTGTCCCGGGTTGGCGGTCACGACGATGCAGATGGCGTCGGCTGTGGCCGATGACCAGGCCGGCGTGTCGGATGCCGCTGCCGCCCAAACGATGACCGATTGCGCGGGTATGGCGGGAGGCATGGATCCGTCGTTTCCCAACCTGTGCGCCGAACACTGCCATCAGGGCAAGCAAAGCGATCAGGCGCCCACCTTGACCGTGCCAGCGGTGCTGTTGAGCGCCTTGTACGTCACTGCTTTCGCTCTCGAGCCCACCGCTGTGCCGCGCCCTGCGGCCGTTGTGACGAGTGCACTGGTTGCGGCTTCACCACCGCACACCATCCTGCATTGCTGTTTCCGAATCTGATCTCCCAGACCACGCTGCGCTGACGACTCTTCGGGTCGCCTCAGCGCACGGGTCGTGCTCGTCCGCTGCGAGGGCTCGATGCCCGTCGCCGATCGCCGAGCCGACACGAAGCCGATGTTTCGTTGTCTGGAGATTCCATGTTCCCTGCTTCATTTCCCCACCTTCTGCGCCGAGGAGGCGCTGGGCTGGCCGCCATGTGTTCGGCACTGATCGGGCTTAGCGCCCAGGCGCAGCCAGGCCTGACGCTCGATCAAGCCCTGCGCGTGGCGCAAGAGCGGTCACAGCAACTCGTGGCGCGGGGCGCCCCCCGGGGGGGGGGGCCCGCCCCGGGGGGGGGCGCGGGGGGGCGGGCCCCGGCCCCCC
>CAXDTK010000173.1:0-11432 GCA_963992225.1 uncultured Comamonadaceae bacterium | reverse complement strand
ACACCTAAGCCTTCGTCGGCAGCGTCAGATGTGTATAAGAGACAGGGACAGACCCGGCAGATCGCTGCGCTGCAGCAGGTGGTGGCTGACGATGCCGCCGTGCAGGGCCTCCCAGCCCAGGTGCAGGGCTTCGGCCAGCAGCGCGAGCGCGGCAAGCCCCAGGCGGGTGGAGATGGGGACAGGGGTCATGGGGTGGAAGTGTGACGGGCCAGCGGCGCAGCTTGCCGGCCGGGGCAGGCGGGCGCGACGCCGCTGCGACCGGCCGCGTGAACGGGGCGACGAGCCGCAGCGCCGCCCGACCGCCCGCGGCGATTCACATCCGCAACGCCGGGTAACAGCTGTGCCGCGGGCCTGGCCCTAGAGTCGGGCCATCTGCCACGTTCCGCTCCACTGCCCATGCGCCATCGCTGCTCCGCTGCCTTCGTCCCGGCCCTGTTGATGCTGCTGCTGGCCGGCTGTGCCTCGGTGCGTGACGGGCGACAGGCCGGCGGGACGCGGGACCTGCGCATGGCCCAGCCGCCGTCGGTGGCCGGCGTGGCGGAGGAGGGCTTCGGCAAGCCGGCTTGGGGGGGCAGGGGTGAGTTCGCGCTGAGCGGCCAGCGCGTGCGCTACGAGCGCGGCGCCGACAAGCTGGCGCTGTTCGAGCCGCTGCCCGCCGGCGTGAAGACGCCACTGCGCTTCAACTGGGCCGGCCCGGCCGGCGACAGCGCGGCCGTCTGCGAAGGCTGGACGCCCGAGCAGAGCGCCAACGGCCGGCTCGCCGGCAGCAAGCCCTGGGTGCTGAGCTGCCGCTGGGGCAGCGCGCCCGCGGCCATGTTGCAGATCGGCGAGGGCCAGATGCGCCGCGGCAAGCTCAGTCGCGAGGGGGCCTACCGCCGCGGCGAGCTGACGCTGGGCCTGCGCTCCGCGCACCTGCACGAGGGCAGCGCCCAGCCGCAGACCGCGGCGGTCGGCTACGAGATGCTGCACCAGGGCACGGTGGTGGGCAGCCTGGACCTGAGCGGCCCGCAGCCGCGCCTGCGCCGCCCCGACCCGGCCACGCCGCTGGGCCGCGCGGTGACCGAGGCCGCGCTGGCGCTGGCGCTGGCCTGGGAGCCCTGACCCGCGGGCGCCACGGCGCCGGGCATGCCGGTCGTCACGGGTGAGGACCGGCATGCGCGCCGGGCGTTCCTAGACTGCCGCCTTCGATGCGACGAGAAGGCGACGTATGCGCTACCGATGGATGACGGCCGCCGCGCCGGTGGTGCTGCTGCTGGCCGGCTGCGGCGTGGTGCGCGAGGCCCGCATGGCCCAGCCCGCGGCGCTGGCCGCGGTGCCCGAGGAGAGTTTCGGCAAGCCCGGCTGGGGGCGGCGCGGCGAGTTCGAGCTGGCCGGCCAGCGCGTGCGCTATGACCGCGGCGCCGACCGGCTGTCGCTGTTCGACACCTTGTCCACCGGCAAGGCGCCGCTGCGCTACACCTGGTCCACCCCGGCCGGTGACAGCCAGGCCGACTGCACGGCCCGCCAGACCGAGGTGACGGCCGGCGTGCTGGCCCTGGCCACCAAGCCCTGGACGCTGGACTGCCGCTGGCAGGGTGCCCCGGACGCGACGCTGCAGATCGGCGAGGGCCGGGTGCAATGGGGCCAGCAGACGCGCGAGGGGCGCTACCAGCGCGGCGGGCTCACGCTGGGCCTGCGCTCGGTGCACCAGCTCGAAGGCAGCGCGCTGGCGGTGGCCGGCGCCGTGGGCTACGAGCTGACGCATGCCGGCCAGGTGGTGGGCAGCGTGGACCTCAGCCGCGGCGTGCCGCGCCTGCGCCGGCCCGACCCGGCCACGCCGCTGGGCCGGGCGGTGACCGAGGCCGCGCTGGCGCTGGCGCTGGTGTGGGAGCCCTGAGGCGCTGAGGCCCAGGGCCCCCTGGGCGACGCACAATCCGCGCACACTTGCTTGCGCATGCCATGACCCTCGACGCCGCCCGCTACGCCGAACAAGGCTTTCTCGTCATCCCCGGCTTCAAGCCCGCGGCCGAGATCGCAGCGCTGCGCGAACGCGCGCTGCAGATCGTCGACGCCTTCGACCCCGGCGAGCAGCGGCCGGTCTTCACGACCGAGGAACAGCAGCGCCACGTGGACGACTACTTTCTCGACAGCGGCAGCCAGATCCGCTGCTTCTTCGAGGAGGAGGCCTTCGACGCCGCGGGCCGGCTGCGGGTCGACAAGGCGCTGGCCATCAACAAGATCGGCCATGCGATGCACGACCTCGACCCGGTCTTCAGCGCCTTCTCCAAGGGCGAGGCGCTGCGCGGCGTGGCGGCGGCGCTGGGCCTGACGCGGCCGCAGGTCTGGCAGAGCATGTTCATCTTCAAGCAGCCCGGCATCGGCGGCGAGGTGCGCTGGCACCAGGACGCCAGCTTCTTCGAGACCGACCCGGTCAGCGTGACGACCTTCTGGTTCGCGCTGGAAGACGCGACGCTGCGCAACGGCTGCCTGTGGGCCGAGCCCGGCGGCCACCGCGGCGCCCGTGGCGTGCTGCGTGAGCGCTTCGTGCGCGAGGGCCGCAAGGCCTGGATGGAGCAGGTCGACGCCACGCCCTGGCCGGCCGCGAACGCCGCCGATGCCGTGCCGCTGGAGGTGGAGGCCGGCTCGCTGGTGGTTTTTCACGGCCTGCTGCCGCATTACTCGGCCGCCAACCGCTCCGACAAGTCCCGCCATGCCTACACCCTGCACGTGACCGACGCGGCCAGCCGCTACTCGGCGCGCAACTGGCTGCAGCGTGACGAGACGTTGCCGGTGCGCGGTTTCTAGGCCGCGGCGCTCACAACGCTCACAACTGAACACGGTCCCGGCCCGCTGTCCTACAGGGCAAGGCAGCGTGGGCCGGCAGGGCCGCACTGCTGCCGGGCCCACCATGGCTTCATCGCAACCTGTCGCAAGCCGACATCAGGAGGCCGTGATGAAGTTTCCAAGATCAGTGCACGCCGAGGGCTGGGCCAACCACATCGACACCACGCCGTCCGACGGGGCTCCGGCCAAAGCCATGCCGAGTGGCGGGCGCACCAAGCGCTCCATCCTGCACGAGCCCCTGCATGCGCCCGCCCAGCAGCCGCTGAAGGCGCCGGCCGCGCAAGCCAGCATGGCGGCCCCGTCACCGGCCGCGCCGTTCCGCGCGGCGGCCGCCTCCGCGCCTTATGTCGCGCCGCCTTCGGTGCGGCACGGCGCCGCGGCCACGGCGCCCGCACGGCGCTCGGGGCCCAACCTGTGGCTGATCGGCACCGGCGTGGGCGTGGCCCTGATCGGCCTGGCCGTGACGATGTCGCGCACGCTGTCGCCGGTGGACACCGGCGCGCCGCCCACGGCTGTCGTCAGCCAGGCGCAGCCCGCGCCGTCGCCGGAGGACGCGCTGCTGCAGGCCCAGCCGCCCAGCGCCGGCCCGGTGACACCGGCGCCGGAGGCTCAGCCGGCTGAAACGGCCGTCGCCGCGCCGCCGCCGGCCGCCGAGCCGCCGGCCAAGGCCGCGGCGCCCAAGCCGGCCGAGAACGCGGCACCGACGCTGCCGGTGGTGCGCGGCGATCCCACCTCCGTGGCGGCCCGGCCGCCGGCCCCGGCCCCCGTGCGTGAAGCGGCGCTGCAGCCGCTGACGCCCGCGACCTCGCAGACGACGCCGGCCCCGGTGGTGCCGCCGGTCGCCGTGGCACCGACGCTGCCCGCCACACCGATGACGGGGCCTGCACCTGCCATGGCGCCGCCCGTGATGGCGACCGCCCCGGCGCCGGCCACGGCGCCGGCGGTGCTGCCCCCCGAGACGGCGACGCCGGTCGTGCCGCCGGTGGCGCAGGCCCAGCCGCAGCCGCCGGTGGTCAACCCGGAGGACGCCGGCATCACCGTCAAGGTGCGCACGGCGCTGGCCGCCGACGCCACGTTGGCGACCGTGCCCATCGCGGTCAGCACCGAGCAGGGCGTCGTGAAGCTGGAAGGCCAGGCGCCGGACACACCGACCCGCGACCGGGCGACCGTGGTGGCCGCCGCCACGCTGGGCGTCAAGGCCGTCGACAACCGCCTGACGGTGCCGCCGATGGCCACCGTGGGTGCGGTGACGCAGGGCAGCGGCCACTGAGCCGCACCGGACCCGGCATGAAAAAAGGCGCCCGACGGGCGCCTTTTTGCTGGCCGTGGCGGTCGCGTCAGTGGCAGAACTGGCTGCGGGCCGGTGCGAGCTGGGCTTCGACGAGGGCGTCCTGCGTCACGTCGCGGGCGGCCTCCAGTTGCAGGCAGAGTTCGGTGATGCCGTCGTCGCGGCCGCCCACCACCTCGGGCAGCGGCGCGGCGGCGATGTCGGTGGGCAGGTCGGCCAGCGCACCGATCAGCTGGAACAGCAGTTCCAGGCTGGCTTCGCCATCCTGCGGCAGGTCGCGGGCCGCGCCCAGGCTGCGGGCCAGGTAGAAGCAGGCTTCGGCCGCGTTGTCGCAGGCCTGGGCCTTCAGCTCCAGCGCCCGGTTGCGGGCGTCCTGCTGCTGGCGGGTCTCCAGTGCCTCGTAAGCGCCCAGGTCGGCCGGGACGGCGTCGTCGAGCGAGAGCGCTGCAAAGTCGAGGTCGTGGGCCATGGGAACTGCGGGGTTGTGGACGGAGCCATCCTAACGGCGGGCGGCGTGGGGGAGCGCCCCCCGATCACGGCGGCCGTGACGCAATCGCCGGAACAAAGTCACGCCGCCGGGCCTATTCAACGCTTCTTGGCCGGCCGGGTCCAGCCGGCTAGCGCCAGCTGTTTGCCGCGCGCCACGGCCAGCTCGCCGGGGTTGACGTCCTTGGTGATGGTCGAGCCGCCGCCGATGGTGGCGCCGTCGCCCAGCGTCACCGGTGCCACCAGCACGCAGTTGGAGCCCACGTGCACGTCGTTGCCGATGGTGGTGCGGTGCTTGTTGGCGCCGTCGTAGTTGGCGGTGATGGAGCCGGCGCCGTAGTTGACGCGCTCGCCCACCGTCGCGTCGCCCAGGTAGGCCAGGTGGTTGGCCTTGGCGCCCCGGGCGAGCGTGGAGTTCTTGACCTCGACGAAGTTGCCGATGTGCACCTCGGCGCCCAGTTGCGCACCGGGGCGCAGGCGGGCGAACGGGCCGATGAGGGCGCCCTCGCCGACGCTGGCGCCCGCGGCCTCGCCGTCGATGTGGGTGAACTCGTGGATGCGCGCGCCGGCGCCGATGCGGGCGTTGCGGATCACGCAGTTGGCACCGATGCGCACGCCGTCGCCCAGCGTCACGTCGCCCTCGAACACGCAGTTCACGTCGATCTCGACATCCTGGCCGCAGCTCAGCGTGCCGCGCAGGTCGAAGCGGGCCGGGTCGGCCAGGCGCACGCCGGCGCGCATCAGCGTCTCGGCTTGCCGGGCCTGGAAGGCGCGCTCCAGCTGGGCCAGCTGCACCGGGTCGTTGACGCCCAGCACCTCGGTCTCGCTGCCGGCCTTGATGCCCAGCACCGGCAGGCCCTCCGCCACGGCCATCGCGACGATGTCGGTCAGGTAGTACTCGCCCTGGGCGTTGTCGTTGCGGAGCTGGCCCACCCAGCGCTTGAGCGAGGCGGTGGGCGCGGCCATCATGCCGCTGTAGCCCTCGTGGATGAGGCGCTGCTCGGGCGTGGCGTCCTTGTGCTCCACGATGGCCAGCACGCCGTCGTCGTCGGGGTCGCGGATGATGCGGCCGTAGCCGGTGGGGTCGGCCAGGTCCACCGTCAGCAGCACCAGCGCATGGCCGGCGCAGGCGTCGATCAGGGCCTTGGCGGTGGCCGTCTCGATCAGCGGCACGTCGCCGTTCAGGATCAGCGTGGTGCCCTCGCCCGTGAGCGCCGGCACGGCCTGCTGGATGGCGTGGCCGGTGCCGAGCTGCGGCATCTGGCGCACGAAGGCGATGCCGCCGCCACCCACCGCCGCCTCGACCTGCTCGGCGCCATGGCCGGTGATGACGATGCGCGCGGCGGCCTCCAGCGGCTCGCAGCTTTTCAGCACATGGGCCAGCAGCGAGCGGCCCGCGAGCTTGTGCAGCACCTTGGGCGTTGCGGACTTCATGCGGGTGCCCTTGCCCGCGGCCATGATCACGATGTTGAGCGCCATTCCCTGCCTTGTGACTTCGATTCGACCAGGTCGCGATTATGGGCAGCGGTTCATGTCGCATTCCACCTCAGGCCGAGCGCCGGGGCGCCCCAAGCCGGCTGCGGGGCGATGTGCTTGCGGCTTGATGCCGCGAGCATCGCCGTCCCCCGGGGGACCGGCCGGACTTGCCGGCGTTCAGCTGGAGCAAGGCCGGGCGAGGGGCTTCAACGGACGGCCTGCACGCTGACGCGGTGCGACTTCGGGTTGACCTGCGGGAACTCGGCCAGCGCGGCGTCGAACAGGGCGGGCAGCAGCGCATCGCTGCCCATGGTGAGACCCTCGTTGCTGGAATGCGCCTCGTACAGCGCCTCGCCGCTGGCGCGGTCGCGCAGCAGCACGGCCACGGCGCGGTCGTAGCGGCGGTCGAAGAAGGGGTCCTGGCGCCAGCCCCAGGGGCCCGGGCCGACATAGCCGTAGCGCGGCGAATAAAAGCGGCCGCGCCAGCGCCACCACAGCGGGTCGTCCCAGGGCACGGGGTCGTAGGCGGTCACGCGGGCGCCCAGCGTGACGAGGATGTCGGCGCTCTTCGTGTCGGCAGCGGGCTTGAAGCCGGCCTTCTCCAGCGCGGCGCGGGCGGCGTCTTCCAGCGCGGTCTGGCGCTTGGCCGCCTCGTCGCTCTGCTGCTGCGAGGGCAGGCGGTCGAAGGCGTAGGTGGTCGGCTTGCGGTCGGCCGGCCAGGCGCCGTAGCTGGAGACGTCGGCCGAGACCGTGTAGGGGCCGGCGCAACCGGCGAGCGCCGCGGCCGAGGCGGCGGCAAGGGCGGTGAGGATCAGGCGGCGGTTCATGGGCACCTCCATAGCGATGGAGTGATTCTGAACCCGCCGCGTTGCCCCCGTGTAAATCAGCGCTGCAGCGTGATGACGGAGGCCGCCGGCGGCGCGCAGCTCTCGTCGTCGTCGAAGGCGATGTCGCCGCCGGCATCGGCCACGCCGGTCGCCTTGATGGTCTCGAACGGGAACAGCTTCTTGTCCATCATGTGCGAGGTCACGACGTTGCCCATGGCCGTGAAGATGTTGTCGATGCGGCCCGGGTAGCGCTTCTCCCACTCGTTGATCATGGCCTTGACCTGCACGCGCTGCAGGTTCTCCTGGCTGCCGCAGAGGTTGCACGGGATGATGGGGAATTCGCGGTGCTCGGCCCAGCGCACCAGGTCGGGCTCCCTGACGTAGGCCAGCGGGCGGATGACGACGTTGCGGCCGTCGTCGCTGACCAGCTTGGGCGGCATGCCCTTCATGCGGCTGCCGAAGAACATGTTCAGGAACAGAGTCGTCACCATGTCGTCGCGGTGGTGGCCCAGCGCGATCTTGGTGGCGCCCAGCTCGCCGGCCACGCGGTACAGGATGCCGCGGCGCAGGCGCGAGCACAGGCTGCAGGTGGTCTTGCCCTCGGGCACCAGCTTCTTGACGATGGAGTAGGTGTCCTGGTTCTCGATGTGGAAGTCCACGCCGCGCGAGCGCAGGTAGTTGGGCAGCACCTCGGCCGGGAAGCCGGGCTGCTTCTGGTCGAGGTTGACGGCCACCAGGCTGAACTTGATCGGGGCGCGCTGCTGCAGGTTCAGCAGGATGTCCAGCATCGCGTAGCTGTCCTTGCTTATTGGACTAACTGGTCTAACAAGGCAGGCTGTTTGCGTGGGCTTTTCATAGGTGAAGAGCTACTTTTCCGGCTGCGCCGAAGTTGACAGATTTCCAGGCGACGAAGTTGACACCTTCCACGTAGCGAACGGGTAGGTCGGGCAAGGGCTGCTGCTCATCCCGGGCTTCAAGGACAATCTAAAGTTCTGGAAGAAAAACCAATGAACACTCTCGATCCAATCGCCAGCCTTCAGACGCAGGACCTCGACATGCGGGATAGGTCGTTTTTGCGCCGCGAGACACCCGAGCTGAGCAACTCGGCGCAGGGCGTGCAGAAGAAAATCAGGCGCCTGACCGGTCGCGCCATTCAAGACTTCACCATGATTCAAGACGGTGACTTGATCATGGCTTGTATGTCGGGGGGGGCCGACTCGTACACGATGCTGGACACCCTGCTGTACCTGAAGCATGTTGCACCCATCAAGTTCGACGTCATTGCCGTCAACCTCGACCAGAAGCAGCCAGGCTTCCCTGAGGATGTCCTTCCACGCTACTTCACCGAGCGCGACATCCCGTTCAGGATCGTTGAGCAGGACACCTACAGCATCGTCAAAGAGAAAGTGGCACCTGGCAAGACCACCTGCTCGCTTTGCTCACGCCTTCGCCGCGGCATTCTCTATCGCACTGCAAAGGAACTGGGCGCCACGAAGATTGCGCTAGGTCACCACCGTGACGACATCCTCGAGACGCTGCTGCTGAACATGTTCTTCGGCGGGCGGATCAAGACTATGCCGCCCAAGCTGAAGTCCGACGACGGCAGCAACGTCGTGATCCGGCCGCTGGCCTACTGCAAGGAGGCGGACATCAAGAAGTACGCAGCCGCGATGCAGTTCCCGATCATCCCTTGCAACCTGTGTGGTTCGCAGCCCAACCTGCAACGTCAGGCAATGAAGGAACTCTTGCAAGGCTGGGATCGCGAGCATCCCCAACGGCTGCGAAGCATGTTCTCGGCCATGTCGAACATCGTCCCGTCGCACATGATGGATCACAAGCTATTCGACTTTGAGAAGTTCGAGGGCGTTGCCTACGACAAAACGTACGGCGATATCCTCTTTGATCGAGACGACACTCTCGATCAGTTTCAGAACACAATCGCTATTGAATAAGACAGCGGGCTACCGCGGGTGGGTAGCTCAGCCAATGCGAAGGCGGGTTGAATCAGCCACTCGGCCAGCCAAGGTTCCGCATCGCCCTCTGCCATGGGTGCCGCCACGACCAGCAGCTGACGGTACTCATGAGTCTCGGCGAACCGCTCTAGGCGCGCCAGAAGGTCGCGCTGTCCCGCAATGAATGATGCGACGCTCGCAGAGACAGTCGCTGCCGCTCCGACGTCAAGGCAACACGACTCATTCAGTCCTCAACTTCTCGAGCAGCTACGGCCCTACGTGCTCCCGCGCCACCAGACCACGTCGAACGCGACCGCTATGCCTGCGATCGCCTCGGCAGCCTTCAGGCTTCGAGGTGATCTCAATTCGGCCGCGAGCGGCCTGAAACCACACGCGCTGGCCTAGGCGCCAAGGAGAGGTGTCACATGGCACCACGAGGACATGCGTGCCGTCCGGGCGTCGCTTCAGCGTCGTCACCAAGGATGGCTGCTGCCGTTTTGATCTACGGGTTACCAGCGACCTGTTCAAAGATCACCTCTTCGATGCTTCCGTCTGCGAGCCAGATGCCGATGGCGTTGTTGATCGTCTCCGACATGCGCTGCTCGCCGTCGATGAGCCAGTAGATATCGCACCCGTCGAACATGAGCTGGCCCTGGCGCGGTTCGATCAGCTCGTCGTATTGCTCGCGGCCGTTGAAGAAGCCCAGCATGATCCCTTTGAGGATATCGAAGTAGCGCTGCATCGTTGCTCCATGGCGTGAGCTCATTTCGACGCTTGGGCCCGCCGCCGGGCACGGCCGGAACCGGCCTGGCGCGGTCGCAGCGTCCGCTGCTTGCTAGACGGCAGGCGCAGTAGCAATTCGCCGGCAGAACCGGCCCGCGGCGCTTCGCCACGGATGCCGGCATCGAACCGCTCGCCAGCGTTGTCTGTCAGCGTGACAAAGGTGCCGTTGTCGCCACTGTCCAGCCAGACCTCGGTGATCTGTCGCGAGGACCACTGGCCGGTAGGCGACGCCCAGGCCGGCATCATGGCGACAAGGCCCCGGACGCGGTTGGCGTCGATCGACTTGATCGCGTCGGCGAGGTCGGTTTCCCAGGCGATGCATAGGGTGTAGCTCATCCGCACATCTTTGTCCTCGTCGTCGACGCGCTCAAGCGTCAGCAGGAACCATGGCATGTGGAGCGTCATCACCACGGCCCGCCAGTGCTTGCTGCCTGGCGCGGCCAGACCCTCAGGAATATGAAACTCGTACTGCGGGAGCGAATGGAACATCGGACTGTTGCCGTGAACAGCAAGGCGTTCGTCGGCTGGATTGTTGACGTGCCAGCAATTCTTCGGGGCTGGCTTCCATATGCAGATTCTTGATATTGAGCCGGCTCGGATAGGGTTGAGGCTGCGAGAAATTCATGGCCAAGACCCTGCACAGCCGTCACAACAAGATCTTTCTGGACAAGCTGCGAAAGCTGCGGGAGTCACGCAACTTGCGCCAGGCGGACCTTGCGGTGCTTCTCGGGCGCACACAAAGCGCAGTCAGCCACGTTGAGAGTGGCCAGACCCGCCTGGACATCATCGGCTTGCGTGACTGGCTGGAGGCCCTGGACTATGGCTTCCTGAAGTTCTTGAAGGAGCTTGACGCCGAGCTTCGGCGGCTAGACGAGCTGCGGCTGCGCCCCAAGGCCGGCAAGACGCGTAAGCGCGCGCCGCGGCCGGCTCTTTCCCGGGTGAGCCTTCTGTTTCAGGCTGCCTCGTTGACCGAAAAGTGATCGGCGCCAAGCCCAGGCGCCGGTGAAGCCTCCATGACCACGCCTGACGAGCGAAGACGCAATCTCATCTGGGGCCGCGAGACTTGGAAGAATTCTCCGGGGATACCAGCCTCTCGAACGCCTGGCGGGGCGAGGCTGCACACCTGCTGGCCGCCTACCCGTTGCTGGCCTTCCTGCGGCAATTCGACGCGGGAGACCCGGCCGAGCTTGAGCCCTATGCCGTCGTGCTGTCCAACGCCCGACGGCTGTTCCAGCGCGTAGCTGCCAGTCCGACCAGTTCCAAGCAGCGCGAATACAGCCTGAGAGTCGTGCTCAGGCACTTGTACTGACGCAGAGGCTACAGCAAGCTCGGGAACTGATGCCGCTGGATGCGTTCGTCCAGCTTCTTGACGAAAGCCTCAAGGCTCGTGCCGCAGGCATGGGTCCACAGCGCAAGCTCGAAGACATCGACGCGGCGCCGGCCGGACTCGCAGCGGCTGACGATGTCCTGGCCGATTTGCATGCGGTCTGCCAACTCCATCTGGCTGATGCCAGCCTTTTCCCTCAGGGCGTTCAGCTCCTCGAGGAACAACTTGTACTTCTCACTGTGGAGCGGGTATCTCATCCTGCGGCGGTTGCGAGTGCAACCGCGCAGGATCAGAGGGAAGGGAAATTATGGGAAAACGCCATATTTCGAAGAGCTCGATCAAAGGGGGGCGAGCTTCAACGGCCGTGCTCGGTGGTGTGCGCCCCAGCAACCTGGGCCCTGAATCGCCCCGGTTCTCCTAGACACCCGTGAGCCGTTGGGAATGGCGTCGTTCGAACTCGACCGGCGAAG
>CAXDTK010000172.1:0-11530 GCA_963992225.1 uncultured Comamonadaceae bacterium | reverse complement strand
GAGCAGCTGGGCGTGTGGGCCGACCGCGCCAAGGTGGAGATCATCAGCCAGGAGGGTGGCGACCCCGCGGCCGTGGCGTTCGACGCGGTCAACGCCGGCCGCGCGCGCGGCGCCGACGTGGTCATCGCCGACACGGCAGGACGCCTGCCGACGCAGATCCACCTGATGGAGGAGCTGAAGAAGATCAAGCGCGTCATCACCAAGGCCCAGGAGGGCGCGCCGCACGAAGTGCTGCTGGTGGTGGACGGCAACACCGGCCAGAACGCGCTGACCCAGGTGAAGGCCTTCGACGAGGCGCTGGGCCTGACCGGCCTGATCGTCACCAAGCTGGACGGCACCGCCAAGGGCGGCGTGCTGGCGGCCATCGCGCGCGAGCGGCCGGTGCCGGTCTACTTCGTCGGCGTGGGCGAGAAGCTGGAAGACCTGGAGACCTTCAGCGCACGCGAGTTCGCGCGGGCGCTGCTGGAATAAAGCTCCCCGGGGGCGGGCAAGCCGGCCGCTGTCAATGCGACTGCGGTGTGTCCGCGTAGTAGCCGGCGGCGCGCGGCTTGGGGAACAGCGCGGCACGCAGCCTGGCGGCGTCCTCGCCCTGCCAGTCGCGCTGCCATTGCGCGATCGGCAGCTCCGTGGCCGACAGCACGCGCAGCAGCCGTTCGCGCCGGTGCGTCAGGCGCGGCTGCTCGTCGGTCAGCGGCATCAGCACCACCGAGCGCACGCAGCCGTGCTCGTCGCAGAGCGCGAAGTCCACGGTCAGCAGGCCCGTGCGCGACAGCCATTCGCGGTAGGAATGCTGGCGCGGCACGCGCACCAGCTTGTGCAGCGGCACATGGGCCAGCAGGAACCCCTTGGGATGCTCCAGCAGCAGCGCCTGCGCGATGGCCTTGTGGGCATGCCGCTCGGCGCTGGCCAGCACCCGTGCGGGCGTGGGCGGCCAGTGCATCACGGTGTCCGAGAGTTCCACGGTGGGGCCGTTGTCCTGTCCGGTCAGCCGGTTCAGCCAGGCGCCCATGGCGCGGGGGAGTTGCAGGTTCAGCATGGGCCGCACGCTAGCGGTGGCGCCGGGCCTTGACCATGTGGGCCTGTCCCCTGAACTTGGGGGCAGATGTGTGCGCTTGTGTCGCCGTCCGCAGCAACCCTTAAGGGGTGGCCGCCGGACCGGACCCCCGGCCGCGGCCCGCGGGCTGGCACTCCGGGCCCTGACGGATGGCATGGCGGGCTGGACTGCCTATGCTGCGGTCCTTTCCATCTGACCGAGGCCCGCATGTCCCGCTCCCCGTTCCTGCTTCCGCTGACCCTGGCGGTCGCCGCCACGCTGCCAATCGGCGCACATGCCGCGGACGCCCGCAAGGCCGCCATCACCGTGGCCGACACGCCGCTGATTCCGCGCGCCGCGCTGTTCGGCAACCCGGTGAAGTCCGGCGCGCAGCTGAGCCCCGACGGCCAGTGGCTGTCGTGGATGGCGCCGGTCAACGGCGTGATGAACGTCTGGGTCGCGCCGGCCGACAAGCCCGAGGCGGCCAAGGCCGTCACCGATGCCAAGGACCGTCCCATCCCGGGCCATTTCTGGTCGGGCAACAGCGAGCAGCTGCTGTTCGTCAAGGACAACGCCGGCGACGAGAACTTCCGGCTCTACGGCGTCGACGTGAAGACCGGCGCGCAGCGCGACTACACGCCGTTCGACAAGGTGCGCGTGCGCATGCTGGGCGGCTCGCTCAAGCGGGTGGACGAGGTGCTGGTGGGCATCAACAACCGCGACGCGCGCTGGCACGACGTGCACCTGCTGAACCTGAAGACCGGCGAGCTGAAGCTGGTCATGAAGGGCGACGGCTTTGCCGGCTTCCAGGCCGACGACGATCTGCAGGTGCGCCTGGGCGTGCGCCCGAACGCGGCCGGCGGCGTCGACTACTACCAGGTCAAGGACGGCGCGGTGGCCGACAAGCCCTTCCTCAGCACCAGCCTGGAAGACAACGCCACCGGCCCCATCGGCTACACCACCGACGGCAAGACCCTGTACTGGCGCGACTCGCGCGACCGCGACACCGCGGCCGTGTTCGCCGAGGACACCGCCACCGGCCAGCGCAAGCTGATCGCCCAGGATGCCCGCGCCGACCTGGGCGCCACGCTGCGCAACACCACCACCGGCGAGGTGCAGGCCTACGCGGTCGACTACCTGACCACCGAATGGCACTTCGTCGACAAGGCGCTGAAGGCCGACTTCGACTGGCTGCAAAAGCAGCTGGGCAAGGGCGAGGTGTTCGTGGCCAGCCGCACGCGTGCCGATGACAAGTGGATCGTCGGCATCGACCCGGTCTCCAAGGTGTCCGCCACCTACCTGTACGACCGCAAGGCGAAGAAACTGTCGGCGCTGTACATCGCCCGTCCTGAGCTGCAGAACGCGCCGCTGGTGCCGATGCATCCGGTCGAGATCAAGTCCCGCGACGGCCTGACGCTGCCCAGCTACCTGACGCTGCCGCAGGGCGCCGACAAGAACGGCGACGGCAAGCCGGAGCAGGCCGTGCCGCTGGTGCTGCTGGTGCATGGCGGCCCCTGGGCGCGCGACGGCCATGGCTACAACGGCACGCACCAATGGCTGGCCAACCGCGGCTATGCGGTGCTGTCGGTGAACTTCCGCGCCTCCACCGGCTTCGGCAAGAAGTTTCTGAACGCCGGCAACAAGCAGTGGGGCCTGGCGATGCACGACGACCTGATCGACGCCGTGAACTGGGCCGTCAAGCAGGGCGTCACCAGCGCCGACAAGGTCGCCATCATGGGCGGCAGCTACGGTGGCTATGCAGCGCTGGCCGGCCTGGCCTTCACGCCCACCACCTTCGCCTGCGCGGTCGACATCGTGGGCCCGTCCAACCTGGAGACGCTGCTGGGCACCATCCCGCCCTACTGGGAAGCCGGCAAGAAGCAGATGTACAGCCGCATGGGCGACCCGACGACGGACGAGGGCAAGGCCGTGCTGCGTGCGGCCTCGCCGCTGTACAAGGCCGACCAGATCGTGCGGCCGCTGCTGATCGGCCAGGGTGCCAACGACCCACGCGTGAAGCAGGCGGAGAGCGACCAGATCGTGCAGGCCATGCAGGCCAAGAACATCCCGGTCACCTATGTGCTGTACCCCGACGAAGGCCACGGCTTCGCGAAGCCGAACAACCGCATCGGCTTCAACGCCATCGCCGAGACCTTCCTGGGCAACTGCCTGGGCGGCCGTGTGGAGCCGCTGGGCGAGACGGTGCGCGCCTCGACCGCGCAGATCGCGCACGGCGCCGACTTCCTGCCCGGCCTGAAGGCCGCCGCCGAGAAGAAGTAAGCCGCCAGCCGGCAAAGAAAAAGGCCCCGCGGGGCCTTTTCTTTTTTGCGGCGCGTCAGCGCCTCGGGGGTGGGCCTACATCCCCGGCAGGCCGCCCTTCATGCCGCCCATCTTCTTCATCATCTTGAAGAGGCCGCCGCCCTTCATCTTCTTCATCATTCCCTGCATCTGGTCGTACTGGTTCAGCAGGCGGTTGACGTCCTGGATCTGCACGCCAGCGCCGGCGGCGATGCGGCGCTTGCGGCTGGCCTTGCTCTTGCCGTCCATCAGCAGCGTGGGCTGGGCGCGCTCCTTGGCGGTCATCGCGCGCAGGATGCCCTCCATGCGCTTCATGTCGCGCTCGGCGCGGTCCATGTCGGACTGAGCAGGCTGCTTGTTGCCCATCATGTTCTGCGGCAGCTTGTCCATCAGGCCGCCCAGGCCGCCCATCTTCTTCATCTGCGCGATCTGCTGCAGGAAGTCGTTCAGGTCGAAGCCGCTGCCGCTCTTGAGCTTCTCGGCCATGGCCTGGGCCGAGGCCATGTCCACGCTCTGCGTGACCTGCTCGACCAGCGCCACGATGTCGCCCATGCCCAGCACGCGGCCGGCGTGGCGGTCCGCGTCGAAGACTTCCAGGCCGTCGATCTTCTCGGACACGCCGGCGAACTTGATCGGCGCGCCGGTGATCTGGCGCACCGACAGCGCCGCGCCGCCGCGCGAGTCGCCGTCCAGCTTGGTCAGGATCACGCCGGTCAGCGGCAGCGCGTCCTTGAAGGCCTTGGCGGTGTTGACCGCGTCCTGGCCCTGCATCGCGTCGACGACGAACAGCGTCTCGACCGGGTTCAGCACCGCGTGCAGGTCCTTGATCTCGGCCATCAGCGCTTCGTCGATGGCCAGCCGGCCGGCGGTGTCCACCAGCAGCACGTCGAAGTAATGGCGGCGGGCATGGTCCAGCGCGGCCAGCGCGATGTCGTGCGGCTTCTGCTCGGGCGTGGACTCGAACCACTCCGCGCCGGCCTGGCGGGTCACGGTCTTGAGCTGCTCGATGGCCGCCGGGCGGTAGACGTCGGCGCTGACCGTCAGCACCTTCTTCTTGCGCTTCTCGATCAGGTGCTTGGCGAGCTTGGCCGTCGTGGTCGTCTTGCCGGCGCCCTGCAGGCCGGCCATCAGGATGACGGCGGGCGGCTGGGCGGCCAGGTTGATGTCGGCCACGCCCTCGCCCATGGTCGCGGCGAGTTCCTTGTGCACCACCGACACCAGCACCTGGCCGGGGTTCAGCGAGCCCACCACCTCCTGGCCCAGTGCCTTCTCCTTGACGCGTGCGATGAAGTCGCGCACCACCGGCAGGGCCACGTCGGCCTCCAGCAGGGCCATGCGCACCTCGCGCAGCATGTCCTGCACGTTGCTCTCGGTGATGCGGGCCTGCCCGCGCATCGTCTTGACGAGGCGACTCAGGCGGTCGGTGAGGTTGGAAGCCATGGGTGGGGAGGTGGGCCGGCCGCCGAAAGCGGCCACAGGCCAAAAGTACACTGCAGCCATGAGTCTATCGCCCGCCCCCCTAGCAGACGCCGCCTTCGGCGCGCCGGGCCTCGGGCCGGGCCTGGCGCTGACGCTCGCCAGCGGCCTGGCGCTGTTGGGCTATGCCTGGGTGGGCCTGCTGCGCGCCCGTGCCGGCGAGGCCGGCCCGGGCGGCCCGCCCGAGCCGCGGCCGCAGCGCTCGGTGCCGCCCATGGCGCTGGCCTGGACCGCCCAGTTCATCGCACTGTTCATCGACATCAGCGGCTTCGGCCTGGCCACGCCGGGCGCGCGTTTCGGGTTCGCCCCGGCGCTGTCCATGACGACCTGGCTGGTGCTGACGGTCTATCTGGTCGAAAGCCGCTTCGTGCCGCTGCACAGCGTGCGCCGCGTGCTGGCCTGGCTGGCCGCGGCGGCGGTGCTGCTGGCCTGGACCTTTCCGGGCGAGAGCCGCCCGCTGGCCGCGTCGCCCTGGGCGCCGCTGCACTGGGTGCTGGGGCTGGTCTCCTACGGCCTGTTCGGCGTCGCCGTGCTGCATGCGGCGCTGATGAACCGGGCCGAGACGCGGCTGCGCCTGAAGCAGGCCACGCCCGGCGGCATGCCGCTGCTGCAGCTGGAACGGCTGACCTTCCAGTTCGTCGCGGCCGGCGTCAGCGTGCTGTCGCTGGCCATCCTGCTGGGCTGGTGGTTCACGCCCAGCTGGCGCTGGGACCACAAGAACCTGCTGGCCGTGCTGGGTTGGCTGGTGCTGAGCGGGCTGCTGGTGGGCCGGCGTGTCTACGGCTGGCGCGGCCGGCGCGCCACGCGCTGGCTGTACGCGGGCGCGGCGCTGCTGCTGCTGTCGTACGCGGGCTCGCGCTTCGTCGTCGAAGTCATCTTGCAGCGCGGTGCCAACGGGGGCGGGCCATGAAGTACCTGCTGCTGCTCCTGCTGCTGGCGGCGTTGTTCTTCGTGCTGGGCGCCAAGCGGGCGCGGCCGCGCGAGCCCGAGTCGCGCAAGCCGGCGCCGCCGGTGCCGCCGCGCGCCATGCTGCGCTGCGCGGAATGCGGCATGCACCTGCCCGCCGACGAGGCGCTGCCGGGCCAGGGCGGCGTGTTCTGCAGCGCCGAGCACCGCGCCAGTTTCGAGGCCAGGCAGGCTTGAGCGTGGCCGGAGCGGGCGGCTGGTTCGTCGCGTCGCCGCCGGCCGAGCCGGTCGAGCGCAGCGCCACCTTCGAGCGGCTGTACCGCGCCTTTCTGGCGGCCCGCGCCGCGCTGGGCCTGGCGCTGATCGCGGCGCAACTGATCGCGTCGGCGCTGTCCACGCCACCGGCGCGCTCCACGCTGGCGCTGAGCGCGTTCTACGCGGTGGCCGCCGTGGCGCTGTGGGGGCTGCCGCAGCTGCGGCGCGGCGCGTCGGCGCGCAGCCTGGCGCGCATCAGCAGCCTGCACTGGTGGAGCGCCATCGGCGTGGACCTGATGCTGTTCGGCGTGCTGCATGCGCTGGACCCGAGCGGCGTCAACTACGGCGCGTTGTTCGTCATGCCGGTGCTGATGGCCGCCGTGCTGTGCCCGCGCCGGCTGGGCCTGGCCACCGCAGCGATGGCCACGCTGGGGCTGCTGGGGGCGGCGGGCTGGTCGCTGCTGAGCGGCGTGGACGTGGGCCTCAAGACCACGCAGGCCGGCCTGGTCGGCAGCGGGCTGTTCGCCGTCAGCCTGCTGGCCGGCGAGCTGAGCGCCCGGCTGGCGCGCGAGGAGAGGGCCGCGCGCGGCAGCCTGGCGCTGGCCCGCCAGCAGGAGCAGCTCAACAGGCTGGTCATCGACGAGATGCAGGAGGGCGTGCTGGTGGTGGACCGGCGCGGCCGTGTGCGGGCCATGAACCCGGCCGCGCGCACGTTGCTGGGCGCGGCCAGCGGCGAGTTGAGCTGGCAGCTGCGCGGCCGGGCCGACTGGCTGCCGCTGGTGCTGGCGCTGGAGCAGGCCTACGGCGCCGGCGCCGGCGGCGAGGTGGACGTGGCGCTGCCGCTGGACGACGGTGTCAACCGAAGCCTGCGCCTGCGGCTGCGCTTCACGCGCCAGCGCGAAGGCAGCGAGGAGCTGTGCGTGCTGTTCCTGGAGGACAACCGCGAGCTGCTGGCGCGCACGCGGCAGGAGAAGCTGGCCGCCATGGGCCGCGTGTCGGCCGGCATCGCGCACGAGATCCGCAACCCGCTGGCGGCCATCGCCCAGGCCAATGCGCTGATCGCCGAGGACGTGGCCGGCATGCGGGCCGAGCAGCTGACGCGCATGGTGGCCTCCAACGTGCAGCGGCTCAAGCGCCTGGTGGACGACGTCACCGAGGTGGCGCCGGGCGTGCAGCCCGACACCCAGCCGCTGGACGCCAGCGCGCTGGTGCAGGAGACCTGCGCGGAGTGGGCGCGCGTGAACGGCGTGGCGCCGGGCGCGCAGAGCCGCTTCCAGCTGCACATCGCGGCGCCGGGGCTGATGGCGCTGTTCGATGCCGAACACCTGCGCCGCGTGCTGGTGAACCTGCTGGACAACGCGCACCGCCATGCCGATCCGGGCGCGGGTGCCATCAGCGTCGCGCTGAGCCGGCACGGCGAGCTGCTGGACCTGGTGGTCACCAGCGCCGGTGCGCCGGTGCCGCCGGATGTGGAGCGCCATCTCTTCGAGCCGTTCTTCTCGACGCGCAGCCGCGGCTCGGGCCTGGGCCTCTATATTTGCCGCGAGCTGTGCGAGCGCCATGGCGCCCGCATCGACTACCGACGCGCCGCCGATGCGGCGGGCAACGAGTTCCGCGTGCAGCTGCGCGCCCCCCGTCCATGAGCAACGCCACGCCTGCCCGCCTGCTGGTCGTCGACGACGAACCCGACCTGCGCACCCTCTACGAGCTGACGCTGCTGCGCGAGGGCTACGAGATCGACAGTGCCGGCTCGGTGGCCGAGGCGCTGACGCTGCTGCAGGCCGGCGGCTACAGCGCCGTCATCACCGACATGAAGCTGCCCGACGGCTCGGGGCTGTCGCTGCTGCGCTGGCTGGAGCAGGCCGGCCGGCCCGAGAAGACCATCGTCATCACCGCCTTCGGCTCGGCCGAGAACGCCGTCGAGGCGCTGAAGGCCGGCGCCTTCGACTACCTGACCAAGCCGGTGGACCTGCGCCAGTTCCGCCAGGTGGTGGGCTCGGCGCTCGGCCGGCAGCCGGCCTCCCATGCGCCGGACCCGGTGCCCGCGGCGCCCCAGGCCAGCGCGGTGCCGGCCATCGCGCTGCGGCTGGTGGGCGAGTCGCCGGCCATCCGCGCGGTGCGGGCGCTGATTGACAAGGTGGGCCGCAGCATGGCGCCGGTGCTGGTGCAGGGCGAGTCGGGCACCGGCAAGGAGCTGGTGGCACGCGCCATCCATGACCACGGCGTGCGCGCCGGCGCGCGCTTCGTCGCGGTGAACTGCGGGGCCATCCCCGAGAACCTGCTGGAGGCCGAATTCTTCGGCTACCGCAAGGGCGCCTTCACCGGCGCCAACGAGGACCGCGAGGGCTTCTTCCAGGCGGCCGATGGCGGCACGTTGTTCCTCGACGAGATCGGCGACCTGCCGCTGGCGATGCAGAGCAAGCTGCTGCGCGTCATCCAGGAGCGCTCGGTGCGGCCGGTGGGCGCCACCGCCGAGACGCAGATCAACGTGCGCATCGTCAGCGCGACGCACAAGGACCTGGCCGCCGAGGTGGCGGCCGGGCGCTTCCGGCAGGACTTGTTCTACCGGCTCAACGTCATCCAGATCCGCGTGCCGGCGCTGCGCGAGCGGCTGGAGGACCTGGGGCTGATCAGCACCCGGGTGCTGGCGCGCATCGCGCAGGACGCCGGCGTGTCGCCCGCGCCGCGGCTGACGCCGGCGGCGCTGCAGACCCTGGCCCGCTACGCCTTCCCCGGCAACGTGCGCGAGCTGGAGAACCTGCTGCACCGCGCGCTGGCGCTGGCCGGCGGCGAGTGGATAGACGCCGGCGACCTGGGGCTGCCCGATGCGCTGCTGGACGAGGGCCGCAGCGAGTCGCAGTTCGGCGCCGTCGACACGCCCATCCCGGTCACGCCGGTGGCGGAGGGCCTGTCGTTGCCCGACGAACTGCCGGGTGACCTGGCGCGCTACCTGGACGAGGTCGAACGCGCCATCCTGCTGCGCGCCCTCGAAGCCCACCGCTTCAACCGCACCGCAGCCGCCGCCAGCCTGGGGCTGTCGCTGCGCCAGATCCGCTACCGCATGGCCCGGCTGGGCATCGCGGCGGGCGAGACCTGAGGCAAACCCGACCCCGGATTTGCCCTGCTTGAATCGGCCGCCCGGCCGTTGCGCGGCGGCTGATGCCGTGGCCCGCGCGAGCATTGGCGCGGCCTCGCGGCCCGCTCGGGCCCGCCGGCCCCGTCGTGATGCGGGTTGCCGGTCGACAACCCCGATGGCATCGGCCCGAGCGGCCCGCGCCGCACTTTCCGGCCTTCTCCCCAGGCGCGGGTTTGACACTAGCGGTAGTGCTTGAGAGGGCGGGTGGCCATAGATATAGTGTCTCGTCGTGATATCCTGCTGACCCAGTCGACACCATGACCACCCCCTCGGATCCGCTGTGTGCACCGGCTTGCCGCCGGCGCCGAAGCACCGAGGTCGCCAGCCGGAATGCCGGCCAGGCCAGGGACCGGCAGGGACGAAACACCCCCACCGAAGCAACGCACGATGCGCCGGCCCGCTCCCGGGTTGTGGCCGCGCATTTGCCGCCACTCTGACTTTCTCGATAAAGGATTCCCTCATGCTGCATGAAGCCGCCACGGGCCAGGGCGCCCCCGCCGCCACGGTTCCCCCGGTCGCGTTTGGATCCGACGCGCCCGCCACCACCGTCGCCACGCCGTCGAGCTACCAGGCCTACCAGATCATTCGCCGCAACGGCGCGGTGGTCTCGTTCGAGCCGAGCAAGATCGCCGTCGCGCTGATGAAGGCCTTCCTGGCGGTGCACGGCACCAGCGGCGCGGCCTCCGCCAGCGTGCGCGAGACGGTGGAGCAGCTGACCCAGAACGTCGTGCGCGCGCTGCTGCGCTCGCGCCCGAGCGGCGGCACCTTCCACATCGAGGACGTGCAGGACCAGGTCGAGCTGGGCCTGATGCGCAGCGGTCACCACGAGGTCGCCCGCGCCTACGTGCTGTACCGCGAGCGCCGCGCCCAGGAGCGCGCCGCCCATGGCGAGACCGCCCGCGCCGCCGAGCCCACGCTGATGGTGCTGGACGGCGGCGAGCGCCGCCCGCTGGACTTGGCCGCGCTGAAGTCGCTGATCGCCTCGGCGTGCGAGAACCTGGGCGCCGACGTGCGACCCGAGCCGGTGCTGGCCGAGACGCAGCGCAACCTGTACGACGGCGTCGCCATCGACGAGGTCTACAAGGCCGCCATCCTGGCCGCGCGCACGCTGATCGAGAAGGACCCCGGCTACAGCCGTGCCACGGCGCGGCTGCTGCTGCACACCATCCGCCGCGAGATCCTCGGCGGCGAGGTGCTGCAGGCCGAGATGGCCCAGCGCTATGCGGACTACTTCCCCGGCTACATCAAGCAGGGCATCAAGGCCGAGCTGCTGGACGAGAAGCTGGGCCAGTACGACCTGGCCCGCCTGGGCGCCGCGCTGAAGGCCGAGCGCGACCTGCAGTTCGACTACCTGGGCCTGCAGACGCTGTACGACCGCTACTTCCTGCACATCGAGGACGCCCGCATCGAGATGCCGCAGGCCTTCTTCATGCGCGTGGCCATGGGCCTGGCGCTGAACGAGATCGACCGCGAAGCCCGCGCCATCGAGTTCTACGAGGTGCTGTCCAGCTTCGACTTCATGTCCAGCACGCCGACGCTGTTCAACGCCGGCACGCGCCGCTCGCAGCTGTCGTCCTGCTACCTGACGACCGTGTCCGACGACCTGGACGGCATCTACGAGGCGCTGAAGGAGAACGCGCTGCTGAGCAAGTTCGCCGGCGGCCTGGGCAACGACTGGACGCCGGTGCGTGCACTGGGTTCGCACATCAAGGGCACCAACGGCAAGAGCCAGGGCGTCGTGCCCTTCCTGAAGGTGGTCAACGACACGGCCGTGGCCGTGAACCAGGGCGGCAAGCGCAAGGGCGCCGTCTGCGCGTACCTGGAGACCTGGCACCTCGACATCGAGGAGTTCCTGGACCTGCGCAAGAACACCGGTGACGACCGCCGCCGCACGCACGACATGAACACGGCGAACTGGATTCCCGACCTGTTCATGAGGCGCGTCATCGAGGGCGGCGACTGGACGCTGTTCAGCCCCAGCACCTGCCCGGACCTGCACGACCTGTTCGGCGCCGCCTTCGAGAAGGCCTATGTCGAGTACGAACGCAAGGCGGACAGCGGTGAGATCAAGCTGTTCAAGCGCATGCCGGCCAAGGACCTGTGGCGCAAGATGCTGTCGATGCTGTTCGAGACGGGCCACCCCTGGATCACGTTCAAGGACGCCTGCAACGTGCGCAGCCCGCAGCAGCATGTCGGCGTGGTGCACTCGTCCAACCTGTGCACCGAGATCACGCTGAACACCAACGACAGCGAGATCGCCGTCTGCAACCTCGGCTCCGTCAACCTGGCCCAGCACATCAAGGACGGTGCCATCGACCAGGCCAAGCTGAAGAAGACAACGCGCACGGCCATGCGCATGCTCGACAACGTCATCGACATCAACTACTACGCCGTCAAGAAGGCGCGTGACTCCAACCTGCGCCACC
>CAXDTK010000171.1:0-11552 GCA_963992225.1 uncultured Comamonadaceae bacterium | reverse complement strand
ATAGGAGTCCGTCTCGTGGGCTCGGAGATGTGTATAAGAGACAGCTGCTGGGCGCCTCGGGCAGCGGCAAGTCCACGCTGCTGAACATCCTGGGCGGGCTGGACACGCCCACCGCCGGCGAGATCCGTTTCGCCGGCCGGCCGCTGTCGGGCGCCGGCGAGGCCGAGCTGACGGCCTACCGGCGCGAGCATGTGGGCTTCGTGTTCCAGTTCTACAACCTCATCCCCAGCCTGACCGTGCGCGAGAACGTCGAGCTGGTGACCGACATCGCCCGCGACCCCATGCCGGCCGACGAGGCGGTGGACCTGGTGGGCCTGACGCCGCGGCGCGACCACTTCCCCTCGCAGCTGTCCGGCGGCGAGCAGCAGCGGGTGGCCATCGCGCGGGCCATCGTCAAGCGGCCCGAGGTGCTGCTGTGCGACGAACCCACCGGCGCGCTGGACTACCAGACCGGCAAGCTGGTGCTGGAGGTCATCGCGCGGGTCAACCGCGAGATCGGCACCACCGCCATCGTCATCACGCACAACGCCGCCATCGCCGCCATGGCCGACCGGGTGATCTACCTGGGTGACGGCCGCATCCAGCGCATCGAGACGAACGCGCGGCGGCTGTCGCCGTCCGAGCTGAGCTGGTGATGCGCGCGCTGGACCGCAAGCTGCTGCGCGACCTGCGCCAGATGTGGAGCCAGGCGCTCACCATCGCGCTGGTGGTGGCCAGCGGCATCGCCGGCTTCGTGACCAGCCTGTCGGCGGTGGACTCGCTGGCGCTGGCGCGCGACCGCTTCTACGCCGAGGGCCGCTTCGCCGACCTGTTCGCCGCCGTCAAGCGCGCGCCGCGGGCGCTGGAGGCCGGCCTGCGCGAGGTGCCCGGCGTGGCCGACGTGCAGACCACCGTGGAGGCCGCCGTGCGCGTGACCATCCCGGGCGTGCCCGACCCCATCATCGGCCAGTTGATCGGGCTGGACCGCCGCCAGCCCCAGCGCATGAATTTGGTCAGCGTCAGCGCCGGCCAGGGGCTCGCCGCGCTGGCCGATGCCGGGCAGGCCAGCGACGGCAGCCTGCCGGCGCTGGTCAACCAGGGCTTTGCGCAGGCGCGCGGCCTCAAGCCCGGCGACGCGGTGGAGGCGCTGGTCAACGGCCGCCAGCGCCGGCTGCGCATCGTCGGCACGGCGCTGACGCCCGAGTACATCTTTGCCGGCCTGTGGGGCATGCCGGACATGCGCGGCTTCGGCGTGTTCTGGGTCGACCGCGAGGCGCTGGCCGCCGCCTACGACATGCAGGGCGCGTTCAACCGCGTGGCCGTCAAGCTGGCTCCGGGCGCCTCGGCCGAGGACGCGATGGCGGGCCTGGCGCGGCAGCTGGCGCGCTGGGGCGGGCGCGACGTGCACGGCCGCGACAACCAGGTCTCGCACCAGATGCTGGACAACGAGATCAAGGAGCAGCGCGTGCTGGGCACGGTGCTGCCGGCGATCTTCCTGGGCGTGGCGGCCTTCCTGCTGAACGTGGTGGTGACGCGGCTGGTGGGCACGCAGCGCGAGCAGATCGCGGCGCTGAAGGCGCTGGGCTATGCCAACGCCGCCATCGCTGCGCATTACCTCAAGCTGGTGCTGGCCATCGTGGCGCTGGGCCTGCTGCTGGGCCTGGCGCTGGGCGACTGGCTGGGCAGCGCGCTCACCGGGCTGTATGCCGAGGTCTTCCACCTGCCGCATTTCGAGCACCGGCTGGCAGCGCCGCTGATGCTGGTCAGCGCGGCCATCACGGTGGGCACCGCGGTGCTGGGCACGCTGAGCGCCATCCTGGCCACCGTGCGGCTGGCGCCGGCCGAGGCCATGCGCCCGCCGGCGCCGGGCCATTACCGCCGCACGCTGATGGAGCGGCTGGGCCTGCAGGCCATGGCCCCGGCGCTGCGCATGACGGTGCGCAACATGGAACGCCGGCCGCTGCGCGCGGTGCTGGCCATCGGCGGCGTGGCGGCGGCGGTGGCCATCACCATCCTGGGCAACTACTTCCGCGACGCGATGGAAGCCATCATCGACACGCAGTTCACGCTGTCGCTGCGCGGCGACGTGACGGTGTGGAGCGCCGAGGCCGGCGACGCGGTGCGCATGCGCCAGGCGCTGGCGCGGCTGCCGGGCGTGCGGGCCGTCGAGACGACGCGCTTCGTCTCGGTGGAGCTGAGCCACGGCCACCGCAGCGAGCGCGTGCTGGTGCGCGGCTTCGCGCCGCGGCCGGAGCTGTACCGCGTCATCGACGTGGACAACCGCCAGGTGCTGCTGGAGGGCCGCGGCCTGCTGCTGACCGACCGGCTGGCCACCAAGCTGGGCGTGCGGCCGGGCGACCGCGTCTGGGCCGAGGTGCTGGAGGGCGAGCCGCGGCGCATCCCCTTCGAGGTGGGTGGCACGGTGCGCGACATGATGGGCCTGAACGCCTACATCGACCGCGACGTGCTGAACCGGGCGCTGGGCGACGGCGACCTGGGCGGCGGCCAGGTGCTGGCCGTGGAGCCCGGCCGCGAGCACGAGGTGCTGACCGCGCTGCAGGGCCTGCCGCGCGTGGCGGGCGCGTTCAGCAAGGCCACCATGGTGCGCAACATGCAGGAGATCACGGCCCGCAACGTGCGCATCATGAGCACCATCCTGACCGTGTTCGCCAGCGTCATCGCGGTGGGCGTGGTCTACAACAACGCCCGCATCGTGCTGGCCGAGCGGGGCTGGGAGCTGGCCTCGCTGCGCGTGCTGGGCTTCAGCCGCGCCGAGGTGTCGGCCATGCTGCTGGGCGAGATGGCCATCACCATCGCGCTGGCGTTGCCGCTGGGCATGCTGCTGGGCTGGGGCCTGATCCACGCGATCTCGGAGCTGCTCAAGTCCGACCAGTTCTTCTTTCCGGTCGTCGTGCGGGCGCGCACCTATGCCTGGGCGGCGCTGTGCGTCGTGGCGGCCGGCATCGCCAGCGGCGCGGTCGTGCGCCGCCGCATCGACCGGCTCGACATGGTGGCCGTCCTGAAAACAAGGGAATGACATGAAACGATCCCACATGCTGCTGATCGGCGCCGGCGTGGCCGCCGCGCTGCTGGCGCTGGGCTGGGCCTTTGCCCCGCGGCCGCTGGAGGTCGAGACGGCCGCCGTCGCCGAGGGGCCGTTCGAGGCCACGGTGGACGAGGACGCCCGCACGCGGCTGCGCGACCGCTACGTGGTGTCGGCGCCGCTGGCCGGTCGGCTGGACCGCATCGCGCTGCGCGAGGGCGACGTGGTGGCCGCGGGCGACGTGGTGGCGGCGCTGACGCCGGTGCTGTCGCCGCTGCTGGACGAGCGCAGCCTGCGCGAGCTGCGCGCCCGCGTGGAGGCCGCGCGCGCCGGCGTGGAGCGCGCCACGGCGCGGGTGGAGGGCGCCAAGGTGGCCGTGGCGCAGGCCCGCAACGAGGCGCGGCGCAGCGAGGAGCTGGCCCGCCAGGGCTTCGTCGCGGCCACCAAGCTGGAAACCGACCGGCTGGCGCTGCTGGCTGCGCAGAAGGACCAGGACGCCGCACTGGCCGAGCGCCATGTCGCCACGCACGATGCCGAGCAGGCCCGTGCCGCGCTCGGTGCCGTGCAGCGCGACGGCAGCGGCCCGGCGTTCGCGCTGCGCGCGCCGGTGGCCGGCCGGGTGCTGCGGGTGGTGCAGCCCAGCGAAGCCAGCGTGGCGCTGGGCACGCCGCTGCTGGAGCTGGGCGACGTGGCCCGCATGGAGGTGGTGGCCGAGCTGCTGACCACCGAGGCGGTGCGGCTGCAGCCCGGGCAGCCGGTGCACATCGAGCGCTGGGGCGGCCCCGGCGAGCTGCAGGGCCGCGTGCGGCTGGTGGAGCCGGGCGCGTTCACCAAGGTGTCGGCGCTGGGCGTGGAGGAGCAGCGGGTGCGGGTGCTGATCGACCTGGCCAGCCCGCCGGCGCAGTGGCAGTCGCTGGGCGACGGCTACCGCGTGGGCGTGCGCATCGTCGTGCAGGCCGCGCCCAAGGCGCTGCAGGTGCCGCTGGCGGCGCTGTTCCCGCGCGCCGACGCGGCCGGCATGGCCGTCTTCGTGGTCGACGGCGGCCGGGCGCGGCTGCAGCCGGTCGAGCTGGCCGGGCGCGGCACCACCCATGCCTGGGTGCGCCAGGGCGTGGCGGCCGGCGCCCAGGTCATCGTCTACCCGCCGGCCACGGCGGCCGACGGCGCGCGCGTGCGGGCGCGCAAGGTCTGAGCCGCCGGCCAGGCTTGCAGCCCATACCAGGGACATCCCGGGGGCATCCCGCGGTGCGGGCCGCAGCTGGCTTGATCTTCGTCAGCCGCAGGACGGGGCCCGCCCGATAGCCTTGCAACGCG
Organism: uncultured Comamonadaceae bacterium; assembly: GCA_963992225.1. Classification (GTDB taxonomy): domain Bacteria; phylum Pseudomonadota; class Gammaproteobacteria; order Burkholderiales; family Burkholderiaceae_C; genus Pelomonas. The sequence continues at coordinate 7,216 of CAXDTK010000171.1, read as the reverse complement.
TGCAGATCGACCGGACGACGGCGGCCGCACGCGGATTTCTCAGCCATGCTCCCCACCCTCTATCCCTGGTCGCTCGAGTCGCTGGGCCGTGACGGCCTGTTGGCGCTGCTCGCCGGTGCCGACCAGCTCAAGCAGGCCGCCGACGGCGGCGCCCCGTTGCCGCAGCTGCTGCGCGGCAAGAAGCTCGCGCTGCTCAGCGACGACCACGCCAGCCCCGATGCAGCGGCCTTCCTGCGCGCCGCGACGGAGCTGGGCGCCCATGTCGCACGCGTGAAGGCCGGCGCCGGCGAGGCCGGCCGCCGCGACCCCCGCGACACCGCCGCGCTGCTGGGCCAGCTCTACGACGGCATCGAATGCCAGGGCCTGCAAGAGGCCGAGATGCGCCAGCTGGGCCGCGACGCCGGCGTGCCGGTGTTCGACGGCATCGGCAGCGCCTGCCACCCGCTGCACGTCATCGCCGACCTGATGACGCAGCAGGACCTGGCCGGCGACCGGCCGTTCGACCAGATGACGGTGCGCTTCGGCGGCGACGCGCAGAGCGCCTGCGGCCGCACCTGGCGCCATGTCAGCGGCCTGCTGGGCGTGCAATCGGCGCCGCCGGCCACCGCGGCGACGCCCGGCGCCGCCCCGGTGGGCGAGGTGCCGCTGCCGGCGGCCCAGGCCAGCCCGGCCGCCCAGGCCCTGCAGGCCAGCAACCGCCACCATCTGCTGCAGGCGGTGCTCGCCCAGGCGCTGGCCTGACGCGGCCGCGCGCGGCGCCACCGCGGTCCGCCGCCCCGGCGACGCCGCGGCGGCATGCCGTCCGACAGCAGGGGTGACGGCGCTTCCGTAGGCTGGGCGAATGCGCCACCATGCTGTCCTGCGCCTTCTCTCCACCGCCTGCATCCGCTGCCATGAGCGCCATCCCCGCCGCTGACCCGCCCCCACACACGCCCAGCGCATGGGGGCGCTTCCTGGCTGTCGCCCGGCCCTACTGGACCGGCGACCGCAAGCGCGTGGCCTGGGCGGTGCTGGTGGGCCTGGTGGTGCTGATGCTGCTGGACACGCAGCTGGCCGTGCTGGTGAACCGCCAGACCGGCGAACTGACCTCAGCGCTGGCCGCGCGCGACGAGGACCGTTTCTGGGCGGCCGTGCGCAGCATGCTGTGGGTGGTGGGCATCGCCGTGCCGGTCTATGCGCTGTACTACGCCTCCCGCGACGCCTATGCCAACGACTGGCGCCGCTGGCTGACCCGCCGCTTCCTCGACGCCTACCTCAGCGACCGCGCCTACTTCCGCCTGGCCGGCGTGGACAACCCCGACCAGCGCATCGCCGACGACGTCAACACCTTCACCAGCCGCTCGCTGAACTTCCTGCTCATCCTGCTCGGCTCGGCGATGCAGCTGGTGGCCTTCAGCACGGTGCTGTGGTCGCTGTCCAAGATGCTGGTGGCCTTCCTGGTGGTGTACGCGCTGCTGGGCACGGGGCTGTCCATCATGCTGTTCGGCCGGCCGCTGATCCGGCTCAACTTCTGGCAGCTCAAGCGCGAGGCCGACTTCCGCTTCCGGCTGATGCGGCTGCGCGAGAACGCCGAGTCCATCGCCTTCTACCGCGGCGAGAAGCAGGAGCGCCACCAGCTCGACCAGCGCCTGCGCGCCGCGCTGCTGAACACCAAGAAGCTGATCCGCATGCAGTTCATGCTCAACCTCTTCCAGCGTTCGTTCAGCCAGCTCAGCCTGCTGGTGCCCTTCGTCGTGCTGGCGGGCCAGCTGCTGGCCGGCGAGCTGGAAGTGGGCCAGGCCGTGCAGGCCGGCGGCGCGTTCGCGGCGGTGCTGAGCGCGGTGTCGCTGATCGTCGAGAACTTCGAGAGCCTGTCGCGCTTCGTCGCCGGCATCGACCGCCTGCACGTGATGGCGCAGAAGCTGGCGGCCGAGCCGCCGCCCGCCGGCATCGCGCTGCAGCCGGCGCAGGACTTGTCGCTGTCCCACGTCACCGTGAAGGCGCCCGACAGCGACCTGGTGCTGGTGCAGGACCTGTCGCTGACCGTGCCGGCGGGCGAGTCGCTGCTGATCACCGGCGCCAGCGGCAGCGGCAAGAGCTCGCTGCTGCGCGCCATCGCGGGCCTGTGGACGCAGGGCAGCGGCCGCATCGAGCAGCCACCGCAGGAGGACGTGTTCTTCCTGCCGCAGCGCCCCTACCTGCAGAACGGCACGCTGCGCAGCCAGCTGATCTACCCCAGCACCCATGTCGAGCTGGACGACGAGGCGCTGCTGAAGGTGCTGGACGAGGTCAGGCTGCGCCACCTGGCCGAGGGCGAGCATGGGCTGGACCGCCACGAGGACTGGGAGAAGCTGCTCAGCGGCGGCGAGCAGCAGCGGCTGGCCTTCGCGCGGCTGCTGGTGCATGCGCCGCGCGTGGCCATCCTGGACGAGGCCACCAGCGCGCTCGACGACGAGAACCAGAAGCGCCTGTACGAGCGGTTGCGCGGGCGTGGCACCACGCTGATCAGCATCGCCCACCGCGCGGCGGTGGCGGGCTTCCACCGCCGCGTGCTGCAGCTGACCGGCGGCGGCCGCTGGACGCTGCGCAAGACGCCTACCGAGCCGGACGCGCCGCCGCTGGACACCCCGCCGGCCACGCCGCCCGGCGCCGCCGGCAACGCGCCACCCTGAGGCCGCCATGCCGCGCTTCCTGCATTACAGCGTGCACCCGGCCAACCCGCAGCCGCGGCTGCTGCAGCATGCGGCGGCCGTCATCCGCGCCGGCGGCCTGGCGCTGCTGCCGACGGGGGCGGGCTACCTGCCGGCCTGCCGGCTGGACGACAAGGCCGCCACGCTGCGGCTGCAGCGCCTGGCCGGCGCGGGCGAGCGCGAACCGGCCGTGCTGCTGTGCCGCGACGTGGCGCAGGCTGCCGTCTACCTGCGCATCGACGACGCACAGTACCGCGCCATCCGCGCCAGCGAGCCCGGCAGCGCCAGCTTCGCGCTGCCCTGCACGCGCCGCGTGCCGCGCCGGCTGGCGGCCGCGGCGCGCGGCCTGGCGCGGCTGTACGTGGCCGGCCATGCGGCCACGCGCGCGCTGCTGCAGCTGATCGACGAGGCGCTGCTGCTGGCGCCCGCCCCCTGGGGGCCCGGGCCGGCGACGCTGGACGCGCTGCCGCCGGGCTGGCAGCAGGGCATCGACCTGGCGCTGGACGTCGGCCCGCTGCCCACGCGCGACCTGTTCGCCGACACCGCCAGCGGTCGCGCCGCCCCGCGCGGCGAGGCCCGGGCCGCCACGGCCTGACTCAGCCCCGGCCCGCCGGGTCGACGTCCATCTTCAGCAGCCGCAGGCCGTTGGCCACCACGATCAGGCTGGCGCCCATGTCGGCGAAGACGGCCATCCACATGGTCGCGCCGCCGAACACCGCCAGGCCGAAGAACACCGCCTTCACGCCCAGCGCGAACACGATGTTCTGCCACAGCACCGCATGGGTCGCGCGCGACAGGCGCACCACGCTGGCGATGCGGCGCAGGTCGTCGGTCATGATGACCACGTCGGCCGCCTCCATCGCCGTGTCGGTGCCGGCGCCGCCCATCGCGAAGCCGATGTCGGCCCGGGCCAGCGCCGGCGCATCGTTGATGCCGTCGCCGGCCATGCCGGTCATGCCGAAGCGCCGCTGCAGGGCCTCGACGGCGTGCAGCTTGTCCTCGGGCAGCAGGTTGCCCTCGGCCTGCGCGATGCCGGCCTGCGCCGCGATGCTCTGCGCCGTGGCCGCGTTGTCGCCGCTCAGCAGCACCGGCGTGACGCCCAGCGCCACCAGCTCGGCCACGGCGTCGCGGGAGCCGGGCTTGAGCGTGTCCGCCACCGCGAAGACCGCCAGCACGCCGGCGTCATCGGCCAGCAGCGTGACCGTGCGGCCCTGGGCCTCATGCCCGCGCAGCAGCGTCTCCAGCCCGGCGCCGCACTGCCCGCGCTCCTCGATCAGCCGGTGGTTGCCCAGCACGTAGGCGCTGCCGTCGATCTGCCCCTGCACGCCGCGGCCGGGCAGCGCGGTGAAGCGCTCCACGGCGCCAGCGCCGCCGTCGCCCAGGCCCGCGGCGATGGCCTGCGAGACCGGGTGGTCCGAGCGGCCGGCCAGCGCCGCCGCGAGGCGCAGCACCGCCGCGGTGTCGCCGCGCAGCACCTGACGGTCCACCAGCCGCGGCCGCCCCACTGTGAGGGTGCCGGTCTTGTCGAAGGCCAGCGCCTTGAGCCTGCGGGCTTCTTCCAGGTAGGTGCCGCCCTTGATGAGAATGCCGCGCCGCGCCGCGGCCGCCAGCGCGCTGACGACGCTGACCGGCGTGGCGATCACCAGCGCGCAGGGGCAGGCGATGACCAGCAGCACCAGCGCCTTGTAGAGCCCCTGCTGCCAGGTCGCGCCGGTCAGCAGCGGCGGCAGCGCCGCCACCGCGACGGCCAGGCCGAACACCACCGGCGTGTAGACCGCCGCGAAACGGTCGACGAAGCGCTGCGTGGGCGCGCGCAGGCTCTGCGCCTGCTCGACGGCGTGGATGATGCGCGCCAGCGTGGTGTCGCCGGCGGCGGCCGTGACGCGGCATTCCAGCTCGCCGCTGCCGTTGATGGTGCCGGCGAACACGGTGTCGCCGGGCGCCTTCTCCGCCGGCAGGCTCTCGCCGGTGACCGGCGCCTGGTCGATGCTGCTGTGGCCGCGCGTGACGGTGCCGTCCAGCGGCACCCGCTCGCCCGGCGCGATGCGCACGGTGGCGCCCACCGCCACGGCCGCCGCCGGCTGCGCGGCCCAGCCGCCGTCGGGCTGGCGCACCCAGGCCTGCGCGGGTGCCAGCGCCATCAGGCCGCGGATGGCGTCGCGGGCGCGGTCCACCGAGCGCGCCTCGATCAGCTCGGCCACCGAGTACAAGGCCATCACCATGGCGGCCTCGGCCCACTGGCCGATCAGGAAGGCGCCGCTGACCGCCACCGTCATCAGCGCATTGATGTTGAGCCGGCCGCGGCGCAGCGCCGCCAGCCCCTTGGCGTAGGTGTCCAGGCCCGCCAGCCAGATCGCCGCCGCGGCCAGCGCCATGCCCGGCAGCGGCCCGGCGGACGGCAGCAGGACGGCCAGTCCCTCGGCCGCCAGCGCCACCAGCAGGGCCAGGCCCAGCCGCGGGATGCCGGCGCCCTGCGCGGCAGCGTGGTCATGGCCGTGGGCGGCGCCCGGCACCGCCGGGTCGCCTACCGCCTCGGGCGTAAAGCCGGCCTGGCGGATGGCCTGCAAGGCCTGCTCGCGCACGGCGTCCGGCGCCTGGAGGGTCAGCCGCCGCGCCGCGAGCTGGAAGCTCAGCGCGTGGATGCCCGCGACGGGCGCCAGCGCGCGGCGGATCTCGGCCTCCTCGACGGGGCAGTCCATCGTCGCGATGCGGTAGGTGTGGCCCGCGGGCGGGGCAGCGGTGGGCGCGGGCGGCGCCGTGCCATTGCACGCGCCGCAAGCGGTGCCGGCACAGGAAGCGGCGCCGGGCGTGTTGGAGTCTGGATCAGCCATGGCCCACATCCTGCCTCAGCCGGGCCGCCCCGGCAGCCGGCCGGGGCCTTCAGGCGGGCTCAGGCCGGCGGCAGCAGGCGGCCGCGCAGGCCGTCGGACAGCCACACGCCGCCGGGCGCGGCCAGCATGGCCTCCACGCCGGGCAGCTGCTCGCGCAGCCAGCGCTGCGACTGGGCCTGGCCGGCCACCATCATGGCCGCGCCCCAGCCGTTGACGGCCTCCACGTCGCGCGCCACCAGGGCCAGGCCGCGCAGGCCCTGGCTGGGCTGGCCGCTGCGCGGATCGAGGATATGGTGATAGCGCCGCCCGGCATGGTCGAAGCCGCGCTCGTAGTCGCCCGAGGCCGCCACCACGCCGCCGCGCAGCGCCAGCACGCCCAGCAGCTGCTGCGGCGCCCGCGGGTCACGCAGGCCCACGCGCCAGGGCCGGCCCTGCAGCGTGCCGCTGCACAGCACATCGCCGCCGCCGTTGATCAGCGCATCGGTCACGCCCTGCGCGGCCAGCGTGCGCAGGCCCGCCTGCAGGATGGGCAGCTTGGCGATGCCACCCAGGTCCAGCCGCATGCCGGCGCGCGCCAGCCGGGCGGTGCCCTGCTGCGCGTCGATCTGCAGGCCGCGGGCGTCGACCAGCGCATGCTGCCGCGCCAGCGCCGCCGCATCCGGCAGCCGGGCCGGCTGGCCGGGCTCGAAATGCCAGTCGGCATAGGCGCCCACGGTCGCATCGAAGCGGCCGCCGCTGCGCCGCGCCAGGTCCTGCGCCTGCTGCAGCACCGCCATCAGCTCGGGCGCCACGGGCAGCGGCGCGCCGCCGGCCGCGTTCGCCAGCAGGCTGACCTGGCTGGCGCTGCGGTAGCGGCTCATCATCTCGGACAGGCGCAGCATCTCGGCCCAGGCGGCGTCCAGCGCCCGTGCGCGCAGCGCCGCATCGGCATGCACGGCGACGATGTCGACCTGCGTGCCCATCAGCACCGCCGCGCTGCGCTGAACCGGCGAGCGTTCCGTGGCCGCCTGCACCGCACGCGGCAACAGCACGCAGGCCAGCGCACCGAGCGCCAGCCCGCGGCGCCGCGGAGACATCAGCTGCGCCATGTCAGCCTCAGCGCGACAGCGCCACCATGTGGTCGACGGCCGCCTTGACCTCTTCGTCGGTCAGCGAGGCGCCACCGCCGCGCGGCGGCATCATGCCCTTGGCGCCGGTGAAGCCTTCGAGCGCGTGCTTGTAGAGCACCTCGGTGCCCTGCGCGATGCGCGGGCCCCAGTCGGCCTTGTCGCCCGGCTTGGGCGCGCCGGCCACGCCGGCGGCATGGCACATCGCGCAGGTCTTGCCGTACACGCCCTTGCCGACGGTGTTCTCGGCGACGACGGGCGCTGCCGAGGCCGGCTCGACCACCGCGGTGGCGGCCGAGGCCGGGGCCGTGCCGGGCGTGGCGGCCGGCTCCTGCTTGCTGCAGGCGGCCAGCGCGAGCACGGCGACGGCGGACAGGACGACGTGACGGAATTGAGCTTGTTTCATGGCAGGGGAGCGGAATGGGTGTGTTGGCATTCTGCCCCTGCAGCCCGGGCAATGGCTCCCCTAACTGGTTTTTCGGTGGATACAGTCGCCGCAAAACTGATCCAAATCAACACCGGGGGGGCCGGTCGTGGCGACGATGCGTCTGCCCTGACCTGCAGCTGTCTCTTATACACATCTGACGCTGCCGACGAAGGCTTAGGTGTA
>CAXDTK010000170.1:0-11574 GCA_963992225.1 uncultured Comamonadaceae bacterium | reverse complement strand
GGCACCCGCCATCGGCGCCCGTCTGGGGGGCGCGGATATGTGTATAAGAGACACCACCGCCCGCGGGCCGCACCGGCCCGCGCGCCGCCTGACCACGTTTGATCAACCAGAGGTGAGAGAGTCCATGAAAGACGACGACAACAACAAGATCGCGACGAACAGCAGCGCCACGCCTCAGGGTCTGGCGCGCCGCCGCTTCATCAACAGCGCCGCGATCGCCGGCCTGACGCTGGGCGCCGCCGCCTGCGCCGAGAAGAAGGCCGACGGCAGCGCCGCCGCGCCCGCTGCCAGCGGTGCCGCCCCCGGTGCGCATGCCGAGGCGAACGCGACTCACCTCAAGCCCGGCCAGCTGGACACCTACTACGGCCTGTGGAGCGGCGGTCACACCGGCGACATGCGCGTGTTGGGCCTGCCCTCGGGCCGCGAGCTGCTGCGCATTCCCTGCTTCGTGCCGGATGCGCTGGTGGGCTGGGGCATCACCAACGAGTCCAAGAAGGTCATGGGCACCAAGGCCGACGGCTCGCTGCGCTACACGGTGGGCGACACCCACCACACGCATGCCTCCTACAAGGACGGCAACTACGACGGCCGCTACGCCTGGATCAACGACAAGATCAACAGCCGCATCGCGCGCATCCGCCTGGACTACTTCGTCTGCGACAAGATCACGCAGCTGCCGAACGTGCAGGGCTTCCACGGCATCTTCCCGGACAAGCGTGACCCGGTCGATCCGGCCATCAACTACACCACGCGCGTGTTCTGCGGCGCCGAGTTCGCCACTCCGCTGCCCAATGCCGGCATCGAGGACGGCAGCAAGTACCGCTCGATGTTCACCTGCGTGGACGCCGAGACGATGGAAGTGCGCTGGCAGGTGATGATCGACGGCAACTGCGACCTGACCGCCACCTCCTACGACGGCAAGCTGGCGGCCACCAACCAGTACAACACCGAGATGGGCGCGCACTACGAGGACATGATGTCCGCCGAGCGCGATGCCTGCCTGTTCTTCAACATCGCCCGCATCGAGGCGGCCGTCAAGGCCGGCAAGTTCAAGACCATCGGCAGCTCCAAGGTGCCGGTCGTCGACGGCACGCGCGAGTCCAACAAGGACCCCAAGACCGCGCTGACCGCGTATGTCTCGGTGCCCAAGAACCCGCACGGCGTCAACGCCAGCCCGGACCAGAAGTACTTCATCTGCGCCGGCAAGCTGTCGCCCACCGCCACCGTCATCGAGCTGGCCAAGGTGCTGGACTGGTTCGACGGCAAGCTCGACAAGATTGACGGCGCGATTGCCGCCGAGGTCGAGATCGGCCTGGGCCCCTTGCACACCGCCTTCGACGGCCGCGGCAACGCCTACACGACGCTGTTCCTGGACAGCCAGGTAGTGAAGTGGAACCTCGAGAAGGCCATCGCCTTCCACAAGGGCGACAAGAACGCCAAGTACGTGGTCGACCGCCTGGACGTGCAGTACCAGCCGGGCCACATCAACGGCTCGCAGTCCGAGACCATCGCCGCCGACGGCAAATACCTGGCCGTGGGCTGCAAGTTCTCCAAGGACCGCTTCCTGCCGGTGGGCCCGCTGCACGCCGAGAACGAGCAGATCATCGACATGTCGGGCGACAAGATGGTGCTGCTGGCCGACCACCCGGTGCGTGGCGAGCCGCATGACTTCATCATCTTCAAGCGCGAGCTGGTCAAGCCCAAGCAGGTGTACTCGCTGGACGACTTCCCCAACGCGGTGAAGGACCCCAAGGAGTCCGGCGTGACCCGCAACGGCAAGAAGGTCACCGTCAAGATGACCTCGCAGGCGCCGGCCTTCTCGCTGCGCGAGTTCAAGGTCAAGAAGGGCGACGAGGTCACGCTGATCCTGACCAACCTCGACAAGATCGAAGACCTGACGCACGGTTTCGCCATCCCGAACCACAACGTCAACTTCATCGTGAACCCGCAGGAGACCGCGTCGGTGACCTTCATCGCCGGGGAGCCGGGTGTGTACTGGTGCTATTGCACGCACTTCTGCCATGCTCTGCACCTGGAGATGCGCACCCGCATGATCGTGGAGGCCTGAGGCCCCGCACGATGCCGTCGCGCCAGCCACTCGAGCCGGCGGGCGCGACGGCGACAACGAGAGCAGAGATGACGTTAGCCGATCGACTTCTCGCGGCCTGCCTCCGGGCACTGGCCGCGTTTTTTTTGCTGGCAGCCGCCGGCGCACAGGCCGCGCCGGGCCAGCAGGCCTACGAGGCCCAGCTGCCACCTGACCTGGCCACCGCGGCCGACCTGTGCGCGCTGCTGCCCTGCAAGGAGGTCTTCCCCGGCGCCGTCAGCTTCTCGCCGCGCAAGGGCCAGCCGCCCTATGTGGAGGCCTACGGCCCGGCCGATGCCGCGGGCAAGCCCACGCTGCTGGGCTATGTGATGCTGTCCACCGACATCACCGACACGCCGGCCTACTCCGGCAAGCCGGTGGTCACGCTGATCGGCATGGACCGCACCGGCCGCTACGTGGGCGTCAAGGTGCTCAAGCACTCCGAGCCCATCCTGCTGCTGGGCATCCCGGAGGGCGCCCTGGTCAAGTTCAACGACCAGTACCTCGGCAAGTCGGTCAAGGACCAGATCGAGGTCGGTCCCTCGCGCCCGGACGAGAACGTGCTGGGCGTGGACGCCATCTCCGGCGCCACCGTCACCGTGGTGGCGCAGAACCAGGTGATGCAGCTGTCCGGCAGCGCCGTTGCCCGCCAGGTGGGCATCATCGAGCCCACCGTGCGCGAGCGTGCGCGCTGGGCGGAGACCGGCAAGCGCTACGGCTGGGCCGAGCTGCAGGCGCTGGGCGCCGTGCAACGGCTGCGCGTGAAGCCGGAGCAGGTGGGCCTGGAGCCCGCCGCCGAACCCTTCATCGAACTGTGGTTCGGCGACCTGAACCACCCCGACCTGGGCCGCAGCCTGCTGGGCGATGGCGGCTACGCCAACCTGCGCGCCCGGCTGCAGGACGGCGAGCAGGCCTTCTTCATCGTGCGCAGCGCCGGCGCCGAGTCCTTCAAGGGCTCGGGCTTCGTGCGCGGCGGCATCTACGACCGCGTGCAGGTCAAACAGGGCGCCGACGCCTTCACCTTCCGCGACCTGGACGCCATCAACCTCTACGGCCTGGAGGCCGCGGGCGCGCCGGCCTACACCGAGTCGGCCATCTTCGTGATCCGCTCGCCCAGCTTCTCGGCGGCCTACCCCTGGAAGCTGGCCTTCCTGGGCAACCGCGTGGACCGCGCCACCGGGCATCGCAGCTTCGCCGTGTTCGAGAGCAAGTACTGGCTGCCCGATGCGCTGCTGCAGGGCGGCCGCCCCGCGGTGGTGGAGCCCGACGCGCCCTGGCTGCGCATCTGGAAGAGCCAGGCCTGGAAGATCGCGCTGTTCAGCGCACTGCTGATCGGCGTGGCCGTGGTCTACGCGCTGCGCGAGAAGCTCACCCGGCTGTCCACCCACAAGAACAAGTGGCCGGTCAACGCCTTCAAGTACAGCGCCTGGGCCTTGTCCATCGTGTTCGTCGGCTTCGGGCTGATGGCCCAGCCGTCCATCACGCAGGTGCTGACCTGGTTCCACAGCCTGCTGTTCCAGTGGACCTGGTCGCTGTTCCTGTCCGATCCGTTCATCTTCGTGTTCTGGATCTTCATCATCGTCACGGTGTTCCTGTTCGGCCGCGGCCTGTTCTGCGGCTGGATGTGCCCGTTCGGCTCGCTGTCGGAGGCGATCTTCAAGATCGCGCGCAAGCTGGGCCTGAAGCGCTGGCAGAAGCCGGTGCCTCAAGCGCTGCACGACAAGCTCAAGTGGCTGAAGTACGCCATCTTCTTCGGCCTGCTGGCGGTGTCCATGTTCGACATGGGCCGCGCCGAGATGCTGGCCGAGGTGGAACCGTTCAAGACCACCTTCCTCGTCGGCGTGATGAACCGGCCCTGGCCCTACGGGCTGTTCGTCGCCGTGCTGCTGGGCCTGTCGATCTTCATCGAGCGGCCGTTCTGCAAGTACCTGTGCCCGCTGGGCGCGTCGCTGGCCATGCCCAGCACCTTCCGCTGGTTCGGCCTGAAGCGCAAGCAGGACTGCAACAGCTGCAAGGCCTGCGCGGTGGGCTGCGGCGCCCAGGCCATCGACGCCGACGGCCGCATCGACCACCGCGAATGCCTGCACTGCCTGGACTGCATGGTGCTGTACACCGACGCCAAGGGCTGCCCGCCGCTGGCCAAGGAGCGCAAGCGCCGCGAGCGCGACGGGCTGCTGATCACGCCCATCGGCCGCGACGGCTACTACATCCCCATCGACGCCGTGCCCGCCATCAGCCCCAAGGCCGCGCAGGGCCCCGACCCGCGCATGCCCACCGACCCGGCCCGGCCCTACGCCGCCCGCGGCGCGATGAGCGGCTGGCAGGTGCTGCTGCTGGAGCTGCGCGACCACCTCTGGCCCTGGAGCCGCGAGGGCTGGAACAGCCAGCGCGCGCTGCAGGTGGCCGGCTTCTCGCTGGCCGTGGCGGCCAGCCTGGCCTGGCTGCTGGCCGCGCAGGGCAAGCTGTCGTCGGCTGCCATCATCGGCTGGTGGTTCGGCTGGAGCGTCTACGAGGTGCTGATCCGCATGAGCGGCCGCCGCTACGTGAAGGACGGCCCCTGGTGGCGCGCCAACTACCGGGTGGCCGGCTGGATGGACATGCTGAGCTACGTGGGCTTCAAGAACCTGCTGATCGGTGCGGCCCTGTTCCTGGCGCTCAAGGCCCTGGGGTGGCTGCCGGCATGAAGCCCCCCGGAGCGAAAACCCTGGGCCGGGCGCTGGGCGCGGTGCTGCTGGCCGTGGGCCTTGGCGGCGCCGATGCGGCGACCTGGCGCGTGCGGCCGGGCGAGGCCATCCAGGCGGCCATCGCGCGCGCCGCGCCCGGCGACGTGCTGGAGATCGAACGCGGCGCCTACGACGAGAACCTGCGCATCGACAAGCCGCTGACGCTGCGCGGCATCGACCGGCCCACGCTCAGCGGCGGCCAGCGCGGCGACACCATCCGCGTGGCGGCCACCGACGTGACGATCGAGGGCCTGATCGTGCGCGACTCCGGCCACGAGCTGAAGGCCCAGCACGCCGGCATCTACATCCAGCCCGGCAGCCACCGCGCGGTGGTGCGGCGTTGCGACCTGGTCTACAACCTGTTCGGGCTGTGGATTGAGAAGGCCAACGACGTGCGCATCGAGCACAACCTGATCACCGGCCTGCGCGACGTCAATTCCTCGCAGCGCGGCAACGGCATCCAGCTCTACAACACCAAGGGCGCGCGCATCACCGGCAACGACATCAGCTTCGTGCGCGACGCGCTGTACGTGGACGTCTCCCACCATGCCGAGTTCCGTGCCAACAAGCTGCATCACAGCCGCTACGGCACGCACTACATGAACTCCTACTACAACCTGTGGGAGGACAACGAGAGCTACTACAACCGCGGCGGCCTGGCGCTGATGGAGGTGCGCAACCAGACCGTGCGGCGCAACCGCACCTGGGGCAACAGCGACTTCGGCATCATGCTGCGCACGCTGCAGGACTCGGTCATCGAGGACAACATCGTGGCCGGCAACAACCGCGGCTTCTTCATCTACGACGTCGAGTACGCGACGCTGCGCGGCAACCTGGTGGTGGACAACCATGTGGGCGTGCATCTCTCGGCCGGCTCCACGCGCAACGTGGTGCAGCGCAACGACTTCATCGCCAACCGCGAGCAGGTGCGCTACGTCGGCGCCCGCGACGAGCGCTGGGGCGACACGCGCGACGGCGAACGCGGCCAGGGCAACCACTGGGCCAACTACCTGGGCTGGGACCGCAACGGCGACGGCCTGGGCGACCTGCCCTACGAAGCCAACGAACTGGTGGACCGGCTGCAATGGCGCCACCCCAGCGTCAAGCTGCTGATGGGCAGCCCGGCGGTGCAGGCGCTGCGCGTGCTGGGCCAGCAGTTCCCGGTGCTGCGCGTGCCCAGCGTGGTCGACGCCCACCCGGCGATGCAGCCGCAACACAAGAACTGGAGTGAATGGCGTGACAAGCAATTCCGTTGATGCCGCCCCGGCGCTGCGCCTGCAGGGCGTGGCCAAGCATTACGGCCGCGGCGGCGCGCTGCTCAAGGCACTGGACGGCGTGGACCTCACGGTGCCGCGCGGCCAGCTGCTGGGGCTGATCGGCCACAACGGCGCCGGCAAGAGCACGCTGTTCAAGCTGGTGCTGGGCCTGATCGCGCCCAGCCAGGGCCGGCTGTGGGTGGATGGCTGCGAGGTCGGCGGCCGCCACTTCCGCGAGGCGCGCCGCCGCCTGGGCTACCTGCCCGAGAACCTGGTGCTGTACGACAACCTCGACGGCCTGGAGACGCTGCGCTTCTTCGCCCGCCTCAAGGGCGCGCCGCTGGCCCAATGCGCCACGCTGCTGGAGGAGGTTGGCCTGAGCCACGCCGGCCGCCGGCCGGTGCGCGAGTACTCCAAGGGCATGCGCCAGCGCCTGGGTTTTGCGCAGGCGCTGCTGGGCGAGCCGCAGCTGCTGCTGCTGGACGAGCCCACCACCGGGCTGGACCCGGCCGCCATCCGCGACTTCTATGCCCAGCTCGACCGGCTGCGCGAGCGCGGCGTCACGCTGGTCATCAGCTCGCACATCCTGGCCGAGCTGGAGCAGCGCGTCGATGCGCTGGCCATGCTGTCCAGCGGCCGGCTGTGCGCGCAGGGCAGCGTGGCCGAGCTGCGCGAACGCTCGACCCGGCCGCTGCACGTGCGCCTGCAGGCGGACGCGGCGGTGCTGGATGCGCTGCCGCAGCAACTGGCGGCACTGCCCGGCGTGGTGTGGCGACGCGATGGCGCGCAGCAGGCGGGCATCGACTGCCCGCGCGCGCTGAAGATGCCGCTGCTGCAGGCGCTGGCCGCGCAGCCGCTGGTCGACTTGAGCATCCAGGAGCCGACGCTGGAAGACCTGTACTTCGAGCTGCGCGAGGCCGGCGCGCCTTCATTGCAGGAGGCCGCATGAAGGACGGACTGCAACCCCGCCAGATCGCCGCCGTGGCGGCCAAGGAGTTCAGCGACCGGCTGCGCAACCGCTGGGTGCTGGCCGTGGCGCTGGTCTTCACGGTGTTCTCGCTGGCCATCACCTACTTCGGCAGCGCCGCCCAGGGCCAGATCGGCCCGCGCTCCATCGAGGCCACCATCGCCAGCCTGGTGTCGCTGGTCATCTACCTGATCCCGCTGATCGCGCTGCTGCTGGGCTTCGACGCCATCGTCGGCGAGCGCGAACGCGGCTCGCTGGACCTGCTGCTGGCGCTGCCCATCACGCGGCTGGAACTGCTGCTGGGCAAGTACCTGGGCCTGGCCGCGGCGCTGGCGCTGTCCACGCTGGCCGGTTTCGCGCTGGTGGCGGCGCTGCTGTGGCAGCGCTTCGGCGCCGCGGGCCTGTACCACTACGGCGGCTTCGTCGCCAGCTCGGTGCTGCTGGGGCTGGCCTTCCTGAGCCTGGCGCTGCTGCTGTCGGTGCTGGCACGCGACCGCACGCGCGCCTCGGGCCTGGCCATCGCGCTGTGGTTCGCGCTGGTGCTGGTGTTCGACCTGCTGCTGCTGGGCCTGCTGGTGGCCAGCGGCGGCGAGCTGGGCGGCCTGCTGGGCGGCGACGGCTTCGCCTACCTGCTGCTGCTCAATCCGGCGGACGTGTTCCGCATCCTCAACGTGTTCTCGCTGGACGACATGGCGCGCCTGTACGGCCTCGCCAGCGTCGTGCCGCCTGCGCTGGGCAACCCCTGGCTGATGGGCGGTGCGATGCTGGCCTGGATAGGCGCGCCGCTGGCCCTGGCGGGATGGAGATTCAAGCCATGACATCCACCGCCCTCACCCGCCGCCGCCTGCTGTGCGGCTGCGCCGCCCTCGCCGCCGCGGGCCTGGCCGGCTGCAACCGCCAGGACGACAACGGCGACGCCGTCAAGCCGCAGGAGATTGCCGCCCAGTCCAGCTGCTCGCTGGACGGCATGCTGCTGTCCGACTACCCCGGCCCCAAGGGCCAGGTCATCTACAAGGGCGACAGCCAGGTGAACTGGTTCTGCGACAGCGTCGAGCTGCTGTCCACGCTGCTCAAGCCCGAGCAGGTCCGCCCCGTGCTCGCGGCCCACGTGCAGGACATGGCCAAGGCCGACTGGGACAAGCCGGTGGGCCACTGGATCAACGCCCGCCAGGCCGTCTACGTGCTGGGCAGCAAGCGCCACGGCTCCATGGGCCCCACGGCGGCCAGCTTCGCCGACGAGGCCGCCGCCAAGGCCTTCGCCGCCCAATGGGGCGGCCGCGTGCTGCGCTATGCCGAGATCAAGCCCGACATGGTCGACCTCAGCGGCGGCGCGCTGCACGACACCCGCATGTGAGCCCCGCCATGCCCAACCGACGCCAGGCCTGGCGGCGCATCGCGCTGGCCGGTGCCACGCCGCTGCTGGGCGGCGGGCTCTACCTGCTGGTGCAGGGGCCCGGCGCACAGGCCAAGGCCACACCGGCCGTGCCCGACGACGTCTGCATCGTCGCCCCCACGCTGGCCTGGGACGGCGTGGGCCAGCGGCTGGCGCCGCGCGCCATCCCGGCCGAGGCCCGCTGCCCGGTCTGCGGCATGTTCCCCGCCCGCCAGCCCCGCTGGGCCGTGCAAGTCCTCTACGCGGACGGCCAGGCGCATTTCCTCGACTCGCCGCTGAGCCTGTTCCATTACCTGCAACATGTTGCCCGCTACGCCCCCGGCCGCCAGCGCGCCGACATCGCGGCCGTCCACGTGACCGAGCACGACAGCGGCCGCTGGCTGCCCGCCGAACAGGCGCTCTACATCTACGGCTCCGGGCTGCGCGGCCCGATGCGCAGCGGCAACCTCCCGGCCGTCGCGGCGGGCAACGCGAGCAGCTTCACCGACAGGCATAGCGGCCAGGCCATGAGCTTCGCGTCGCTCGCGCGGGAACTGCCCGCGGCGCTGCAGCAGCTGACGCCGCATCGGCATTGAGGGTGTGCCCCTGGTGATCAGCCCATCCCGAGCTGGCGAAAAGGGGGTGGTAGGCCGTATTGGACTTGAACCAATGACCAAAGGATTATGAGTCCTCTGCTCTGACCAACTGAGCTAACGGCCCCCGGAAGGAGCGCGGATTCTAGTCAGCACCGCGGGGCGCCGACCCGATCCCGGTTCAACGCTGCGACAGCGCCTGACCCACCATCCGCGAGGTGATGTCGACGATCTGGATCATGCGGTCGTAGGCCATGCGGGTGGGACCGATGACGCCCAGCGTGCCCACCACCTGGCCGTCCACCTCGTAGGGGGCCGACACGATAGACAGTTCCTCGTAGGGCACGACCTGGCTTTCGCCGCCGATGTAGATGCGCACGCCCTCGGCGCGGCTGGAAGTGTCGAGCAGGCGCATCAGCTGCGTCTTCTGTTCGAACAGGTCGAACAGCCGGCGCAGGCTGCCCATGTCGTGGCTGAAGTCCTGCACGGTGAGCAGGTTGCGCTCGCCGGAGACGACCACGCGCTCCTCCTGCTGCTCCATGGCCTCGGAGCCGACCTGCACCGCCGCGCTCATCAGGCCGGCGATCTCGCCGCGCAGCGCGTCCACCTCGTGGCGCAGCCGCTCGCGCACGGCTTCCAGCGTCAGGCCCGCGTAGCCCGCGTTCAGCCGGTTGCTGGCTTCGGCCAGCTCGCCCTGGGTCAGGTCTTGCGCGGTGAAGATGACGCGGTTCTGCACGTCGCCGTCGGGCGACACGAGGATGACCAGCACCCGCCGCTCGCCCAGGCGCAGGAACTCGATGTGGTGAAAGATGCTGGGCTTCTTGGGCGCGGTGACGACGCCGACGAAGCTGGACAGGTTGGACAGCATCTGCGCCGCGCTGGCGATGACGCGCTGCGGCTGGTCGGGCTGCAGCTGCGCGGTCTCCACGCCGATCAGCCCGGGCTGCGCGGTCAGCATGGTGTCGACGAAGAGCCGGTAGCCGCGCGCGGTCGGCACGCGGCCGGCGCTGGTGTGGGGGCTGGCGATCAGGCCCAGTTCTTCCAGGTCGGCCATCACGTTGCGGATGGTCGCCGGGCTGAGTTCCAGGCCCGAGGCCTTGGACAGCGTGCGCGAGCCCACCGGCTGGCCGTCGGCGATGTAGCGTTCGACCAGGGTCTTCAACAGGGATTTGGAACGCTCGTCGAGCATGGCGCGATCTTATGTGCAGGCCGCAAACCGCCGGCCTTGCCCCCATGACGGGCATGACCCCTGTGGTGTAATTTGTCGCATGGCCGAGCGCTTCAGACATGTCGCCATCGTGGGCAAGCATCAAGCGCCTGGCATCCGGCCGGTGCTGGAGGAGATCGCCCAGTTTTTATGCGGCCAGGGGCTGGAGGTGTCGCTGGAGGCGGACACCGCGCTGAACACCGGGTTGACCGGCTACGAGGCCCTGTCCAACGACGAGCTGGGCCGGCGCTGCGACCTGGCGGTGGTCATCGGCGGCGACGGCACCATGCTGGGCTTCGCCCGCGAGATGGCCCGCCACGGCATCCCGCTGGTGGGCATCAACCAGGGCCGGCTGGGCTTCATCACCGACATCTCCATCGAGCGCTGGCGCGAGTCGCTGGGCCCCATCCTCGCGGGCGACTACGAAGTCGAGCCGCGCACCATGCTGGAAGGCGCGGTGTGGCGCGACGGCGAGTCCATCTTCTCGGGCCAGGCGCTCAACGACGTGGTGCTCAGCCGCGGCCAGACGGCCAGCATGATCGAGCTGCGCATCCACGCCGGCCCCGAGCTGGTGGCCAACATCCGCGCCGACGGCGTCATCGTGGCCTCGCCCACCGGCTCGACGGCCTACGCGCTGTCGGCCGGCGGCCCCATCCTGCATCCCAGCATCGCCGGCTGGCTGCTGGTGCCCATCGCGTCGCACACGCTGACCAACCGTCCCATCGTGCTGCCGGACCACGGCGAGGTGAGCCTGGAGATCATTGCCGGGCGCGACGCCTCGGTGAACTTCGACATGCACAGCCTGGCCAGCCTGCTGCACGGCGACCGCATCACGGTGCGCCGCGGCCAGCATTGCGTGCGCTTCCTGCACCCGCAGGGCTGGAGCTACTACGCCACGCTGCGGCGCAAGCTACGCTGGTATGAGTGAAGCCCCTCGTCCGACCTTGCGCCGCTGGACGCGGGCAGCTCGGCCGGTCCCCCGCGGGGACGGCGATGCCTGCGGCATTGAGCCGCAGGCACATCGCCAGGGCGGGCCGGCTTGGGGCGGCCCGGCGCTCGGCCCGCGAGATCCTGGTGCCGCGCTGCTCGACGTTGAATAGACGACTCCCATGCTTCGCCATCTCTCGCTCAAAGATTTCGTCATCGTCCCGACGCTGGAGCTCGACTTCGAGCCCGGCTTTGCCGTGCTGACCGGCGAGACCGGTGCGGGCAAGTCCATCCTGATCGACGCGCTGCAGCTGGCGCTGGGCGGCCGCGGCGACGCCGGCGTGGTGCGCGAGGGCGCGGCCAAGGCCGAGATCACCGCCGAGTTCGACACGCCGGCGGCGCTGCGCGGCTGGCTGGACGAAGCCGGCTTCGACGCCGATGAC
>CAXDTK010000169.1:0-11747 GCA_963992225.1 uncultured Comamonadaceae bacterium | reverse complement strand
CATCGCCGCGGCGGCATGCGCCAGCAGCGCGGGGCCGTCCTCGCCGTCGCGCGGGAAGAAGGCCAGGCCGATGCTGGCCGTCACGGCGCAGGCCCGGCCGTCGGCCAGCACGAAGGGCTCGGCCAGCGCCTCGCGGATGCGCGCCACCACCGGCTCGGCCTCCTCGGGCGCCGCCAGGTGCGGCAGCAGCAGCACGAACTCGTCGCCGCCCAGCCGGGCCACCGTGTCGTCGCCGCGCACGCAGGCCGTCAGGCGCCCGGCCACCAGCCGCAGCAGCTGGTCGCCCGCCTCGTGGCCCTGCGTGTCGTTGACCGCCTTGAAGCCGTTCAGGTCCAGGAAGCAGACGCCCAGCAGCCGCCCCGACCGCTGCGCGCGGGCGCAGGCGTCGGCCAGGCGCTCGTGCAGCTCCGCGCGGTTGGGCAGGCCGGTCAGGGCGTCCGTGTAGGCCATCGCCTCGGCGCGGTCCTGGCGCGCCTTGGCCTCGCTGATGTCCAGCATCAGCCACAGGCTTTCGTCGGAGCCCTCGGCCAGCACGGTGCCGCTCATGTCCACCCACAGCGGCCGGCCGCTGCGGTGGCGCATCGCCAGCTGGGTGCGGTAGGTGCCGCCGCGCGCCAGCAGTGCGGCGGCCTCGGCGCTGATGCGCTCGAAGGTGGCGTCGTCGGGGTAGAGCTCGCGGGCGCTCAGGCCCAGCGCCTCGCCGTCGCCGTAGCCGAACAGCGATGCGAAGGCGCGGTTGTGCCAGATCGCGCAGTGGCCGCGGAGCTTGACGATGCCGATCAGGTCGTTGTCCAGCATCAGGCCCTGCTGGCGGTGGGCCGCCTCCAGCAACTGCCGCGCCTGGTGCAGCTCGGTGATGTCGAACATCACCGAGCGGCTCATCAGGAAGCGGCCGTCCGCGTCGGTCACCGCCGACGCGCGGATGCTGACGCGGCGCAAGTTGCCGTCGCGGCTGCGCAGGTCGTACTCCAGCGGGCCGATCTGCCCGCGCCCGATGAACTCGCGGAACTGGCGCTCGCAGTCCTGCACCGTGGTGCCAACGAGGAATTCCCACGGCCGGGCCTGCCCCACCAGCGCCTCGGCCGGGCAGCCGAACAGCGCCTGGCCGGTGGCGTTGATGCGCAGGAAGCGGCCGTCCGGCCCCAGCGAGTGGTAGCCGCAGGGCGCGTGTTCGTAGAGGTCGGACAGCTGTGCCTCGCTCTGCGCCAGCCGGCGCTGCACGGCCTCGCGCTCCGACACGTCCTGCAGGAAGGCGGCATAGAGCGTGCCGCGCGGCCCGTGCGGCAGCCGGGTGATGGCCACCTCGCAGGTGATCTCGCGGCCGTCCCTGCGGCGCGCCGGCAGCGTCAGGCGCTGGTTGAGCACCTGCGACGCGCCGCCGCCGGTGATGCGTTGCAGGCCCGCGAGGTGGCCGCCGGCATGCCGGCCGGGGATGATCAGCGCGTCCAGCGGCCGGCCCGCCGCCTCGGCATGCGACCAGCCGAAGGTCAGCTCGGCCTGGGCGTTCCAGTCGCGCACGCAGCCGTCGTCGCCGATGGTGATGTAGGCGTCCAGCGCGTTGGCCAGCACCGCCTTGAGCTCCTGCTCCGACGCCGCCAGCGCGGCCTCCGACTGCTCGCGCTCCCGCACCGACTGCGCCAGGAAGCGGTTGACCTGCTGCAGCTCCAGCGTGCGCTCCGCCACCTTGTGTTCCAGCTGCTGCTGCAGCTGGCGCAGCGCCTGCTCGGCCTCGCGGCGCGCGGTGATGTCCTGCACCGCCAGGATCAGCGCCTCCGGCTGGCCGGCGCCGTCGCGCTTGAGCGTGGCCTCGACATGGGCCCAGACGATGTGCCCGTCGGGCTTGAGGTAGCGCTTCTCGCGCGTGCCGCGTTCGATGCGGCCCTGCAGCAGCTGGTCGCGCAACGCCATGTCCGCCTCGACATCGGCCGGGTGCGTCACCTCGCGGAAGCTGCCGCCCAGCAGGTCGTCGGCGTCGCGGCCCAGGATCTCGCACAGCCGCCGGTTCACCAGCCGCCAGCAGCCGTCGCGCGAGACGACCGCGATACCCACCGCCGCGCCGTCCACCGTGGCCCGGTAGACGGCCTCGCGCTCCTCGATGAAGCGCTGTCGTTCCTCGGCCAGCGCGCGGGCCTGCAGCGCCAGCTCGCGGTTCTGGATCTCGCGCTGGCAGATGCGCGCCAGGTCCTCCAGGATGCGCACCTCGCGCGGCGTGAATGCGCGCGGGCGCTGGTCGATGGCGCACAGCGTGCCCAGCGCATGGCCCTCCTGCGACACCAGCGGCACGCCCATGTAGGCGCGGATGCCGGGGTCGTCGCGCACCAGCGGGTTGTCGAGGAAGCGCCGGTCGGTGGCGGCGTCGCCGACGACGAAGGTCTCGCGGCCCAGGATGGCATGGGCGCAGAAGGCGATGTCGCGGGGCGTCTGCTGCGCGTCCAGGCCTTGGCGCGACTTGAACCACTGCCGGCCGGCGTCCACCAGCGACACCAGCGCGATGGGCACGTCCAGCAGCTCCGACGCCAGCCGGGTCAGTGCATCGAACGCCTCTTCCGGCGCGGTGTCGAGCAGCTGCAGCTGCCGCAGCACGCGCAGGCGCTCGGGCTCATCGGCGGGGACGGGAGGGCTCAGCATGGGAGGTTTCGGGGTCAGGGGCGCGGCCGGCCTGCGAGCGCAGCGTTACGGGTGATTGGACGCCCATCCGGACAGGCCGAGGGCGACGGCGAGCCCGGTTTTTACCCACTTGCGCGGATTGGCGTGGCCGCGCCTGCCAGCGCCCCTGGGCCGCGCGCGCCCGGCCGCCCGCCGGCCGTTCAGCGCAGCAGCACCAGCTGCGGCGTGGCGTCGGCGCCGGCCCAGAGGATGGCGTTCTGCCGCAGCCGGGCGCCCAGCGCCTTGGCGGACTCGCGCGTCAGTCCGAACACCAGGCAGCTGGCCTCGTCGGGCCAGCCGTTGCCCGGGTGCTGTCCCAGGCCCTGGATGAACTTGAGGCTGCGCTGCGCGAGCTGCCGGCCCAGCGCGGCGTGCAGCTGGGCGTTGGCCGCCTCGTCCAGCGGCTGGCTGAACGGGTTGCAGGCGCTGATGAAGGCGCTGCAGCGCACGCCGTGGCGCTTGTGCGCGGCCGCCAGCGCGGCGCTGGGCTGGCCCACGGCCAGGCTGAACGGCGGGTCGGCCTGCACGCGGTACTCGGTGTCGCGGTAGGCCTGGCAGGTGGCGGCGTCGATGAGGGAAACGGGAAGCAAGCGAAGGCCCGGACGACCCGCGACCCGCGGCAAGGCACCGCGGTCGTCGGGCGATGGTTGAAAAGGCGTGACGGCGTGCGTGACGGCAGGCGCGCGGCGCGGCCGCTCAGAGGTGCAGCCAGGCCAGGGCGCCCAGCGTCATGCCGACGCCGCCGACCGCGAGGGTGGCCCATTCCATCCAGCGCCGCCGCGTCAGCAGCGCGATGGCGGCCAGCGCGATGGAGACCTGCAGCGCGGTGGTCGCCTGCGCCCAGCGGTGGTGCAGGTGCAGCTGCTCGCCGCTGAGGTCGTCGAAGCGCTGGGACTCCCGCTCCAGCTTCTCCGCCGCGGCCTTGATCTCGGCCTTCTCCTTCTCGTAGCGGGCGATCTTGTCCCGGTACTTGGCCTTCTGCTCCTCAGCGGGGCTCAGCTCCAGCGCCAGCTCGGCCAGGTTCTGCTTGCTGCTCTTGGCCTGGTAGTAGTTCCACTGGTTGCTGGCCTCGGTCTTCCTGATGGCCGCGTCGTTCTTATAGAGGCCCGCATGGGCCTGCGTCGCGCCGCCCATGTAGGAGAAGAAGGCGCCCACCGTGGCCAGGATGGCGGTGATGACGGCCAGCTGGCCGGCAAAGCCCTTGGGCTCGTGCTGGGCCGCATGCTCCAGCTCGTGGTCGTGCGGGCCGTGGACGTGGAAACCACCGGAAGACATGGGTCAGTTCTCTTTGCGGATGTAGTCGACGAAATCGAAGCGCACGCCGGCCGCGTCGTGGTGCGTCTCGCGGGCGGCTGCGGTGAAGCGGTCGCGCGGCCAGGCGGGGAAATGCCGGTCGGCGTCGGGAAAGGCCAGGTCCACCTCGGTCAGCGCCAGCCGGTCGGCGCGCGGCAGCGCCAGCGCATAGACCTCGCCGCCGCCGATGACGCAGACCTCGGGCTCGGTGCAGGCCGCCAGCGCGGCGTCCAGGCTGTCGAACACCTCGGCGCCGGGCAGGGCGGGCGCGCTGCGGCTGATGACGAGGTTGCGCCGGCCCGGCAGCGGCCGGAAGCGCGCGGGCAGCGAGTCCCAGGTCTTGCGGCCCATGAGGACGGGCCTGCCCAGCGTCAGCGCCTTGAAGCGCGCCATGTCGCGCGGCTCGCGCCACAGCAGGTCGTTGGCGCGGCCGATGGCGCCGTCCTTGGCGACCGCCGCCACCAGCGTGATGCGAGGGCGGGTCATACGGCCACCGGCGCCTTGATGGCCGGGTGCGGGTCGTAGCCGCTCAACTCGAAGTCCTCGAACGCGTAGTCGAAGATGCTGGGCGGCCGGCGCTTGATCGTCATCGTCGGGTAGGCGCGCGGCTCGCGGGCCAGCTGGGTCTGCACCTGCTCCACATGGTTGTCGTAGATGTGGCAGTCGCCGCCGGTCCAGATGAAGTCACCCAGTTCGAGGTCGCATTGCTGGGCCAGCATCATGGTCAGCAGCGCATAGCTGGCGATGTTGAAGGGCACGCCCAGGAAGATGTCGGCCGAGCGCTGGTAGAGCTGGCAGCTGAGCTTGCCCCGACCCGCGGGGTCGTCCGACGGCGCCACGTAGAACTGGAAGAAGGCGTGGCAGGGCATCAGCGCCATCTTGGGCAGCTCGGCCACGTTCCAGGCGCTGACGATGATGCGGCGGCTGTCGGGGTTGGTCTTGAGCGTCTTGACCACCTCGGCGATCTGGTCGATGTGGCCGCCGTCCGGCGTGGGCCAGCTGCGCCACTGCACGCCATAGACGGGGCCGAGGTCGCCGTCCGCGCGGGCCCATTCGTTCCAGATCGTCACGCCGCGCTCCTGCAGCCAGCGCGCGTTGCTGTCGCCGCGCAGGAACCACAGCAGCTCCAGCACGATGGACTTCAGGTGCACCTTCTTGGTGGTGACCAGCGGGAAGCCTTGGCCTAAGTCGAAGCGCATCTGGTGGCCGAACACGCTGCGCGTGCCGGTGCCGGTGCGGTCGCTCTTGCGCACGCCATGCTCGAACACATGGCGCATGAAATCTTCGTATTGCTGCGGAGGGCGGGGCAGGGTGCTCATGCCCGCCATTGTCTCCGCCGCGCAGGGTCTCAAGGCGACAGCAGCACCCGCAGCAGCCGCTGCATCACCGGCGCCATCGCCGCCACCTGGGCCGGCAGGTCGGCATGGCGCACGCTCAGCGCCGTCAGCCCGTTGAAGAGCGCCGCCAGCATCAGCGCGCGGCCGCGGATCTCCTCCGGCGGCAGGGCGTCGGCCTGCGGGCCCAGGCTCTGGCGGACCAGCGCCAGCCCCATCTCATGCACCATCGCCTGGGTGCGGTGCACCACGTCCGCCAGCCGGGGGTTGCGGCTGGCCTCGGCCAGCACCTCCAGGTCCAGCGCGGCGTCCGCCACCTGGGCGGACTCGTCGATGGCGCGCTCCGTCTCGGCCAGCATGGCCTGCAGCACGTCGCCTTCCTGCTGCAGCTGGGCGATGCGGCTCATCAGGTCGGCGCAGTCCTGCTCGACGATGGCCGCGATGATGTCGTCCTTGTTCTCGAACAGGTTGTAGATGTGGCCGGGGCTCATGCCCGCCGTCTTGGCGATCTCGGCCATGCTGGCGGCGTGGAAGCCGCGGCGGCGAAAGCACTCGGCGGCGGCCTCCAGCACCTGCTGGCGGCGGGCTTGGGCGCGGTCGGTCGGGGCGGCGGGCATGGCGGGGGCGGAGTCGGTCAGGACGCGGATTGTCGATGCTGCGCACCGCCCCCCAGCGCCTTGTAGAGCGTCACGCGGTTGACCTGCTGGGCCAGCCGCGCCGCGATCAGGCCCTGCTCGGCGCCGTACAGCGAGCGCTGCGCGTCCAGCGTGGCCAGGCGGTCGTCCACGCCCTTGGCAAACCGGGCCTCGGCCAGCCGCAGCGCGTCCTGCGTCTGCGCCACCAGGCGCTGCTGCGAGGCCACCTGCCGGCCCAGCGTGGCGCGCTGGGCCAGCGCGTCGGCCACCTCGCGGAAGGCCGCCTGGATGGCGCCCTCGTACTGCGCCACCGCGATGTCGCGGTCCACCTCGGCCACTTTCAGGTTGGCCTGGTTGCGGCCGGCGTCGAACAGCGGCAGCGTGACCTGCGGCATGAAGGTCCACAGCCCGCTGCCGCCGCGGAACAGGCCGTCCAGCTCGCCGCTGGCCGTGCCGGCGCTGGCCGTCAGGCTGATGCGCGGGAAGAACGCCGCGCGCGCCGCGCCGATGTTGGCGTTGGCCGCCTGCAGCGTGCGCTCGGCCTGCTGCACGTCGGGCCGGGCCAGCAGCACCTCGGACGGCAGGCCGGCCGCCAGCTCGGCCGTCTGGCTCACCGGCGCGGCGGTGCCGGCCACGGGCCATTGCGCGTCGTCCAGCGGCCGGCCCACCAGCAGCGCCAGCGCATGGCGGTCCTGGGCGACCTGGGCCGTCAGGCTGGCCAGGTCGGACTGGGCCGACTCGGCGGCGATCTCGGCCTGGCGCAGGTCCAGCGCCGAGGCCACGCCGGCCCCCTGCAGGCGCTGCGTCAGCCGCAGGCTGTCCTGCCGGGCCTGCAGCGTCTGCTCGGCCAGCCGCAGCCGCTCCTGGTCGGCCGCCAGCGTCAGGTAGCCGCGGGCCACCTCGGCCCCCAGGCTGATCTGCGCGCCGCGGCGTGCGTCGTCGGTGGCGAGGTACTGCTGCAGCGCGGCGTCGTTCAGGCTACGGACGCGGCCGAACAGGTCCAGCTCGTAGGCGCTGACGCCCAGCGTGGCGGTGTACTGGCGCGTGATCGTGCCGGCCGGCGCGCGCGTGGCCGTCTGGCCGGCGCCGGCATTCACCGTGGGCAGCCGGTCGGCCCGCTGCACGCCGTACAGCGCCTGCGCGCGCTCGACGTTCAGCACCGCCACGCGCAGGTCGCGGTTGTGCGCCAGCGCCTGTTCGATGAGGGCCTGCAGCCGCGGGTCGGTGAAGAACTCGCGCCAGCCGAGGTCGGCGGCCTGGGCGTCCGTCGTTGTCGCCTGCGGCACGGGCCATTGCGCGGCCACGGGTGCAGCCGGGCGCTCGTAGGTGGGCGCCAGGCTGGCGCAGCCGGCCAGCGCCAGGCTGGCGGCCAGCAGGGTGGGCAGATAGAACTTGGTCATGTCACTGGCCCTCCAGGGCGTGGGGCGCTGCTTGCGGTGCAGGCGCCGGAGAAGTCTTCTTGGGGAACCAACGCTGCACGACGACGAAGAACACCGGCACGAAGAAGATACCCAGCACGGTGGCGCTCAGCATGCCGCCCAGAACGCCGGTGCCGATGGCGTTCTGGCTGCCCGAGCCCGCGCCGGTGGCCAGCGCCAGCGGCAGCACGCCCAGGGCAAACGCCAGCGACGTCATCAGGATGGGCCGCAGCCGCTGGCGCACGGCCTGCAGCGTGGCGGCGATGGCATCCTGGCCGGCCTCCATCTGGGCCTTGGCGAACTCCACGATGAGGATGGCGTTCTTGGCCGACAGGCCGATGGTGGTCAGCAGGCCCACCTGGAAGTACACGTCGTTGGACAGCCCGCGCGCGGTGGCGGCCAGCAGCGCGCCGACGACGCCCAGCGGCACCACCAGCATCACGGCGACCGGCACCGACCAGCTCTCGTACAGCGCCGCCAGGCACAGGAACACCACCAGCAGCGACAGCGCATACAGCATGGGCGCCTGGTCGCCGGTCAGGCGCTCCTGGTAGGAGAGGCCGGTCCAGCTGATGCCCACGCCGGGCGGCAGCTGGGCGGCCATGGCCTCCACCGCCTGCATCGCCGCGCCCGAGCTCTTGCCCGGTGCGGGCTGGCCCAGCACTTCCAGCGCCGG
Organism: uncultured Comamonadaceae bacterium; assembly: GCA_963992225.1. Lineage (GTDB taxonomy): Bacteria > Pseudomonadota > Gammaproteobacteria > Burkholderiales > Burkholderiaceae_C > Pelomonas. The sequence goes on along the minus strand of CAXDTK010000169.1, from coordinate 3,745 downwards.
CAGGCCGTTGTAGCGCTCCAGCCGCGGCGAGCCCAGCTCCCAGCGCGCCGTGCCGAAGGCCGAGAACGGCACCATCTGGCCTTGCGCGTTGCGCACCCGCCAGCTGTTCAGGTCGTCGGGCTGCATGCGGTAGGCCGCGTCGGCCTGCAGGTAGACCTTCTTCACGCGGCCGCGGTCGATGAAGTCGTTGACATAGCTGCCGCCCCAGGCGGTGGACAGCAGGCTGTTGATGTCGGCCACCGACAGGCCCAGGGCGCCGGCCTTGGCCGTGTCCACCTCCAGGCGCAGCTGCGGCGCGTCCTCCAGGCCGTTGGGGCGCACGGCCACCAGCGCCGGGTTCTGCGCGGCCATGCCCAGGAACTGGTTGCGCGCGGCCACCAGCGCGTCGCGGCCCAGGCCGCCCTGCAGGTAGACGTCGAAGCCGCTGGCATTGCCCAGCTCCAGCACGGCCGGCGGCGCGAACGCGAACACCGAGGCGTCGCGGTATTGCATGAAGCCGCCCATCGCGCGGCCGGCAATGGCCTTGACCTGCTGCGCGGGCGCCTGGCGCTCGCTCCAGTCCTTCAGCTTCACGAAGGCGATGGCCATGTTCTCGCCACGGCCCGCGAAGCTGAAGCCGGTGACGGCGAACACGGACTCCACGTTGTCCTTCTCCTGCTGCAGGAAATGGTTCTCGACGCGCTGCACCACGTCCAGCGTGCGCGCCTGCGTGGCGCCGGCCGGCAGCTGGATCTGCGAGAACAGGATGCCCTGGTCTTCCTCGGGCAGGAAAGACGTGGGCAGGCGCATGAACAACACCGCCATGCCCGCCACGATCAGGCCGTAGACGACCAGCTGCCGGCCCCAGCGGCGCAGCATGCGGGCCACGAGGCCCTCGTAGCCGGCCGTGGCGGCGTCGAAGCGGCGGTTGAAGGCGCCGAAGAAGCCGCTGGTGGCGACACCGTGGCCCGGCTTGAGCAGCGTGGCGCACAGCGCCGGCGTCAGCACCAGGGCCACGAACACCGACAGCACCATGGCCGACACGATGGTGATGGAGAACTGGCGGTAGATGACGCCGGTGGAGCCGCCGAAGAAGGCCATGGGCACGAACACCGCCGACAGCACCAGCGCGATGCCCACCAGCGCGCCGGTGATCTGGCCCATGGACTTGCGCGTGGCCTCCAGCGGCGACAGACCTTCCTCGGCCATCACGCGCTCGACGTTCTCCACCACCACGATGGCGTCGTCCACCAGCAGGCCGATGGCCAGCACCAGGCCGAACATGGTCAGCGTGTTGATGGAGAAGCCCGCCGCGGCCATCACGCCGAAGGTGCCCAGCAGCACCACCGGCACCGCGATGGTCGGGATCAGCGTGGCGCGGAAGTTCTGCAGGAAGAGGTACATCACCAGGAACACCAGCACCACGGCCTCGATCAGCGTCTTCACCACCTCCTGGATGGACACCTCCACGAAGGGCGTGCTGTCGTAGGCCACGACCGTCTTCATGCCGGCCGGCATGACGGTCTCCAGCCGCCGCAGCTCCGCCTCCACCGCCTTGGCGGTGGACAGCGCGTTGGCACCGGTCGCCAGCTTGACCGCCAGGCCCGCGGCCGGCTTGCCGTTGTAGCGCGACACGGTGGCGTAGCTCTCGGCGCCCAGCTCCACGCGGGCCACGTCGCGCAGGTGCACGGTCGCGCCGTCGGCGGCGGTCTTCAGCACGATGGCGCGGAACTGCTCCGGCGTCTGCAGCCGGCTCTGCGCCGTGACGGTGGCGTTGAGCTGCTGGCCCAGGTTGGCCGGCGCCGCGCCGATCTGGCCGGCCGACACCTGCGCGTTCTGCGCCTGGATGGCGGCGGTCACGTCGGCCGGCGTCAGGCCATGCTGGGTGAGCTGGTGCGGGTTCAGCCAGATGCGCATGGCGTACTGCGCGCCGAACAGCTGCACCTCGCCCACGCCCTCCACGCGGCTGAGCGGGTCCAGCACCTGGGCGGACACGTAGTCCGACAGGTCCACCTGCGAGAGCTTGCCGTCCTCGGACACGAAGCCCACCACCATCAGGAAGTTGATGGTCGACTTGACCACCTGCACGCCCTGGCGCTGCACCTCCTGCGGCAGCAGCGGCGTGGCGGCGGCGAGCTTGTTCTGCACCTGCACCTGGGCGATGTCGGGGTCGGTGCCGGCGGCGAAGGTCAGCGTGATGCTGGCGTTGCCCTGCGAGTCCGACGTGGAGGACATGTAGGTCAGCCCGTCGATGCCCTTGAGCTTCTGCTCGATGACCTGGGTGACGGTGTCTTCCAGCGTCTTGGCCGACGCGCCGGGGTAGCTGGCGTTGATGGACACCTGCGGCGGCGCGATGCTGGGGTATTGCGAAACCGGCAGCGTGCGGATGGACAGCGCGCCGGCCAGCATGACGACGATGGCCAGTACCCACGCGAAGATGGGGCGGTCGATGAAGAAGCGAGCCATGGTTGCCTCCGATCAGCGCGCAGCGGTGGCCGAGGCGGCCCGGGCGGCGGTCACCGCCGCAGCGGCGGCGGCCGGCGTGGCCTGCACCGGCGCACCCGGGCGCAGGCGCTGCAGGCCGTCCACGATGAGCTGGTCGCCCGCCGCCAGGCCCGCGGTCACCAGCCACTGGCCGTTGACCACCGCGCCGGTCTGCAGCTGGCGGGCCTCGGCCTTGCCGTCCTTCGCCACCAGGGCCGTCGCGTTGCCGCGCGCGTCGCGCGACACCGCCGCCTGCGGCACCAGCAGCGCCTGGCCCTGCACGCCGCTCTGCACCTGGGCGCGCACGTACATGCCCGGCAGCAGCTGCCGCTTCGGGTTGGGGAACTGGGCGCGCAGCGTCACGCTGCCGCTGGCCGGGTCCACCTGCAGCTCGCTGAACTGCAGCTTGCCTTCCTGCGCATAGGTGCTGCCGTCTTCCAGCAGCAGCTTCACGCGCGCCTGGCCGGCGGCGTCGCGCTGCAGCCGGCCCTCGGCCAGGTCGCGCTGCAGGCGCAGGAGTTCGGCGCTGGTCTGCGTGACGTCCACGTAGATCGGGTCCAGCTGCTGCAGCGTGGCCATGGCGCCGGCCTGGTTGGCCGTCACCAGCGCACCAGGCGTGACCGCCGAGCGGCCGATGCGGCCGGCGATGGGCGCCGCCACACGGGTGCGATCCAGGTCGATCTGCGCGCTGCGCAGCGCGGCCCGTGCGGCGGCCACGTCGGCGTCTGCCTGCTTCAGCGCGGCCTGGGTGTCGTCGCGCAATTGCTTGGCGACGGCGTCGATGCCGGCCAGCTCGTCATAGCGGCCGGCCTTCAGCCGGGCGGTCGTGGCGTTGGCCTCGGCGCGGGCCAGCGAAGCCTTGGCGCTGTCCAGCGCGGCCTCGTAGCTGGCGGGGTCGATCTGGTAGAGCAGCTGGCCGGCCTTCACGTCGCTGCCCTCGGTGAAGGCGCGTGCCTTGACGATGCCGGTCACCTGCGGCCGCACCTCGGCGGTCTGGTAGGCCACGGTGCGGCCGGCCAGCTCGGCGTGGAGTTCCACGCGCTGCGATTGCAGCGTCACCACGCCTACCTTGGCGGGCGGGGCGGCGCCCGGCGTGCCGGACTGCGAGGCGGCCTGGCCGCAGGCGCTGAGCGTGAACGCGGCGATGACGGCAACGGCCAGCGTCAGCAACGTGAACGCGGGCATGCCGAGGGAGGGGCGGGACGGGAGCTTGGGCATGGGACGGCCTGGTGTTCTTGTCTGAATGATCGTTCATTCTATTTTCGGAACAGGCAAAGGCAAG
>CAXDTK010000168.1:0-11818 GCA_963992225.1 uncultured Comamonadaceae bacterium | reverse complement strand
GGCCGGCGTGTCCAGGCTGGCCTGCACGACGGTGAAGCTGAGTACCGTGGCGCCGTTGGGCACCACCGCCAGCGTCTGCGTGAAGCGCGAGGCGAGGGTGGAGGTCTCCGCCAGCACGCCCTGGCCGTTCTGCACCGACGCGGCGCCGCTGACGGTCCAGCCGAAGCCGGCCGAGCCGGCCACCGCGTTGGCGAAGTCGCCGTTGGGCAGCAGGCCGGCCAGGCCCAGGTCGCGCGAGCCGCCCAGGTTGACGGTCTGCGCTGCACCGGTGCCGGTCATGCCGGCGCGGGCGGCGGCCACGACCTGGGCGTCCAGCGTGGACGGCAGGCGGCGCTGGCCCAGGGCCAGGCCGGCACTCATCAGGTCGCCGGCCGTGGCGCTGCCGGCCAGGTGCTGGCCGTCGGACGTGAGGCTGACGCTGAAGCGCTCGCTGCGGAACAGCAGCGAGCCGTCCGGCTGGTTGACCAGGAAGCGGTCGAAGCCGGCCAGGCCCTTCAGGAAGCCCAGCGTGTGGCCCAGCTCGTGGGCCAGCACGGTCAGCAGGTCGTAGCGGCCGGCCGCGGCCGAGGTGGCGCTGCCGTCGAACTCGGCGGCGTCCAGCGGCGTGCCGTCGACGAACCAGCCATGGCCGTCGGCGTCGATGTCCAGCACGATGCGGCCCTCGGTGGGCAGGCCGCTGGCGTCCAGCTGGGTGATGTAGGCCTCGCCGAGCTCGCCGGTGGGCAGGTCGGCGAAGCCGATGCGCAGCTGCATGCCGGCACCGCTGCCCGCGGCGCGCCACAGCGACTGCGCCACGTCGGACAGCGCCAGCACCGCGCCCAGGTCGGGGGCCGTCCATTGCTGGGTGGTCGAGCCCTGCAGGCCCAGCAGCGGCACGCCGCGGCGGATCATCTCCTCGGTGACGACGCCGGCGCGGCGCATCTCCTCGAACAGCTGGTCCAGCTGCGCCTCGGTGCGCGGCAGCGCGGTCGGCACCGGGGCCATCAGGTCGGGGCGGGCCGCGGCGACATGGGGGTACTGGCGCTGTATCCAGGCCGGGTCATAGAAATCGTTGCCGCTGCGGGTGAGCATGGGCGCCGGCTGGCCGGCGGCCTGGCGCGCCAGCGCGCTGGTGAACAGGCCGCGCTGCAGCATGTCGGCATTGGCCAGCACCGCGTTGATCTCGGCCTGGCGTGCCGCGGTGATGTGCAGCGGGCCCTGCGCGAATTCCGTCAGCGGGATGGGCGCCACCTGGGTCAGCGGGATGGGCGCACGGCGCAGGCCCATGCCCGCCAGCTCGCCGCGATAGTTGTCGGAGATGTTGCTCCACTTCATCGCCTGGTTGCGGGCGTCGCCGGCGGTCGGGTCGATCTTCCAGCTGTCGGCCCAGAAGCTGGTGCCCTGGGTGTTGTCGACGATGTTGTAGTACTGCGCCGCATTGCGCTCCCGCTGCAGCAGCTGGCCGGTGCCGTAGTCCATGCGGAACTGCGTGACGGTGCCGGGCTCGCCGATGATCTTGATGAGCGCCGCGTCCACGTAGCCACCATGCGTCGGGTCCATCGTGGTGTGGGCGCCATGCAGGAAGGACGGCGTGTGGCCATGCAGTGCCAGCGTGTCGTTCATGCGGTCGCCCATCGCCAGGATCTCGCTGTTGTTCAGCGTGTAGGTGACGACGCGGCGGTCGGCGGTGGTGTAGGTCAGTGTGGCGCGGGCGATGTCCTGGTCGCCGCGGTAGAAGTTGCCGCGCATCCAGTCCTGGAAGTTGTCGGCGACCTTGCCCTCGCCCTTGAAGACCGAGTTGTAGAAGGACTTGACGTAGCCGCCTTCCATGGCGATCTTGTCCTTCATGGGAACCAGTCCGAAATAGGACTTGGCCTTCAGCGCCTCGGGCTTGGCCTCCAGGCCGAGCTTGGCGCCGAAGCGGTTGCCGGCCGCCGTCAGGAAGTCCGACGAGCGCACCTCCACGCGCAGCTTGCCCTGCACGGCGGCGGCTTCGCCGGCGATGGTCATGCCCTCGCGGGCGGCGCGCTGGATCTCGGCGGCGATGGCCAGCTTCTCGCCCTCGGAGGCGGCGCTGGTGGAACCGAACTTCTTCAGGAACTCCTTGGTGGACTTGACGAAGTTGTCCAGCCGCGACTCCGGCACCTTGGCCTTGGCCGCCGACTCGGCGATGCCGGTCGCCGCGCGGGCCGCCTTGGCGTCGCGCTCGGCGGCCTCGGCGATGCGGGTCTGGGCCAGCTTGTCGATCAGCTCGCGGGCGCGCGCCTGGTTGGCCTGCATCGCGCTGGCGGCTTCCTGGGCGGCGCGGGTGGTGTTGTCGGCCTTCTTGATGGCACCGGCCGCGGCGGACTCGGCGCGGGCCAGGTTGGCCTCGGCCTCGGTCTGGCGCACCAGGCCGCGGCTGAGCTTGTCGATCTCGCTCATGCTGTGGCCGGACTGCTGGGCGGTGCGCACCGCGGCCAGCTCGGCCTCGGTGGCGGCGCGGCCGAAGCGGGTCGCCTCGCGCTGCAGGCGCAGCTCGGCCAGCTCGGCGCGGCTGGCGGAGCCCAGCTTCTCCAGGCTGGCGCCCAGCGAGCCGGCGCCGCGGACCTTGGTGACGACGCCCTGCGCGGCCAGCGGGTCCAGGAAGATGCTGGCGATGTCGGTGACGTCGCGCGAGGCCTTGGCGGCGTCGCGGTAGCCGGGCGACCACTTGTTGAAGACGCCGTCCTCCCACTCGTGCAGCTGCGTGGTCAGGCCCTTGTCGGGCGAGATCATGCTGGGGATGCTGGCCAGCGAGTGCAGGAAGTCGCCGCAGGGGTCGTTGAACTTGTCGACGATGGGGCCGATGGAGTTGTTGTAGAGCAGCTCGGCGTTCTGGCGGAAGGTCTCGTTGCCGGTGGCGGCATAGAGGCCCGCGTTGATCTCGCCGCCCACCACCTTGAGGCCGAAGTAGGCGACGTCGCCGGCCGCCCAGGCGAGGTCCGCCACGCCGGTGACGAAGGAGGTCAGGAAATGGCCCACGGCCACGCCGCCGCCGACCAGGCCGTGACCGACCTCGTCGACGACCGTGCCGCCCACGTCCTTGGCGCCGTCCCAGAAGCTGCTGGACAGGCCCATCGGGTCCAGCTGCGTGACGGGGTTGTTGCCGGCGTAGCGGTACAGGTTGGCGTCGCCGCCGGCGAAGCCGGACGGGTCTTCGCTGATGAAGCGGCCGCCCTGCGGGTCGTACCAGCGGGCGCGCATGTCGTACAGCCCCAGCGCGGCGTTGAACTCGCGGCCGGTGTAGCTGAAGCGCGGCGCCGCGGCGGCCTGGGTCTGGCCGGTGATGACGCCGAAGGCGTTGTAGCGCAGGTGGTCGACCAGGTTGCCGGCCGCGTCGGTGACGTCGCGCACGGTGCCCAGGTGGTCGGCCAGCGACCAGCTCTGGCTGGCGCCGCGGCGCTCCATCAGCACCTGGTCGGTGCCGTCGCCGTACAGGAACGACTGCTGCACCGCACCGCCGCCGCCCAGCACCAGCGCGAGCTGCGCGCCGTCGTGCACCAGCTGCTCGGTGACGGCGGCACCCGCACCGGCGCCATCGGCGTCGTCGGTCTGCGCGATGCGCTGGTCGAAGGCGTCGTAGCGGAAGGACTGGCTTTGGACCAGCTCGCCCTGCGCGTTGCTGACGGTGGCGGCGACCAGGCGGTTGCGCTGGTCCCAGGTGTAGCGGGTCAGCAGGCCGGTGGCCGTTTCGGTGCGCGTCAGGCGGTTGCCCTCGGCGTCGTAGGTGTAGCTGTAGCGGTCGTCGCTGAGCACGCGGTTGGCGGTGCCGGTGGTGGCGCCGCCGCTGGTCGGGTTGCCGTTGGCATCGAAGCCGAACGATTCGTCGGGCTGGAAGCTGAAATCCACGCCGGTCAGCTGGCCGCGGGCGTCGTAGGCGTACTGGGTGCTGCCGTCGCTGCTGCTGGTGGACAGCAGGCGGCCGGCCACGTCCCAGCCGTGCCGGATGTCGTTGACGGTGCCGCCGGCATTGGCGTGCAGGATGCGCGTCACGCGGCCGGCGTCGTCCCAGCCGTAGCGCGTGGTGACGGCGGCGCTGGCGCTGCCGCCTGCGTAGCGGTCCACCGCCAGCGTGCGGCCCAGCGCGTCGTAGCCCAGCGTGACCCGGGCACCGGCACCGGCGGCGCTGCCGGACTGGCTGACCTCGGTGAGGCGGCCCAGCGCGTCGTAGACGCGGGCGGTGGCCAGCACGGTCTGGCCGTCGAGCTGCTGGGTGGCGCTGGTCTGGCGGCCCGCGGCGTCGTAGCCGTACAGCGTCAGCGCCTGCGGCTGGCCGGCGGCGCCGGCGCTCTGGCGGGTCAGCAGCCTGCCGGCGGCGTCGTAGGTGAAGGCGTAGCTGGCGTCGGGGTCGGTCACGGCCAGCAGCTGGCCCGCGGCGTCGTAGCTGCGGCCGATGCTGCGCGTCAACTGGCCCTGGGCGTCCCGCCACTGCTCGCTGGTGAGGCGGTTCAGCGCGTCGTGGCCGTAGGCCGTGACACGGCCCAGGCGGTCCTTCTGCGTCACCAGGTTGCCGACGGCGTCGTAGCCGTAGCTGGTGATGGCGCCGAAGGCATCGATCTCGACGACGCGGCGGTTCAGCGCGTCGTAGGCGTAGTCGGTGCGGTAGTTGGCGGGGTCGGTGAAGGACGCGAGGTTGCCGCGGCTGTCGTAGCTGTAGCGGCTGGTGCCGCCCAGCGGGTCGGTGCTGGTGACGAGGCGGTTCAGCGCGTCGTAGCCCTGCGTGGTCACGCGCCCCAGCGCATCGGTGCTGGTCAGCAGGTTGCCGGCCAGGTCGTAGCTCCAGCGCGTCACGGCGGCGGCCTGGCTGCCGGCGCCGTCCGGGTCGGGCTCGGTGTGGGCGATGCGGCGGTTCAGGCCGTCGTAGGCATCGGTGCGCACATGGCCCAGCGCGTCGGTGGTCGACACCAGGTTGCCGACTGCGTCGTAGCCCATGCGGGTGATGCCGCCGAGCGCGTCCGTCACGGTGATGTTGCGGTTCAGCGCGTCGAACTCGTAGCGGGTGACGGCGTTCAGCGGGTCGGTGGTCGAGACGAGGTTGCCGACGGCGTCGTAGGCGCGCCGCGTGACCTGGTTCAGCGCGTCGGTGCTGCTGACCAGGCGGTCCAGGTTGTCGTAGGCGAAGCGGGTCGTGCGGTTGAGCGGGTCGTGCGCGGCGGTGACGTTGCCGACGGCGTCGCGCTCGAAGCGGGTGACGCCGTTCAGCGCATCGGTCACGCTGGTGACGCGGTTGAGGGCGTCGTAGGCGGTGGTCGTGGTGCGGTCCAGCGCGTCAGTGACGCTCGTGCGGTTGCCGTTGGCGTCGTAGCCATAGCGGGTCACCGGCGCGGCCTGCGCGCCGGTGGCGCCGTCGGGGTCGGGCTGGGTGAGGCTGACCAGGCGGTACAGCGCGTCCAACGCGTAGCGGGTGACCTGGCCGGCCGGGTCCACCGTGGCGACCAGGTTGCCGGCCTTGTCGAACACGCGCTGCGAGACCTGGGCCAGCGCATCCGTCAGCGTGGTGTTGCGGTCCAGCACGTCGTAGCCGTAGCGGGCGGTGCGGCCCAGCGCGTCGGTCACGCTGGTGAGGTTGCCGACCGCGTCGTAGGCCATCACGGTGGCCGGCGCGGCCTGCGGGCCGTTGCCGTCCGGGTCGGGCTGCAGCATGCCGATGCGGCGGTTCATGCCGTCGTAGGCGTAGTGCGTGCTGCGACCCAGCGCATCGGTCTGCGTGACCAGGCTGCCGACCGCGTCGTAGGCCAGCTTGAGCATGCCGCCCAGCGCATCGGTGACCGCGACGGTGCGGCCCAGCGCGTCGTAGGCGGTGAGGGTGCTGCGGCCCAGTGCGTCGATGCGCTCGACCTCGCGGCCGTTGGCGTCGTAGCCGAAACGGGTCACGGGCGCGGCCTGCGTGCCTGTGGCGCCGTCGGGATCGGGCTCGGTCTGGCTGACCAGGCGGTCCAGCGCGTCGTAGCTGCGCAGCGTCGTGCGGCCGGCGGCGTCGGTGCTGCTGACCAGGTTGCCGACCGCGTCGTAGGCGACGCGGCTGGTCTGGTTCAGCGCATCGGTGGTCGTCAGGCGACGGTTGAGGTCGTCGTAGGTGAAGGCGGTGACGCCGTTCATCGGGTCGGTCACGCGGGTCAGGTTGCCGACCGCGTCGTAGCCGTAGCGCGTCACGGGCGCGGCCTGCGCACCGCTGCCGTCCGGGTCGGGGCGGGTGGTGGCGACGAGGCGGCCCAGCCGGTCGTAGGCATGCTGCGTGGCATGCCCCATCACGTCGGTGCTGACGGTCAGCCGGCCGACGGCGTCGTAGGCCAGCGTGGCGGATTGGCCGGCCGCGTCGATGACCTCGGTGCGGCGGTTCAGCGCGTCGTAGCCGTACTGCGTGACGCGGCCCAGCGCGTCGGTGCGGCGCACCAGGTTGCCGGCGGCGTCGTAGGCGAAGGCGGTGGCCGAGGCGGCCTGGCCGCCGGCGCCGTCCGGGTCGGGGGCGGTGATGCGCAGCACGCGGCCCAGCGCGTCGTAGGCCGTCGTGGTGACGCGGCCCAGCGCGTCGGTGACGCGGGTCACGCGGCCGGCGGCGTCGTAGGCGGTCAGCATGACGCCTTCCAGCGCATCGACCTGCTTCACGGCGCGGTTGCGCTCGTCGTAGGCATAGGCCGTGACGGCGCCCACCGCGTCGGTGAAGCTCAGCAGGTTGCCGACGGCGTCGTAGGCCATGCGGGTGACGGGCTCGGCCTGGCTGCCGGCGCCGTCCGGGTCGGGCTGCCGCACCTCGATGGCGCGGTCCAGCGCGTCGTAGACGCTGACGGTGGTGCGGCCCAGCGCGTCGGTCGACGCGACGATGTTGCCGACCTTGTCGTAGGCCAGCGTGGCCACGCCATTCAGCGCGTCCACCACCTTGATCTTGCGGCCCAGCTTGTCGTACTCGTGCGTCGTCACGCGGCCCAGCGCATCGGTGACGCTGAGCACGTTGCCCAGCGCGTCGTAGGTGTAGCGCGTGACGGGTGCGGCCTGCGCGCCGTTGATGCCGTCGGGGTCCTCGTCGGTGATCTTGAGCGTGCGGCCCTGGGCGTCCACCTCGTAGCGGGTGCTGCGGCCGGTCTCGTCGATGGCCTCCACCACATGGCCGGCCTTGTCGTAGCGCAGGCTGGAGGTCTGGTTCAGCGCGTCGATGCGGTCCAGGCGGCGGTTCAGCGCGTCGTAGGTGTAGCGGGTGAGGTTGCCGCGCCGGTCGACGCTCTGCAGCAGGTTGCCCTCCAGGTCGTAGGCCAGGCGCGTGACCGGGGCGGCCTGCGCGTCGCCGGCATCCGGGTCGGGCTCGGTGATGCGCACCAGGCGGCCCAGCAGGTCGTAGGCCTGCGTGGTGGTGGCGCCGGTCTCGTCGGTGCGCGTCAGCACATGGCCCACGGCGTCGTAGGTCTGCGCGGTGCCGCTGCCGTCGGCGTAGGTGGTGGTCGTCAGGCGGTTGAGCGCATCGAAGCCGTAGACGGTCTTGTGCCCCAGCGCGTCGGTGAGGCTCACGAGGTTGCCCGCGGCGTCGTAGCCGTAGCGGGTGATGGGGCCGTCGCCGCTGCCGCCGGCCGGGTTGGGCTGGATGGCCTGGATGCGGCGGTCCTGCGCGTCGTAGACGTAGCGGGTGGTGCGGCCCAGCTCGTCGGTGGACGCGACCAGGTTGCCGGCCTTGTCGTAGGCCAGCGTGGCCACGCCGCCGAGCGCGTCGGTGCGGGCGATCTGGCGGTTCAGGTCGTCGTAGGCGTAGGCGGTGGTGTGGCCGCGTGCGTCGACCACGGCCCGCACGTTGCCGACCGCGTCGAAGACGGTCTCGGTCGTCGAGGCCGGCGCGCCGCCGGAGCCCGGCAGCGTCTCGCTGACGCGGCGGTTCAGCGCGTCGTAGAGGTAGGTGCTGCGGTGGCTCAGCGGGTCGATGAGGGCCAGCAGGTTGCCGACGGCGTCGTATTCGTAGGTCGTCACGCCGCCATCGGCGTCGGTCATGCGCACGCGGCGGCCCACGGCGTCGTAGCCGTAGGTGGTGTCGTGGCCGCGGGCGTCGGTGACCTGGGTCAGGTTGCCCGCCGCGTCGTAGCCGAACCGGCGCACCGGCGTGCCCTGGGCACCGTCCGCACCGTCCGGGTCGGGCAGCGTGCTCTTGACGAGGCGGTTGAGCGCGTCGTACTCGTTGAGCGTGGTGGCGCCCAGCGGGTCGACCATCTTCACGACATTGCCGTTGGCGTCATAGGCCTTGGTGGTGGTGCCGCCGAGGGCGTCGACGCTCTTGAGCAGGCGGCCGAGGCCGTCGTAGGCGTAGGTGGTGGTGCGCCCCAGCGGGTCGGTCAGCGCGACCAGGCGGCCGGCGGCGTCGTAGGCCAGCGTGGTGACTGCGGGCTGTTGCGGGCCGTCGCCGTCGGCGTCGGGCAACGTGATGCTGGTTCGGCGGTTGAGGTGGTCGTGGCCGTAGCGGGTCTCGCGGCCCAGCGCGTCGGTGGACTTGATCAGGTTGCCGGCGTCGTCGTAGGTCCAGGTCGAGACGCCGCCGAGCGCGTCGATGCGGCGCACCGGGCGGTCGCGCAGGTCGAACTCGGTGACGGTCTTGCGCTGCAGCGCGTCGAAGGTGGCGACGACGTTGCCGACCGGGTCGTAGACCACGCGGCTGACGCCGTGCAGCGCGTCCTCGGTCTCGATGAGGCGGTTCATCGCGTCGTAGGTGTAACGCGTGACGTGGTGGTTGGCGTCGGTGACGCTGGTGCGGTTGTTGGCCCGGTCGTAGGTGTAAACCGTCTCCTTGCCGTTGGCGTCGATCTGGTGTTCCAGCCGGCCGCGCTCGTCGTAGTGGAAGTGGGTGGTGTGGCCGCTCTCGTCGGTGATGGACGAGGCCAGGTTGCCGTGGCCTTCGTAGGTGTAGGTCTTCTCGCCCAGCAGGGCGTTGATCTCCCTGGTGACGCGGTTGCGCAGGTCGTATTCGTACCGGGTGGTGTGGTTGCGGCCGTCGGTCAGCGTCTTGAGGTTGCCGCTGGCGTCGTAGCTGCGCAGCGTGGTGTGGCCGGCACGGTCGGTGGTGCTGGTCAGGCGGCCGAGCTGGTCGTAGGTCATCGTCGTGACCTGGCCCAGTTCGTCGGTCTGCGTGAGCATGTTGCCGGCCGCGTCGTAGGTGCTGGTGCGCAGGCTGCGCTCCAGCGGCCCGCCGCCATCGGGGTCGGCGGTGCGGGTGGCCACGAGGCGGTTCATCGCGTCGTAGCTGTACTCGGTGCGCTGGCCCAGCTCGTCCACCATGGCCGACACGTTGCCCGCCAGGTCGTACTCGTAGGTCTTGAAGCTGGTGTCGGGGTGGCGCACCTCGGCCAGGCGGCCGTGGTTGTCGTAGAAGTAGGCCGTCTGGCGGCCCATCGCGTCGGTGGACGTGCGCAGCATGCCCTGCGGCAGGTAGCTGTACAGCGTCTGCGTGCCGTCCGCCCAGGTCGTGCCGAGGTTGTTGCCCTTGGCGTCGATCTGGTAATGCGTCGTGCGGCCCTCGCTGTCCGTCGAGCTGGTCAGGCGGTTGAACTTGCCGTCGTAGCTGAAGGTGGTGGTGCCGAACGCATCGGTCATCGTCAGCCGGTTGCCCTGGGCGTCGTAGGTGGACTCCACCGTGTCGCCATCGGGCCCGATGGTCTTGACGACGTTGCCGCGGTCGTCGCGGACGAAGGTCTCCAGCAGGCCCAGCGAGTCTCGCTCGGACAGCACGCGGCCGTGCTCGTCCAGGGTCTGCACGCGCACGTTGCCGTTGGCCATCTTGAGCGTGGCCGTGAACGTGTCCAGGTCCTTGGTGGAGGCCTGCGCGGCGCTCGCCTTGTCGGCGGTCAGCGCCGGGTCGGTCAGGCCGTTGAGTTGCCAGGGCGTCACATCGGTCACCGAGCCGTCGGCGCGCTGCACCTGCACGAGGCGGCCGCTGATGCTGTCGTAGACGTGGATGTCGGTCGCGCCCAGCTTGCTGCTGGAGGTGGTCAGGTGGCCCAGCGCGTCGTAGCCATAGCTGTTGAACGACTGGTCGGGGTCGACCACCTTGACGAGGTCGTTGCCGCTGTAGACCAGCTGGGTGACGCGGCCGGCCGGGTCGGTGATGCTGGTGACATGCTTGCCGCTGTAGCCGAACTGGGTCTGCAGGCCGACCGGGTCGGTGATCTTGAGCAGCTTGCCGGCGGCGTCGTAGTCGTAGTGCGTGGCGTTGCCGTAGCGGTCGGTCACCTTGACCAGGTGGCCGGGCCGCGGCTTGCCGGTGGCGGGGTCCTCGGTCGGCGCGGAATAGGTGTAGACCGTGCCGTCCTCCAGCTTGCGCTCGAACTCGCCGTTGGCGTTCTTGGTCAGCGTGACCTGGTTGTCGTCGGCGCCGCGGTACAGGTCCTGCGTGCCGGTGACGCAGGTGGAGCTCTGCAGCTCCGGCGTCTCGATGTGGTTGTAGTGCTGGGCGTTGCCGTTCCCGTCGGCGATGGTGACGCCGCCGTCGGCGTCCACGCTCAGCGTCTGCAGGCCCTGCAGGCTCCAGCCGCGGCCGAAGGCGCTGTCGGCGCTGCTGGTGTTCAGCCGCGTGCCGTTGGTGATGCGGTCCTTGCCGCCCAGCTTGGCCGTCACGGTGTAGTAGACGTTGCCCGGCGGCAGCGTGGAGAAGTCCACCAGCATGGCGGCCGTGATGGTGTTCTGGCCGGGGTTGATCTTCCAGTACTGGGTGGCCGTCGTGACGCTGCTGCCGTCCTCGCCGGTGGCGCTGATCTGCACCGCCATCAGCAGCTTGCCGTCGGCGCTGAGTTCGTCGGCGCGCGCATGCGGGCGGTAGGCGTCCAGTTCGGCCGCCAGGCCCTCGAAGCTGAAGTTGATGATCTGGCGCGGATCGGCGGCCAGCGAGTCGTAGGTCAGCGTCAGCTGCTGGGTCTGGCCCAGCGACTGGTAGGACACCAGCGCATGCGTCTCGTTGACGACGCCGGTGTCCATGCGCACGGTGGAGCCGACCTGGTCGGGCGGGCAGTCCTGCGGGTCGCCGGTGATCTTGTCTAGCAGGTCGCGCACGCCGAAGTCGTTGCGGTCGTTCAGCGCGCTGCTGCGGCCGAAGTCGAACTGGTTGATGACGCGCGGGCCCGGCGCCACCTCGGTCGGGTGCGCGGACAGACCTTGCGCCGAGCCGCCGGTGGCGAACGGCGCATGCGGCGACAGCTGCACGCCGGGCGGTACGCCCAGGTTGTAGGGCACGCGGGAGGTGATGTTGTTGCTGGCGTCCCAGGTGACGACGTACCACTGGCCCTTGGCATCGCGCCAGTAGGGCAGCACGTTGTTCTGCGCGTCGATGTAGTGGCCGTAGCCGTCCATCACATAGGGCACGCCGAAGGTGTACTCGCCGCGGTTGAAGCTGGCGCCGATGACGCGGTAGTCGGCCTTGATGTCGATGGCGGTGTTGTAGCCCTGCAGGTCCTCCTGCAGCGGCAGCAGCTCGGCGTTCTCGGTCAGCTGCTCGATCGGGAAGCGCGACATGCGGTCCTTCTGCGAGGGGCTGAGCGCGCTGTTGTTGTAGATGTCCTCCACCTGGCCGATCATGTTGACCAGGTTGTAGGCCATGACCGCGCCGGTGCTGCGGCGCACGCCGCCGGGCACGCTGGGGTCGGCGATGGCCACTTCCACGCCGCGGTAGGCCGCGAACAGGTAGTTGTAGCCCGAGGCCAGCGCCAGGTTGTCCAGCACGCCGATGGGGATGGGCGTGGTCGCGGCGATCAGCTTGCCGCCCCGCACGATGCCGATGTTGCTGCCGCTGGGCTGGCCGCTGCCCGGCGCCGTCAGCGCGTAGTCGGGGTCGGACGACGGGATGCCCTGCTGGTAGCGG
>CAXDTK010000167.1:0-11938 GCA_963992225.1 uncultured Comamonadaceae bacterium | reverse complement strand
CCTGGTTCGACACCCGGCGCAACGGCAAGGCCACCTTCGTGTCCAGCGGCATCAAGCCCACCGGCCCGGGCAAGTACGACGTCGCCGGCAAGCTCAGCATCAAGGGCGCCGTGCGCGATGTCGTCGTGCCCATCACGCTGAGCGGCGGCGTGGCCACCGGCAGCCTGCCCATCAAGCGCCTGGACTTCAAGATCGGCGACGGCGAATGGGCCGACACCTCGGTCGTCGCCAACGACGTGACCGTCAAGTTCAAGCTGGCCTTCGCCGGCCTCTGACCCGCCTTCCTGTCCTGTCTTTCCCTTTCCTTCCGTCCCTGACCCCCTTGGAGAACCGACCCATGACCAAAGCCCTGCTGATCACCGCCCTGCTGGCTGCCGCCGGCGCCGCCCAGGCCCAGAGCGCCACCTACACCATCGAGCCGACCCACACCCAGGTCTTCTTCGAGGCCAAGCATTTCGGCACCAGCACCAACCGCGGCCGTTGGGACAAGAAGGAAGGCACCATCACCTTCGACAAGACCGCCAAGACCGGCAAGGTCGACGTCACGCTGGACATGGCCTCGATCTCCACCGGCATCGGCCCGTTCGACGGTCACCTGAAGAGCAAGGACTTCTTCGCGGTCGAGCAGTTCCCCACCGCCAAGTTCGTCGGCGACAAGTTCACGTTCAACGGCGACAAGGTCACCAGCGTCAGCGGCGAGCTGACGCTGCGCGGCAAGACCAACCCGGTGACGCTGACCGCCACCAACTTCAACTGCTACGACAACCCCATGCTCAAGCGGGAAGTCTGCGGCGGCGACTTCGAGACCACCATCCAGCGCAGCCAGTGGGGCGTCACCTACGGCCTGCCCGGCATCCCGGACAGCGTGCGCCTGCTGATCCAGATCGAGGCCTTCAAGCAGTAACCGGCTCCCGCCCGATGCGAAGCCCGCCCACCCGGCGGGCTTCTTCGTTTGCGGGCCGCACGGCCTGTCGCCCGCCGCTGCAGTTCGTCCGCCGCCCCGGCCGGCGTGTCGCGCCGGCCCCACGCCGCCTGCGCCGCCTGCGTACAGTGGCTTCCAACGACGAAAAACGGCCATGAGCACCTCCTTCACACCCAGCCCCCAGCAGAAGCTCTGGATCGAGCGCTGGCAGCGCGTCTCGGCCAGCGCCGTGCGGGCCTTCCACCTCTACGCCGGCTGGCTGGTCGCCATCAGCTGGAAGCGCTTCGTGCTGCTGTCGGTGGCGCTGCTGATCGGGGTCAGCGTGTTGCAGAACCTGCCGCCCTTCACCTGGCGCATCAGCGAGCAGGTCGAGGACCATGACCCCAACGCGGCGCGCCGCCGCGCCCGGCTGGAGGCCGATGCGAAGAAGGCGGCCGAGAAGGCGCGCCGGGCCGCCGAGCGAGGCGCCCGCACCAGCGAGCCGGGCAGCCTCCACTACGAGATCAAGATCGACGAGCGCGGCGTGCGCATCCAGCCGGTGCCGTCCGCCGCGTCGGCCGGCGCTGCGGCCAGCGCCGCCGACGGCAGCGAAGCCGCCGCCAGCGCGGCCGAAGCGGCACCGGCCATCTCCATCGACTTCCCCAAGAGCGCCCGGCCGGACGACATCAGCGCCGCGATCGCCCAGGCCAAGGAGGAGCTGAGCCAGCTCAAGCAGGAAGCCGAGCAGGTCAAGGAGGCGCAGGACGCGGCCGCCGAAGCCCAGCAGGCGCTGCAGGAGGCCGCCCAGGAGGCCGCCGACGCGCAGAGCCGCAAGCGCGTGACGGTGGTGCGGCTGGGCGACTCGATGATGGACCTGGCCATCATCTGGGTGCTGGCCTCGGCCGTCATCAAGGCCATGTACAAGGGCCGCATCCAGGCCGAGGTGAAGGCCGCTCAGGCCACCGAGAACGCCGAGAGCGAGGCGCTGAAGCGCCAGGTCGTCGAGGCCCGCATGGCCGCGATGCAAGCGCAGGTCGAGCCGCATTTCCTGTTCAACACGCTGGCCAGCATCGACCACCTCATCGAGGTCGACCCGCCCACCGCCAGCAAGATGCAGAAGAACCTGATCGCGCTGCTGCGCGCCTCCATGCCCACCATGCGCGAGGCCAACGCCAACGGCGCCGTGCGCGACCTGGGCCGCGAGCTGGCCGTCATCCGACCCTACCTCGAGATCCTGAAGATGCGCATGGAAGAGCGCCTGCAGACCGAGATCGACGTGCCCGAGGGCCTGCTGTCCGCCGAGTTCCCGCCCATGATGATCCAGGGCCTGGTGGAAAACGCCATCAAGCATGGCCTGGAGCCCAAGGCCGAGGGCGGCACGCTCAAGGTCAAGGCCGAGATCGTGCACGGCAAGCTGGCCGTCACGGTGGCCGACACCGGCCTGGGCTTCGGCCGCGCCGCCACCAGCGGCACCGGCGTGGGCCTGGCCAACATCCGCGAACGCCTGCAGCTGCTGCACGGCAACCGCGCCAGCGTCACCGTCACCGAGAACCAACCCAGCGGCACGGTCGTCACCATCACCGTGCCCTATCGCAGCCGCAACGACGAAGGAGCCGCAGCATGAAAACCCTGTTCAAGATCCTCTTCATCGGCACCGCGCTGATGGTCCTGATGGCCATGCTGGGCGGCTTCGCCCTGCTCGAGCACCATGGCTCCGACATGCACATCGTGCTGGGCGACGAGGAGGTGTTCCTCGGTGGCGGCGACTTTGGCGACTGGCTGGGCGGCGCCATCGGGCTGTTCGTCGCCGGCATGGTCTGCGTCGTCGTCGTGCCGCTGGTGCTGCTGCTGGGCGTGGCGCTGCCGCTGCTGATCGTGGGCGGCGTGATGGCGCTGGTGGTGGCCAGCCTGCTGGGCGTGGGCGCCGTGCTGGGCTCGCCGCTGATCCTGCTGGGGCTGCTGGTGTTCGTCGTGCTGCGCAACCGCCGCCGCGCGATGCAGGCCCGCGCGTCCACGCTCTGATCGTCTAGCATCCGCGGCCATGAACACCGCCGCCCCCATCCGTGCCGTGCTGGCCGACGACGAACGACTGATGCGCGAGCAGCTGCGCAGCCGGCTGACCGAGGTCTGGCCCGAGCTGGACATCGTGGCCGAGGCCAAGAACGGCCTCGAAGCCGTCGAGCTGACGAAGGAACACAAGCCCGACCTGGTGTTCCTCGACATCCGCATGCCCGGCCTGACCGGCGTCGAGGCGGCCCGCGAGATCGCCCAGCTCCCCGAGGACGACGACTGGGGCGTGCCCGAGATCGTCTTCATCACCGCCTACGACCAGTACGCGGTGGAGGCCTTCGAGCAGGGCGTGGCCGACTACGTGCTCAAGCCCGCCGAGCGCGAGCGTCTGCAGCTGACGGTGGCCCGCATCAAGAAGCGGCTGGCGCAGCGCAACGCGCCGTCCGCCGACTTCAGCGACAGCGCACCGGCGCCGCTGCAGCAGCTGCTGCACAAGCTGTCGGCGCAGGTCAACCCGTCGGGCAAGCCGCAGTACCTGCAATGGATCCAGGCCACGGTGGGCCAGGCCATCCAGATGATCCCGGTGGAAGACGTGCTGTTCTTCATCAGCGACGAGAAGTACACGCGGGTGCAGACCGCCAAGGTCGAGGCGCTGATCCGCAAGCCCATCAAGGAGCTGGTGGACGAGTTGGACCCGCAGCTGTTCTGGCAGATCCACCGCTCCACGCTGGTCAACGCCCGCGCCATCGACGGCATCACCCGCGACTTCCGCGGCCGCCAGCTGGTGGGCGTGAAGGGCCTGACCGAGAAGCTGGAGGTCAGCCGCAGCTACACGCACCTGTTCAAGGGCATGTGAAGTGGCTGCCGGCGCCGGTCCGTCGTGGCCGGCGCCGTCTGGTGCATCGCTGACGGCAGCTCGTCGGCCGCCGCTGTCGCGCGGCGGAGAGGCTTCCTAGCATGCGTCCCCTCCGACACCATCAGAAGGGATCGCCATGAACATCGCCCGCCGCCTGGGCCAGCTTTGCTTTGGCCTGCTGCTCGCGGCATCGGCCGCCGTCCAGGCCCAGGCCGTGGCCGACAAGCCACCGGCCAGGGTCATGCTGCTGGGGCTGTTTCACTTCGACAACCCGGGCCTGGACGCGGTCAAGTACACGCCGCGCGACGTGATGCAGCCGGCGGAACAGGCCTACCTGCAGGGCCTGTCGGAGCGGCTGGCCCGCTTTGCACCCACCAAGGTGCTGCTGGAGTACCCGGCCAAGAGCGACGCGCTCATCAACCAGCGCTACGCCGACCACCTGGCCGGCAGGTTCGAGCTGCGCCGCAACGAGATCTACCAGATCGGCTTTCGCGTCGCCAAGCTGGCGGGCCTGGCGCGCGTACACGGCTTCGATGCGCAGACGCCCGGCGAGATGGCGCTGTGGGGCTACCTGCCCCAGGCCCCCGAGGCCGGCCGCAAGATGATGGCGGTGGTGGCCGCCGAATCGCAGCGGCAGAACGACATGCACCGCACGCTCAGCCTCAAGGACATCCTCCTGCAGAGCAACGCCCCGGAGGAGGACCGGCGCAACAAGGGCTTCTACATGGTGCTCAACGATGTCGCCGCCGCGCAGGGCCTGTTCCACGGTGCCGACGCCTCGGCCGACTGGTGGCGCCGCAACCTGCGCATGTATGCGCTGATCCAGACCCATGCCCAGCCGGGGGAGCGGGTGCTGGTCATCGCCGGCTCCGGCCACACGGCCATCCTGCGCGACCTGCTGAACGTGGACGCCGCCCGCATCGCGGAGGATGTCGCCCCGTTCTTCTGAGCCGGCTTACTGCTCGACGAAGGCGCGCTCGATGACGTAGTCGCCCGGCGTCGTCGTGCTGCCTTCCTTGAAGCCGCGGATCTCCAGCATCTCCTTCATGTCCTTCAGCAGCGCGGGGCTGCCGCACAGCATGATGCGGTCGGTGGCGGGGTCCAGCGGCGGCAGGCCCAGGTCGGCCTGCAGCTTGCCGGTCTGGATCAGGTCGGTGATGCGGCCCATGTTCTTGTAGGGCTCGCGCGTGACGGTCGGGTAGTACAGCAGCTGCTCGGCGGCGAACTCGCCCAGGAACTCGTGGCGCGGCAGGTCCAACGTGAGGTGGTCGTGGTAGGCCAGCTCGGCCACCTCGCGCACGCCGTGCACCACGATGACCTTCTCGAAGCGCTCGTAGGTCACCGGGTCGCGCACGATGCTGATGAACGGCGCCAGCCCCGTGCCGCTGCCCAGCAGGTAGAGGTTCTTGCCCGGCAGCAGGTAGTCGACCAGCAGCGTGCCGGTGGGCTTGCGGCCGACGATGATCTTGTCGCCCGGCTTGATGTGCTGCAGCCTGGACGTCAGCGGGCCGTCCGGCACCTTGATGCTGAGGAACTCGAGGTTTTCCTCGTAGTTGGCGCTGACGATGCTGTAGGCGCGCAGCAGCGGTTTGCCGTTCTCGCCCTTGAGGCCGATCATCGTGAAGTGGCCGTTGGAGAAACGCAGCGCCTGGTCGCGCGTCGTCGTGAAGCTGAACAGGCGGTCGGTCCAGTGGTGGACGGTCAGGACGGTCTCTTCGTGGAAGGCACTCATGGCGGGGGTTGGTCGATTCAACCCGGCGATTTTCGCCTGTCCGCGCGCCACCGCCTTGCGCAGGGTCAGAGCGAGCCTTCGCCGCTGTCGCGGGTGAGCTTCAGCAACTGCGCGCCGCGGCCCTGCGCAGCCACCGCGTCGCCGGGGTTGTAGAGGGCGCAGGCCTTCAGCGACAGGCAGCCGCAGCCGATGCAGCCGGTCAGCCGCTCGCGCAGCTGCTGCAGCGCCGCGATGCGGGCATCCAGCAGCGGCGCCCAGCCGGCCGACAGCCGCGTCCAGTCCGCCTTGGTGGGCGTGCGGCCGTCGGGCAGCGTGGCCAGCGCGGCCTTGATCTGCGGCAGCGTCAGCCCGATGGCCTGAGCCGCGCGGATGAACGCCACCCGCCGCAGCGCATGCCGCGGGTACTGCCGGTGGCCGCCGGCGCTGCGGCTGCCCGCCAGCAGCCCCTCGGCCTCGTAGAAGCGCAGCGCGCTCGCCGCGACGCCGGCGCGGCGCGCCAGCTGGCCGATGGTCAGCGGCGCGGCCGCTGCGGCGCTTGACTTCAAGTTCACTTCAACTTCGAGCATGGCGCCATGTTCACACGGAAGCGCCCCCATGCTGATGAAGACCACGCCCCCGCCCGCCACGCTGGCCCAGCTCCACCACCTGCTCGACGCCGGCCAGGGCTGGGCCGCGACCTACCGCGGCCAGCTGAGCAACCACCTGCCCATGGCCCAGCAGGCGCTGCTGGAACTGGGCGCCTCGGCCGCGCGGCTGCAGGCGTTCACCGAGGCCGGCGAAGCCATGCTGGAGCCGCGCATCGCCGGGCGACCGGCACGCATCGTCCCGGCGCGCGACCTGGGCCGGCCCGACAGCGACACCGCCTGGCGCGCCCACTTCTCGGCGCGCATCGCCGAGCTGGGCGTCGGCGCCGCGCTGCGCGAGGCCCTGGCCCTGCTGCTGCCCGGCGTGGGCGCCATCGCCTTCCACGGCCTGATCCGCACCGCCCACGCGGTGCTGGCCGGCCATGCGGGCGAGCTGGCCGCCGGCCTGGCGCACTGGGCGTCCCACTTCATGCCCTTGCCGGCCGCCGAGGGCCCGGCGCTGCACCTGCCCGACTGGCTGCAGGCCCTGGCCGCGCTGCCGCACCCGGTCTACCCGGGCGGCAGCCTCATCACCGGGCGCATGCACGCCTGGGGCGGCTCCGCCGCGTTCGGCGCCCTCGCGGGCCGCCTGCACCGCGGCCCCGACACGCTGCGCGACCTCGCGCTGCTCGCTGCCCGCACCTATGCCGCGACCGGCAACTTCACGGCGCTGCACCTGCTGACGGCCAGCCATGCGATGAGCGTGCTGGAGCCCTGGTGGCCGACGCCCGAGCTGCCGCTCGGTTTCAACGTCGCGGTGGCGGCCGGCCTGCTGGCCAGCGGGGCAGCGCCCGCGCTCGAACTCGACCGCCCGCCCGGCCGCCCCTGGCCCGCACTGATCTCGGCGGCCTGTGCCCAGGACGATGCCCATGTCATCAAGCTCACCCATGCCGCCTGGCGCCTGGGCCGCCGCTGGCCCGACCCCGCCTGGCGCTGCGCGGTGGAATGGGCAATTCCAGTTTGATGGATAGAAAATTCCAGTAAACTGGATGGCATGGGCATCACCGAACGCCTGGGCCGACGCCTTCATGCACTGCGCTCGACGGCCGGCCTGTCGCTGGATGCGCTGGCGCACAAGAGCGGCGTCAGCCGCTCCAACATCTCGCTGATCGAGCGTGGCCAGAGCAGCCCCACGGCCGTGGTGCTGGACAAGCTGTCGTCGGCGCTGGGCGTCAGCGTGGCCTCCCTGTTCGAGGCCGACGCGGCGCCGGCGGCGCCCTCGCCGCTGGCCCGTGTGGCCGACCAGCCGGTCTGGAGCGACCCGGCCTCGGGCTATGTCCGCCGCAACGTGTCGCCGCCGGGCGTGTCGCCGCTGCAGCTGGTGGACGTGATCTTCCCGGCCGGGCAGCGCGTGCAGTTCGAGACCTCGGAGCGCGATGCCGACATCCAGCAGCTCGTCTGGATGATCGACGGCGTGATGGACATCGGCCACGGCGCCGAGCAATGGCAGCTGCACCCCGGCGACTGCCTGGCCATGCGGCTGGACGCGCCCATCCGCTTCCACAACCCGGGCGCCCGGCCGGCGCGCTACCTTGTCGCCCTCACCGGAGCCCGGCCATGAACGTGGTGATCCGCGAACTGAATGGCGCCGAGGCGCTGGCCCGCGTCGATGAACTGGCCGAGGTGCTGCGCGACTGCGTCGAAGGCGGCGCGTCGGTGGGCTTCATGCTGCCGCTGGCGCAGGGGCGGCCCGAGGCCTTCTGGCACAAGGTCGCGGCCGGCGTGGCGGCCGGCGAGCGCCATCTCTTCGTCGCCGAGGACGAGGCGGGGCGCCTCTGCGGCACGCTGTCGCTGGTCGTCGACATGCCCGACAACCAGCCGCATCGCGCCGACGTCAGCAAGATGCTGGTGCACCGCCGCGCGCGACGGCAGGGCGTCGCCGAGCGGCTGCTGAAGGTGCTGGAAGCAAAGGCACGCGAACTGGGCCGGACCACGCTGGTGCTGGACACCGTCACCGGCAGCGAGGCTTCGCGGGTCTACGAGCGGCTGGGCTGGCAGCGCGCGGGCGACATTCCCAACTACGCGCTGATGCCCGATGGGCCGCCTTGCTCGACGAGCTACTACTTCAAGCCGATCTGAAGCCGATGCCGCGCCGCTCGCGCACCTCCGGCTTGGCCCGGTGCTCCGCCTCCAGCTGAGCCAGGAACTCATCCGGCGTGAAGGCCTCGCCGAGGATCTCGACCTGCTGGCGCACGGCCGCGAAGTCACCATGCGTCAGGCAGTCCATCGCCACCAGCCGTGAGCGCTGCTCGTCGGTCGGCGCCATGCCGGCCTCGCGCTCGAACATCGCCACCCGCTGCTCGGGCCTGAGCGCCTTGAAGCGGATCTTGAACGCGAAGCGCCGCAGCGCCGCCTCGTCCAGGTCGTCGAACAGGTTGGTGGTGCAGATGAACAGGCCGCTGAAGCGTTCCATGCCCGCCAGCATCTCGTTGACCTCGCTGACCTCGTAGTTGCGCTCCGCATGCTTGCGGCTGCGCAGGAAGCTGTCAGCCTCGTCCAGCAGCAGCACGGCGCCCTCGGCCTGGGCCGTCTCGAACATGCGGGCCATGTTCTGCTCGGTCTCGCCGACGAACTTGCTGGAGAGGTCACTGGCGCGGCGCACCATCAGCGGCCGGCTCAGGCGCTGGGCGATGTGCTCGGCCAGCGCCGTCTTGCCGCTGCCCGGCGGCCCGTAGAAGCACAGCTGGCCGCGCCCCTTCTTGCGCAGCGCCTCGACGATGCGCGGGATCTCGAAGCGGCTCTCGCAGTTCAGCAGGTCCAGCGCGTAGCTCGTCACGCAGGGTCGAGCGACGCTGCTGCCGTCATCACGGCCCAGCGCCTTGTCGGCGTTCAGCAGCTGGCGCTCGATCAGCTTCTCGGCGTCGTCCGGAGAACCGGCCAGTTGGGCAAAACGCACCGCGGTGCGGATCTGCGCCGGCGTCAGGCCCGGCCGCTCGGCCAGCTTGGCGACGAAGGCCTCGCTGACGACGACTTCGCCCAGCGACTTCGCCACCAGGCCGCGGCGCGCGCCGGGCGGCGGCGACTTCAGCTCCAGGTGGTACTGGAAGCGGCGCCGGAAGGCGGGGTCGATCTGCTCGATGCGGTTGGTCACCCAGATGACCGGCACCGGGTTGGTCTCCAGGATCTGGTTGACCCAGGCCTTGCCGCTGACCGAGTTGCTCAACGCCCCCTCGCCGCTGGCATCCAGCCGGTTCAGCAGCGAGGCGGTGTCGCTGGACAGCGGCGGGAACACGTCTTCCACCTCGTCGAACAGCAGCGCCACGTTGGCGCTGGCCTTCAGGAACACCTGGCTGATCTGCAGCGAGCGGTAGCGGTCGCGGCCCGACAGCGAATTGCCGTCGCGGTCGGCGTACTCGACCTCGTACAGGTCCAGGCCGGCAGCGGCGGCGGCCACCTTGGCCAGCTCGGTCTTGCCGGTGCCGGGCGGGCCGTAGAGCAGGATGTTGACGCCGGTGGCATGGCTGGCCACCGCGCGGCGCAGCAGGCCTTGCAGCAGCTCCAGGTCCTCGACGACGAACTGGAAATCGGCCGGCGCCAGGCCGCTGCGCGTGGCCGGCCGCGTGAACACGGCCATCAGGTCGTGCGGGCCCTGGTACTCGCGCATCAGCACCGGCGGCAGCTGGTCGCTGACCTTCATCAGGTCGGCCAGGTCGGTGATGTTGTGCTCGGAGATCAGGTTCTCGACCATGCCGATGCGTTCCAGCCGCGAGCCGGCGCGCAGCGCCTCGGCCACCTCGCGCTCGTCCACGCCGGCCACGGCGGCGATGGCGGCGAACGCCTCCTGCGCCGTATTGACCTTGAACTCCACCAGCGCGCCGCGCAGCTCGCGCTGGTAGCGGGCCAGCGTGCCGTACAGCAGGATGGCGCGCTCGGCCGGGTTGAGCTGCAGCAGCTGCCCGAGGGCGGCGATGTTCTTCTCGACCAGCGTGGACTCGCGCTTGAGCTGGCGGTCCAGGTGCTCGCAGGTGGTGGCCAGCAGGGCCATCATGTCCTTGGGCGCGTCCTTGACGTACTCGTCCAGGTAGAAGAACAGCGTGCCTTCGGAGAACGGCCCGCTCCACTGGCCGAAGCGGTCCAGGAAGGCCTCGTCCGACAGCGCCTCATGCCCGCGCCACAGCTCGTTGCCGGCGCAGCGCTGGGCCAGGTAGCCGCGCAGCCGCTGCAGCACGCGGGTGGGCCAGACGAGGTGGCGGCCGGTGAAGGACAGCAGGCCGTTGAAATCGCGCCGCAGGTTGAAGCGGCCGGCGTGCCGCACGGTCAGCGTCAGCACGAACTGCGAGCACATGCGGTCCAGCAGCGGCGCGCTGTCCAGGCCGGGCGATGGCAGCACGCGGCCAGCGGCGGCCCGGGGGGCTGTCTCTGCGGCGGCTCGCTTCACCATTCGATGGGCTCCTTGCGGCCGGCTGGGCGCCGGCGTTGGCCCATCTTGTATCAGGGTTGGCCGTCAATCAATGTAAGCGCGGCCCCCCAAGTGTTCAGTGCATCACGACCGGCTGCTGGCCCATCAGGGCGTAGCGCTCGATGAAGGCGTCGAGGTCGTCCTCGGACGGCTGGCCCTCGTCGATGAGCGCCTGCACGCCCTGCTGGAACGATTCGGCCAGCGCGCCTTCGATGAAGATCTCCTTGCGGGCGAACTTGTCGACGATCTCGAAACCGCCGCGGTTGAGCTGCGGGCCGGCCTCGACGGCCTGGGGCTCGACGGTCGGCACATCGAACTGGACGACGATGAAGCTGTCGGAGTTGTAGAGCATGTGCATGGGGTTCTCCTTGTGGCTTCAACTGCGGCTGGTGGCCGGGGTTTCAAGGCTCGGTCGGTACAGATACTGGCAGAACGCCCCGCGAATCGGGTCATCCCGCGCGCCGACAACGTGTAGGAAGCGTCAGGAGTTCACAGCCCCCGTGGGCCCGGGAAAGGCGGCCGGCACCCCCGTTTCCAGCAGTCGGATCTCGAAACCGCGTGTTTCCGGGTCGCCCTGGCGCAGCCGCACCGGCCAGTAGCCGCGGGCCGGGTCCAGCCACAGCTCGATGCCCGGGTCGTGCGGCCCCAGCGACTGGCGGCGCAGGTGCAGCGTGCCGGCGTCGCCCGGCTCGGCCGGGTCGACATCCACCGCCTCGAACGTCCATTCCCGCAGCTCGCCGCGCAGCCCGGCCACCCAGACCCGCCAGCGGCCGCCCGGCGTCGGGGCCGCCTGCACCAGCGCCGCCAGCTGCAGCCACCAGCTCAGGCGGTCCTGCGTGCCCTCGGGCAGCTCGTGCTGCGCCGGGCTTGCCGAGAAGCGCAGCAGGCGGCCTTCGGCGTCGAAGTTGACGGCCTGGCGGTCGCGGCCGCCGCGCTGCAACGCGAAGCGCTCGGGCGACAGGCCCGTGCTGCCGGTGCGGCCCAGGCTTTCCAGCGCGGGCAGCGTGCGCTCGCCGATCTGGCGCGTCAGCCGCAGGCTGTAGCGGCCATCGGGCTGCGGCTGCCAGTCCAGCCGGGCCTCGCCGTCCTGGCCGCCCTGGCGCAGCCGGTACTGCCAGGCGGCCGGGCCGGCCAGGCGCAGCAGCGGCGCCTCGGCGGCCGGTGCAGGGTCCGCCGTGGCGGGCGGCGCGGGTGTCGGCTCGGGAGCGACGGGCGTCGGCGCCTGCCGGGCAGGCGGCGTGGGGGCTGCGGCCACCGGCGGTTCGGGCGGTTCCGGCAAGGGCAGTGGCAGGCTGGGCGGCGGCAGCAGGGCCACGCGCAGGGCGCGTTCGGCCGGTTGCGCGGCGGGCGCCGGCCGCGTGCCGCCCAGCAGCAGCTGTCTCTTATACACATCTCCGAGCCCACGAGACGGACTCCT
>CAXDTK010000166.1:0-11952 GCA_963992225.1 uncultured Comamonadaceae bacterium | reverse complement strand
GAACGCTGTCCGCGATCAGCTTGGAATGGGTGTCCGCGATCAATGGAATGCGCACATTTGGAGTAGAACTCATGCCAATGACTGTTGGTGCACGGGCAACGGACAGACTTGCACCACCGGTGATCGGTGCCCACATTGAGTTGCCACCATAGGAGATGGTTAAGGGCACAGCCGGACCGACAGAATTGAGTACCAATGAACACGCGCCTGTTGAGCTAGACGCAGTTTCAGCGCTAAGCTGCGCTGTGCAGGTGCTGTTGCCAATAGCGATCGTCATTGATCCTGTCGGCGGTGTCGTCGCTACTGTCAAGGCTTTCGGATCCGCTCCAAGACGGGCAGTTATGGCAGTTACCTGGCCGTACGTAAGTACGCCGGGAGCCGTTCTAACTAGATCGGCAACCAGCGGTGTCCGACATGCTCCTCGAACAATCGGATCGCTCCTGTAGAGGCTTTCTGTGATGCTCGACGTTCTTCTCTCGGAAATGCCGATTGCCTTGAAGTAGCCGAAGGCTTGCAGCTCTGCGGTAGCGTACAAAGATAGACAATAGTGGGGTGCATCCGGCACCGGCGCCTGCAGCGTGAGATGGTCGGCAAGCCTGAAGTTCAGGTCAACACCAGCGAGCGCGACCTGATTCAGGAACGCAAGTGCTGGCCTTAGAACTTATCCGTAAATTATGTTTACGCTCGACGGCACTTTGCGGAACGCGATGATTGCCGCAGCGAGATGGTTCAGCGCGAGGAAGCTGCGCTCGAGTTTCTCGTAGCGCACGAGCAGCTTGCGGAAGCGGTTGAACCAGCTGTGGCACACCTCGACGACCCAGCGTCTGGCCTTCCTTGTTGGGTCGCGCCGTTTCCGGTCAGCCTCCTGGCGCCGGTCAACGACGTGAGGGATGTAGCCGTACGCCTCGATCGTGCGAATGTGCTCCCGGCCGCGATAACCCGCGTCGGCGCACAGATGCTTGCTTCGCCGCTGTGGCGGGCTCTTGCGGTCGACGACGATGGCACAGAGCACGTCGTCAAGCCGCTTGCAGTCATGAACGTTCGCCCCGCTCACGACGAGCGACAACGGGACGCCACGGCCGTCCACCAGCAGGTGTCTCTTGCTGCCCTTTTTTTTCCCGATCCGTCGGGTTGGGGCCTGCGGATTCCTGAGCCAGTGGCGCCTTCATCATGGCGCCGTCAACGCTCTGCCAGCGCCAGGAGATGCCCTGCATCTGGTCGTACTCAGCCAAGCCAGCCTTCCACACAGCCTCAAAGAAGCCGGCGGCCTCCCACTCGAGAAAGCGCTTGTGAATGGCGCTCGCGCTGCCGAAGCGCTCCTTGGGTAGCGCCTTCCATTGGCAGCCGGTGCGCAGCACGTAGACGATCGCCTCAAAGACCAGCCGAGCTGGCTTCGCCGGCCGGCCAGCCCCCGGCTTTCGCAAATAGATTCTGTCGGCGGCAGAGCGCACCGGAACCAGCGGTTCAACACGCTGCCAGAACTCGTCCGTCACCGCCCATGACTCAGCACGTTTCGCCAAGGTTTCGATCCAACACCGCGCCCAATGCGGCTCGGAACAGTAGTTTATCTATTTACGGATAAGTTCTTAGGCCCAACATCTTGCAAAGTCTTGCAAGAATTTCCTCGAGCGAGGCCGCGTGACGACGGAACTTGTGGGGGTGGTATGACAGCGCGCCAGCAGGCGATCTTCAAACTCGACGAGTTGGCCGCCTACTTGAAAGTCGGCAAGCGGACGCTTTACCGGCTCGCCTCGCACGGGGAGATTCCGGCCTTCAAGGTCGGCGGGACGTGGCGGTTTCGTCAAAGTGAAATCGATCGATGGATCAATGATCAGATCCAAGCAGGCAGAAAGAAGGAGGTGATACGCACAGATGAGCAGCCAAAGTCAGCGGAACACTCCGTGTCGTCTGGGCGCGCTGTCCGTCGCCGCAGGCAAACGGAGTGAGCGAGAGTCTTCAATTTTTCTTTTGGAGGTGTGACATGGACATTGATTTCAAGAAATTGGCTCCCTGGAACTGGTTCAAGAAGGAGCAGGAAGAACAACAGAGCACTGCCTCGCTGCCAGTGCAGCGCAATGACTTGCCGGTGGCTGGTGGGCCCGTCAGTCCCATCCTGCAATTGCATCGCGAGATCGACCGTCTCTTCGACGACGCGTTTCGAGGCTTCGGTTTCCCGACGCTGGCCATGCCACGCTGGCCGTCGGACTGGCCGGGCATGCTGAAGCCGGCGCTGGACATCCAGGAGACCGACAAGCAGTACAAGATCGCCCTGGAAGTACCCGGCGTCGAGGAAAAAGACATCCAGATCACGCTCGACAACGACGTGCTGCTGGTGCGCGGTGAAAAGCGTCAGGAGCAGGAAACGAATGACGGCGGTTTCCACCGGGTGGAGCGCTCCTACGGCAGCTTTCAGCGCGCTCTGAACCTGCCGGCCGATGCCAACCAGGACACGATCAAGGCGGCTTTCAAGAACGGCGTGCTCACGATCACGATGGAAAAGCGCGAGGCCAGTACGCCCAAGCAGGGGCGCTCGATCCCGATCAACGGCTGACGCGGGGCAGCGCGTTTTTCTCAAAAACCACAAAGAGATGAGGCACCGTGATCGGCGGTGCCTCGTCAGATCAATCTCTACAGGAGCATCAGCATGGCCAGAAAACAATGCCAGGTCTGCGGCCAACCCGCCACCGTGCGGGTGGAAGCCAATCTCAACGGTCGTCACAGCACCATGCTGTTGTGTGACGACCATTACCGTCAACTGGTGCGCCAGCAAAAGCGCACCGTCTCGCCGCTAGAAGCCTTGTTCGGCTCGCGCAGCGGCCTGTTCGAGGACTTCCTCGGCAGTGACTTCTTCCGCATCGGCGACGACGCACCGTCCATGGCGGCCGATGCCGACGAGGTCGTCGATGCCTCGTTCGGCGAACCCGCCCCGGCCGGTACGGGCACCGCGCGCCGTCGCGGCAGTGGGCTCGCCAGCCGTATCAGCGAACAGTCGGAAGCCCTGCTGCAGGAGGCCGCCAAACACGCTGCCGAGTTTGGCCGCTCCGAGGTGGATACCGAACATCTGCTGCTGGCGCTATCCGACAGCGACGTGGTCAAGACCATCCTGGGGCAGTTCAAGATCAAGGTCGATGACCTCAAGCGGCAGATCGAATCCGAAGCCAAGCGCGGCGACAAGCCGTTCGAGGGCGAGATCGGCGTGTCGCCCCGGGTCAAGGACGCCCTCAGCCGTGCTTTCGTGGCCTCCAACGAACTCGGTCACTCTTATGTCGGGCCGGAGCATTTCCTGATCGGGCTGGCCGAGGAAGGCGAAGGGGTGGCGGCCAACCTGCTGCGCCGTTACGGCCTCACGCCGCAAGCGCTGCGCCAGCAGGTAAGCAAGGTGGTCGGCAAAGGGGCCGAGGATGGCCGTGCCGAGACGCCGACCAACACGCCCGAGCTGGATAAATACTCGCGCGACCTCACCAAGATGGCGCGCGAGGGCAAACTCGATCCGGTCATCGGCCGTGCGCAGGAGATCGAGACCACCATCGAGGTGCTGGCCCGGCGCAAGAAAAACAACCCGGTGCTGATCGGTGAGCCCGGCGTCGGCAAGACCGCCATTGTCGAAGGGCTGGCGCAGCGCATGGTCGCCGGCGAAGTGCCCGAGACGCTGCGCGACAAGCGTCTGGTCGAACTCAACATCAACGCCATGGTGGCAGGCGCCAAGTACCGCGGCGAGTTCGAGGAGCGCGTGCAGAAGGTGCTCAAGGAAGTGACCGAGCACCAGGGCGAGATGATTCTCTTCATCGATGAAGTGCACACCATCGTCGGTGCCGGCCAGGGTGGCGGCGAAGGCGGGCTGGACGTGGCCAACGTGTTCAAGCCGATGATGGCGCGCGGCGAACTGAACCTGATCGGCGCCACCACGCTCAACGAGTATCAGAAGTACATCGAGAAGGACGCCGCGCTGGAGCGTCGCTTCCAGCCGGTGATGGTGCCCGAGCCGACGGTAGCGCAGACCATGATGATCCTGCGCGGCCTGCGCGACACCTTCGAGGCGCACCACAAGGTCAGCATCACCGAGGATGCGATCATCGCCGCCGCCGAGTTATCGGACCGCTACATCACCGCGCGCTTTTTGCCTGACAAGGCCATCGACCTGCTCGACCAGGCGGCCGCACGCGTGAAGCTGTCGGCCACAGCCCGCCCGGTGGCGGTGCAAGAGCTGGAGTCCGAACTGCACCAGCTGCGGCGTGAGCAGGACTATGTGGCCTCGCGCAAGCAATACGACAAGGCCGCCGAGCTGGGCAAACACATCGAGGCCAAAGAGGCCGAACTCAAGAAGCTTGTCGAGGAATGGGAACGCGA
The DNA here is from genome assembly GCA_963992225.1 of uncultured Comamonadaceae bacterium. Classification (GTDB taxonomy): domain Bacteria; phylum Pseudomonadota; class Gammaproteobacteria; order Burkholderiales; family Burkholderiaceae_C; genus Pelomonas. Next base: position 7,605 of record CAXDTK010000166.1, on the reverse strand, counting down.
GCGCGCCTCGGGCAGCGCCGAAGTTAAGGCCGAGCATGTCGCACAGATCGTCTCGCGCCTGACCGGCATTCCGGTCAACGAGCTGACGGTGGAAGAGCGCGAGAAGCTGCTGCATCTGGAGCAGCGGCTGCACGAGCGCCTGGTGGGTCAGGACGAAGCGGTGCGCGCGGTGGCCGATTCCGTGCGGTTGTCGCGCGCGGGCCTGCGTGAAGGCGGCAAGCCGGTGGCGACTTTTCTGTTCCTCGGGCCGACCGGCGTGGGCAAGACCGAGCTCGCCAAGGCACTGGCCGAGTCCATTTATGGCGATGAAGGTGCGCTGCTGCGCATCGACATGTCCGAGTACGGGGAACGCCATACCGTGGCACGCCTGGTGGGCGCGCCTCCGGGTTATGTGGGCTATGACGAGGGCGGCCAGCTCACCGAGAAGGTGCGTCGCAAGCCCTACAGCGTGTTGCTGCTGGACGAGATCGAGAAGGCGCACCCCGACGTCTACAACATCCTGCTGCAGGTGTTCGACGACGGGCGGCTCACCGACGGCAAGGGCCGGGTGGTGGATTTCACCAATACCATCATCATCGCCACCTCGAACTTGGGCTCGGACATCATCCAGCGTAGGCTTAAGGCCCGTGGCGCCGCCGGCGAGGAGTACGAGAAGACCAAGTCCGAGGTGATGGACGTGCTGCGCGGACACTTCCGCCCCGAGTTCATCAACCGCATCGACGAGATCATCGTCTTCCATGCGCTGGGCAAGGAGGAGATCCGCCATATCGTCGGCCTGCAGCTCGATCGTGTGGCCCGCAACGCCGCCAGCCAGGGCGTGACGCTGACCTTCGATCAGACCTTGATCGATCACTTCGCGGAGGAAGGCTACAAGCCCGAGTTCGGCGCGCGTGAGCTCAAGCGGCTGATCCGCAGCGAGCTGGAGACGGCACTGGCGCGCGAGATGCTGGGTGGCGGTATCGGCAAGGGCGATCACGCCAGCGCCCGCTGGGATGACAAGGCCGAACGGGTGGTCTTCGAGCGCCAGGAGCCACCCGCGAAGCCGGCCGAGCCTGAAAAGCCCGATGCCGCGAACGTGGCCGAGACGCCGCCTAGCGACGAGAGCAAGCCTGCGCGCAAGAAGAAGCCGGCGGGCGGCGAATCTTGAGCGATGGGAGGCTGTCGTGTCCGACCCCAACGGGCTGACATGGGCAGCCACCCTCGTGTCGCTGGCGGTCGCTGTCCCCACGGCGGGGCACGCGGTCATCTACAAGCGTGACCCTCGATCGGCCACGCTGTGGGTACTGCTGATCGCCTTGTTGCCGCTGGGCGGTTCGCTGCTGTATGGGCTGTTCGGCATCAACCGTTACCAGCGGCGGGCGCGGCGGCTCTTCCCGGGGGCAGATCCTGCTGTTCGGCAGGACCTCTCGCCAACGATGCCCGAGGCTGTATCGCCGCCGCTTGCCGGTCTGGCCCACCTGGTGGGACGTGCCACCGGCCAGTCGCTGACCGGCGGCAACCGCATCGAGCCGCTTGTCGATGGCGAGCAGGCCTACCCGGCCATGCTCGCCGCCATCGAATCGGCGCGGTACAGCGTCGCCTTGGCCTCGTACATCTTCGACAGCCAAGGCATCGGGGCGCAGTTCGTCGATGCGCTGCGCCGGGCTCATGAGCGCGGCGTGCAAGTGCGGGTGCTGATCGACGACGTGTATGCCCGCTGGACGCCCCGCAGCGCCTACCGCGCCTTGCAGCGCGCCGGCGTTCCGGCGGCGATGTTCAACCCGACGTTGATTCCCGCGCGCCTGCATGCCGCGCATCTGCGCAATCACCGCAAGCTGCTGGTGATCGATGGCGAGACGGGTTTCACCGGCGGCATGAACATCTTCAGCCCGTATTGGCGGCCCGATGCGCCGGAGCAGGCCTGTCACGATTTGCACTTTCGTCTGCGCGGGCCGGTGGTTGCGCATCTGATGCGGTGCTTCACCGACGATTGGTGCGATACCACGGGCGAGCGGCTCAACGAGGGTTTCTGGGGCGAACCGCCCGCAACGGCTGATGAGCAAGGAACCTCTTGGGCGCGCGGCATCGAGGCCGGTCCCGATGAGGCCCTGGACCGGCTGCGCTGGACCTTCATGGGCGCTTTGAGCGCGGCGAAGCATTCGGTGCGCATCTGGACACCTTACTTCGTGCCCGATCAGCCGATGATCGCGGCGCTGAGCACGGCCGCGTTGCGCGGCGTGCGCGTCGAGGTGGTGACGCCCGCAAACGGCGACCATCCCACGGTGCAATGGGCCGCGCGCGCCCACTACTGGCAGGTGCTGGAGCACGGTGTACGCATCTTCGAACGGCCTGGCCCGTTCGACCACAGCAAGCTGATGCTGATAGACGGCCAGTGGTGCTGCCTGGGTTCGGCCAATTGGGATGCGCGCAGCCTGCGCCTCAACTTCGAGTTCAATGTGGAGGTGTACGACACCGCGCTGTCTACGCGGCTGGAATCCCTTTTTGATGCCGCCCGTGATGCATCGAACGAGATATCGGCGAAGGCGTTGCGCGCCCGCCCGCTGGTCATCCGCTTGCGCGACGGGGTGGCCCGTCTGTTCAACCCCATTCTCTAGCGGCACGACTTGCGAGGAACATTGCCCATGGAAAAGAAAGATCAATGGAACATTGGCTACTGGATCGTCGCCGGTCTGTTGCTGCTGACGCTGCAGAACTACTGGCAGGCGGCCAAGACCGTCGAGCCCGTACCCTACAGCGAATTCGAGAAAGCGTTGGCCGAGAGGCGCGTCGCCGATGTGCTGGTGGCGGACCGCACGGTGACCGGGCGCCTGAAATCGCCGGACAGCCGGGGCAAGACCACCATCGTGGCCACCCGCGTCGAACCCGACCTGGCCGAGCGGCTGTCCAAGTACGACGCGCCCTATGCGCGGGTGGTGGAAAACACCTGGCTGCGTGATGTGCTCTCCTGGATTCTGCCGGCGGTGGCCTTCTTCGGCGTCTGGTTCTTCCTGTTCCGCCGCTTCGCCGAGAAGCAGGGCATGGGCGGCTTTCTGAGCATCGGCAAGAGCCGCGCCAAGGTGTTCATGGAGAAGAACACCGGCGTGACCTTTGCCGATGTCGCGGGTGTGGATGAAGCCAAGGCCGAGCTGGTCGAGATCGTCGATCTTCTGAAGAACCCGCAGGACTACGGTCGTCTCGGCGCGCGCATCCCGAAAGGTGTGTTGCTGGTGGGCCCGCCCGGCACGGGCAAGACCCTGCTGGCCAAGGCCGTGGCGGGCGAGGCCGGGGTGCCGTTCTTCTCCATCTCAGGCTCGGAGTTCGTCGAGATGTTCGTCGGCGTGGGGGCGGCGCGCGTGCGCGACCTGTTCGAGCAGGCCCGCTCGCAGGCGCCGGCCATCATCTTCATCGACGAACTCGACGCGCTGGGCCGTGCGCGCGGCGTCGGAGGCCCCATCAGCGGCCACGACGAGCGCGAGCAAACGCTCAACCAGCTCCTGACCGAGATGGATGGTTTCGACAGTTCAGTGGGGCTCATCATTCTCGCCGCCACCAACCGGCCTGAAATTCTCGATCAGGCGCTTTTGCGCGCCGGTCGCTTCGACCGCCAGGTGCTGGTGGACCGTCCCGATAAGAAAGGCCGTCTCGATATCCTGAAGGTTCACGTCAAGAAGGTTACCCTGGCCAGTGATGTCGATCTCGAACAAGTCGCGGCGTTGACGACCGGCTTTTCTGGTGCCGACCTAGCCAACCTGGTTAACGAAGCGGCGCTGGCTGCCACCCGGCGCAAGGCCCGTGCGGTCGGGCTGCAGGACTTCACTGCAGCGATCGAGCGCATCGTCGCCGGCTTGGAGAAGCGCAACCGTGTCCTCAACCCGAAGGAGCGCGAGACGGTGGCCTATCACGAGATGGGCCATGCCTTGGTGGCGCTGGCGCTACCAGGCACAGACCCGGTACACAAGATATCGATAATTCCGCGCGGCATCGGCGCACTGGGCTACACGCTGCAACGCCCTACCGAGGACCGGTTCCTGATGACGCGCGCGGATCTGGAGCACAAGATCGCCGTACTGTTGGGCGGGCGCGCCGCAGAGAAGTTGGTGTTTGGCGAACTGTCGACCGGTGCCGCAGACGATCTGGCGCGGGCCACCGACATCGCGCGCGACATGATCACCCGCTTTGGCATGGACGAGGGACTCGGCTACATCGCGTTTGAGGCGCAGCGGCCGCGTTTTCTCGACGTCCCCGAGCTGGCCCAAGGTGGTTGCCGGGTGGCGGAATCCACCCAGGCGCGCATCGATCAGGCGATCCGCGACATCGTGATGGGCGTGTTCGAGCGCGCCTACCGGATTCTCGATACCAACCGCGCGGTGCTGGAGCGCTGCGCGCGCGAACTGCTGGCGCGGGAAACCCTGGACGAAAACGACATCCGTCAGCTGACCCAGGGGCTGAAGTCCGAATCCCGCGAGTCGGCGCCCCCCCAGTCCGAAACCTCACTCTCTACATCCCAACGGGCCACACCATGAGCGAACACCTTCACATCGTCTGCCCGCATTGCCAGTCCATCAACCGTGTGCCGGCCGCCAAGCTCGCGGATCAACCTAACTGTGGCCGCTGCCAGCAGCCCTTGTTCACGGGCGAGCCCATCGAGTTGACCACGGCGACATTCGGGCGCCACGTGGAGCGCAGCGATCTTCCTTTGCTTGTCGATTTCTGGGCGCCGTGGTGCGGGCCTTGCAAGATGATGGCACCGCAGTTTCAGCAAGCGGCGCGCCAGCTCGAACCCTGGATCAGGCTGGCGAAGGTGAACACCGAGGCTGAGCCGCACCTGGCCGCGCAGTTCGGTATCCGCAGCATTCCGACGCTGGCCCTGTTCCAAGGTGGGCGGGAGATCGGGCGTCAGGCGGGCGCCATGGGCGCGCAGGACATCGTGCGCTGGGCAAAGGCGCAGGTTGGGCGCTGATCGATGCAGAGCATGCTGAGCGTCACGCTGATAATGCTAGTGGGGTGCAGTGTGGCGGCCGTGGTGACGGCTGCGTTCAGAGTACCCACCTTGCTGGGTTATCAGCAGTCCTTTGCCGCAGCCCTTGGGTTGACGGAACAGGTAATGTCGGCGCTGGACATGCCGGCCGAGATAGTCGAACGAAACATCAGTGCAATGCGCCATCGTCCCGACAGCGACAATTTTGCAGGGAGTCCATCTTCATGAAATCAACACGCCTCAACCCATTTCAGGTCTTGCGTGACCAGTGGGCCATCATGAGTTTTTACGAGCGCTTTGAGCGGGTCATCGCGCTCATGCTGTCGGCGGTGATTGCCGTCATCATCGTGGTGTCGCTTCTCCAGCTCATCTCTATCGTCTTCACGCTGCTGGTCCTCGATGCCTTCAATCCCCTGGACCACAAGGTGTTCCAGAGCGTGTTCGGCATGATCATGACGCTTTTGATTGCGATGGAGTTCAAGCATTCCATCGTGCGCGTGGCGCTGCGTCGGGACAGCATCATCCAGGTCAAGACCGTGATCCTCATCGGCCTGATCGCGCTGGCACGCAAGTTCGTGGTCCTCGACCCCGACACGAGTCCCGTCAAAATCGCCGCGCTGGCAGGCGCCACACTGGCGCTTGGTACCACTTACTGGCTGCTGCGCGATCGCGACGACCGCGTCGCCGAGACATCTGGGCATGAATCGTCATCATCCTAGTGACCTGCGCGCTGCGTGGTTGCAACATCGCTGGCTCAACCGCCTGCAGACCGGGCTGTTGATCCTGACCCTGGTCGGGATCGCAGCCGCCGCAGGAAGCCTGCTGTTCGGGGAAAGCGGCCTGTGGCTCGCGCTGTTTGCAGTTGCAGGCACGCTGTTGCTGGAACCGGCAGCCGCATTCGTCTTGACCTTGCGCCTGTACTGCGCACGGGCTTTGTACCCGCACGAAGCCCCCGAGATTTGGGCCATGTTGCGCGAACTGTCCGCCCGTGCCGGTTTGTCCGCCACGCCGGTGCCGCACTACGTGCCCAGTGCCGTCGTCAACGCCTTCGCTATCGGCTCGAAGCAGCATGCATCGATCGCCCTCACCGATGGCCTGCTGCGCAACCTGAGTTCGCGCGAACTGGCGGGTGTGCTCGCGCACGAGGTCGCGCACATCGCTAATGAGGATATGCGTGTCATGGGGCTGGCGGATTCCGTCAATCGCCTCACGAGCCTGCTGGCTATGGTCGGACAGATCGCTATTGTGTTCAGCTTGCCCGCACTGCTGGCCGGCGCGGTGGCGGTCAATTGGCCTGGACTGCTTCTGCTGATCGCCTCGCCCCAGCTGGCCCTGCTCGCACAGCTCGGCCTGTCTCGCGTGCGTGAGTTCGATGCTGACCGCCTCGCGGCGGAACTGACTGGCGACCCGCACGGGCTGGCGTCTGCGCTGGCGAAAATCGAGCGGGCCAGCCGCTCCTGGCGTGCCTGACTGTGGCCGGGATGGGGCAATCCCGAGCCTTCCTGGTTGCGCACCCATCCGGCAACGCAAGATCGTATCTCACGCCTGCTGACGTTGGCGCCTGGACCAGCAACAGCCTTGCCGTTTCACGCGCCCCATTTCTTGCCGGAATCCGCTGTGACGCCGCGCCCGCCGCGCTGGCGCCCGAGCGGGCTATGGCGCTGATCGCCTATCAACAGGAGACTTCTCATGGCCTACCCCGACCCGTACGGTCGCCCGCCACAGGACCACTTTATCCGTCGCTGGATCTTCATCACCGCCAGCATTGCTGCGCTCATGCTGCTGTGGCAGTTCTTACCCGCCATCGAGGCATGGTTCAGTCCGCGCGAGGCGGCAGAGCGCACCGTGACGGCGCGCGGCGACTTGGCGGCGGACGAAAAGGCCACCATCGAACTGTTCGAAAAATCACGCGCCTCGGTGGTCTACATCACCACCGCGCAGCTGGTGCGCGACGTCTGGACGCGCAATGTCTTCTCCGTGCCCCGTGGCACGGGATCGGGCTTCATTTGGGACGACGCCGGCCACGTCGTCACCAACTTCCACGTCATCCAGGGCGCGTCCGAAGCCACCGTCAAACTCGCCGATGGCCGCGACTACCAGGCCGCGCTGGTGGGGGCCAGCCCAGCACACGACATCGCCGTACTCAAGATCGGCGTCGGCTTCAAACGCCCGCCTGCCGTGCCGGTCGGCACCAGCGCCGACCTCAAGGTGGGACAGAAGGTGTTTGCTATCGGCAACCCCTTTGGCCTGGACTGGACGCTCACCACCGGCATCGTCTCCGCGCTCGACCGCTCGTTACCGGGAGAAGCGGGCGGCCCGGCCATTGATCACCTGGTTCAGACCGACGCCGCCATTAACCCCGGCAACTCGGGCGGCCCCCTGCTCGATTCGGCCGGTCGGCTTATCGGCATCAACACGGCGATCTACAGCCCCTCCGGCGCCTCGGCCGGGATCGGTTTTGCCGTGCCGGTGGACACCGTCATGCGGGTAGTGCCGCAACTCATCAAGACCGGCAAATACATCCGCCCGGTGCTTGGCATCGAGGTGGACGAACAGCTCAATCAGCGCCTGCTTGCGCTGACGGGAAGCAAGGGCGTGTTCGTGCTGCGTGTCACCCCCGGCTCGGCAGCGCACAAAGCCGGGCTCGC
>CAXDTK010000165.1:0-11988 GCA_963992225.1 uncultured Comamonadaceae bacterium | reverse complement strand
GCTCGACGCTGCCCGCCGACGGCACCGGGTCGGTGCTGGTCACCGTCTATGCGGTGGACGCCAACCGCAACACCATCGCGGATGTGCCGGTCTCGGTGTCCGTGGACGCCAATGCGCTGGTCTCGACCAGCGCGAGCAAGACCGATGCTGCCGGCATCGTGACGGGCTCGGTCCGCATCGGCGCCGACCAGTCCAAGCGCACGATCACCGTGACGGCCGCCAGCGGCTCCATCACGAAGACGGCGCAAGTCTCTGTCGTCACGCCGTCGCCGACCGGCACGACCACCGGCCCGGCCCTCAGCGTGGCGCTGTCCACCACCCAGATCACGCCGGCCGTGGGCTCGGCCGTGACCATCCAGCTGAAGTCGGCGACCGGCGTGGCTTTGTCCGATGTGGTGGTCAGTCTGGCGACCGGCCGCGGCAATCTCGCGGACCTGTCCGTGGCCACCGTGCGTACCGACGCCAATGGTCAGGCCACCGCGCAGCTGAAGGCCAGCACCTCGGGCGTCACGGGAGCGGATTACGTCACCGCCTTTGCCACGATCGGATCGACCACGGTCAGCGCGCAACAGGCCTTCACGGTCACCAACGCGCTGCCGACGCTGACTGTCAGCCCGGCCACCGTGACGCTGCGTCTGTCGCAGCCTGCGCCCCAGGTCACCGCGACGCTGCGTGATGCCGCCGGCCAGCCGGTGGCCAATCAGGTCGTCACCTTCACGCCGTCCTCCATCATCAACGTTGCGCCGTCGCCCGAAACCGGCCCGACCGACAGCAACGGCATCGTGCGCAGCACGCTGAAGCTCGGCACGACGGCCGGCGCGACGTCGTCGACGGACACCTTGCGCGTGACCACCAGTTACGCCGACCAGTTCCTGGCCAGCAACGTGATCGTGCAGATCGTCGGCGAGTCCCCGACTGCCACGATGACGCTGAGCAATTCCAACATCTCCTCGACCGCGACATCCTCGACCGCCAGCGTGCTGGTGCGCGATGTGGCCGGCAACCCGGTTGCCGGCCAACTCGTTCAGTTCAGCTCGCAGTTCGGGCTGGTGAAGTTCGACGCCTCGACCGCGCTGAGCGACACCACCGGCGTGGCCCGCGTGACCGTCACGCCCGCCACCTCGACCGCCAATGGCGCGGATGTCGTCAAGGCCAGCGTGACGGTGAACAACATCGGCGCGACCGACAGCAAGCCTGTCCAGGTGGTCAGTGCCACTTCGCCCGGCACGCCGGTGCTCCAGCTGGGCCTGTCGTCGACTTCCGTGAGCTCTGCCGTGCCGGCCACGGTCACCGCCACGTTGACCGATACACGGGGCCAGCCGGTCGCCGGCCAGGTGGTCACTTTCGCCGTCGTGCGCGCATTGGGGCGCACCAATGTCGGCACTGCGCTGACCGATGCCACGGGCAAGGCCGTCACGCTGCTGTCGCCGGCGACGTCGGCCTCCGCCGGCGCGGATGAGATCACGGCCACCGTGCAGTACGCCGGTGCCACGCTGTCCGCCAGCCAGGGCTTCCAGGTGCAGGCCACCAACGCCACCATCGCCAGCTTCACCGGACCGGCCACCCTGTCGGCCTACGGGCAGGACACCTTGACGCTCACCCTGACCGGTGCCGCCGTCGACTCCCCGGTCAAGCTCAGCGTGTCGTCGTCCTGCGCCGCTGCCGGCAAGGCCACCGTCTCGCCGGCCGCGGTGTCCGCGACCAGCAATACCGTGACGCTGCAGTACCGTGACAACGGCTGCGGTGCCATCCAGCCCTCCGACCTGCTGCAGGTCGTCATCGACGGCACGTCCACGGCGCGGCAACTGACCTTGCCCATCGCTGCACCGTCGGCGGTCAGCCTGGCCTTCATTTCGTCGTCGCCCGAGCAGATCTTCCTGAAGGGTTCTGGCTTCACCGAGTCGTCCATCGTCACCTTCGAGGTGCGAGACGCCGCCGGCAATCCCTTGCCGAACCGCGTTGTCGAACTGCGCCTGCAGACGGGTGCCGGCGGCGTGACCATGGAAGGCCGCGGCGTGGAGTCCGTCGATCCGCCGTCGGCCAGCCCTTTCACGCAGACCTCCAATGCGCTGGGCCGTGTCTCCGTGCGGGTGAATTCGGGTACGCAGCCGACACCGGTTCGCATCCACGCCAGGCTGCAGGGCGCCACCATCGCCACGGTGTCCAGCAACCTGAGCGTGGGTATCGGCCTGCCGTCCCAGTTGAACTTCTCGATGGCCCAGCAGACGATCAACATCGAGGGCTACGGCATCGACAACGTGCCCAATACCTACACGTTGATCGTTGCTGACCGCAGCGGCAACCCGGTCCCGACCGGCACCACCATCAACTTTGTGGCCGAGGGTGGCCAGGTCGAGTCGACCAAGATGGTGTCGCAGACGAACGGCATCTCCCAGGCCACGGCGAACTTCGTGTCCGCCCAGCCCAAGCCCATCGATGGGCGCGTGACCATCGTGGCCTATGCGCTCGGCGAGGAGTCGTTCATCGACAAGAACGGCAACAACATCTACGACGCCGGCGAGGATTTCCAGGACCTCGGCAACATCTTCAAGGACCGCAATTACGACGGCGTCTTCGATGCCACGCTGGACGAGTTCATCGGCGTCAACCTAAGCGGCAATACCAGCTCGGCCTGTACGGCGTCTTCGAATACCCCGATCTTTGGTCTCACGGGGTACACGCCCAGCGTTCCCGCCACCTGCGACGGGAAGTGGACGGGCTCGGGCCAGATCTATGTCCGCCGAGCGGTCGAAACGGTGCTCTCCACGTCGGTGGCGCGTCCGCTCTGGCCAGGTGTCAGCTCCCGTGTGACGCAGGCGAACGGCACGCTGCCCATGCAGACCGGCCCGCTGGCCTCGCAGTTCAACAACTACTACCTGGCAGGCGGCGATGTGATCTGCAACGTGGGCTCCAGCGGCAGCTTCACGCTGATTGCCGCGGACGCCAATCCGGGCCTGCTCAGCAGCGCGGCCGCCAATCCCAGCCTGGCCAGCAGCTACACCGTGCTGCCGCGCCTGAACCCGATGCCGGCGGGCACCACCATCACGGCGTCCACGCCGACGACCGGGTTCTCGGCCACGGTGGGTGGCGGCTCGCCGGTGCCCAACACCTCGCAGGCGAGCCTGGTGAACGTCAGTTTCAATTTCGACACTGCAAGTGCAGGCGTCGTCAACGTGACATTCACCAGCCCGCGCGGCACGGGGACGTCCTACTCCTTCTCGGTCGTCAGGCAGAGCAGTTGCCCCTGAAGCTTGCGCTGATCGGCATGCCCGGCGGTGGCAAGTCCACCGTCGGCAAGCAACTGGCACGCCAGATCGGCGTGCCTTTTGTCGATTCGGACCACGAGATCGAGCAGCGTATCGGGGGCAGCATCAAGCAGTTCTTCGAGCGCCACGGGGAAGAGGCGTTCCGGGACCTGGAGACCGAGGTCATCGCTGACCTGCTGGGGCGTCCCGGCGACTTCGTGCTGGCCACCGGCGGGGGCGCCGTGCTGAGGGAGCGCAACCGCGAGCTGCTCCACAACGGCGCCGTGGTGCTGTATCTGCGTTCCACGCCGGAAGACCTGTTCCGCCGGCTGCGGCATGACACGACGCGACCGCTGTTGCAGGTGCGGGATCCGCTGGCACGGCTGCGCGAGCTGCACCAGCAGCGCGACCCGCTCTACCGCCGCTGCGCGCACTACGTGCTGGAAAGTGCCCGGCCCTCGGTGCATGCGCTGGTCAACATGGCGCTGATGCAGCTTGAGCTGGCGGGCCTGCTGGACCCCTCGCGGGTCGCGGCCACGGTGGGCGCCGAGCCACTTTGACATGCCGCCGATGGCGGCTTGACGGCGTACGAAGGGGGCGGCTCTTACACTCGTCCGCATGGCCGCCATCGCTACTGTCCACATCCCGCTTCCCGATCAACGCGACTACGAGATCCGCATCGGCGCCGGGCTGCTGAGCGAGCCGGCGAGCTGGCAGGGGCTGCCCCGCGCGGCGGCTGCGGTGATCGTCACCAACGCCACGGTGGCGCCGCTCTACGCTGACCGCTTGCGGCAGCAGTTGCTGGCCGCCTATGCCCGCGTCGACCTGGTCGTGTTGCCGGATGGTGAGCAGCACAAGGACTGGGCCACGCTGAACCGCATCTGCGACCACCTGCTGGCCGAGGCGCTGGACCGCAAGACCGTGCTGTTTGCGCTCGGTGGCGGCGTGATCGGCGACATGACCGGCTTTGCCGCCGCCATCTACATGCGCGGCGTGCCGTTCGTGCAGGTGCCCACGACGCTGCTGGCCCAGGTGGATTCATCGGTCGGGGGCAAGACGGCGATCAACCACCCGCTGGGCAAGAACATGCTGGGCGCCTTCTACCAGCCGGAACGTGTCATTGCCGACCTCGACACGCTGGACAGCCTGCCAGACCGTGAGCTGCGCGCGGGGCTCGCGGAGGTCATCAAGTACGGCCCCATCGCGGACGCCGGCTTTCTGGGCTGGATCGAGGAGCATCTCGATGCGCTGCTGGCGCGCGACAAGGCTGCGCTTGCCCATGCCGTGCGGCGCAGCTGCGAGATCAAGGCCGATGTGGTCGGTCAGGATGAGCGCGAGCAGGGTCTGCGGGCGATCCTGAACTTCGGCCACACCCTCGGCCATGCCATCGAGTCGGGACTGGGTTACGGCGAATGGCTGCACGGCGAGGCCGTAGGCTGCGGCATGGTGCTTGCGGCAGACCTGTCGCAGCGCATGGGCCTGGTGCCCGGCGAGTTCGTTGAGCGGTTGCGCGCCCTGATCGGCCGGGCCGGCCTGCCGGTGCAGCCGCCCAGGCTGGGCGCCGAGCGCTACCTGCAGCTGATGCGCGTCGACAAGAAAGCCGAGGCGGGCGCGATCCGCTTCGTGCTGATCGAGTCGCTGGGGCGGGCCGGGCTGCATGCCGTGCCCGATGCGCTCATCGTCGACACCTTGGCAGCGTACGGGGCGGCATGATCACCGGCATGCGCCCGGCCTATGCCGCCGACCCGGCCTCCAGCCGGGGCCGTCGCCTGCCCGAGCTGCCGGCGCCGACCCGCAGCGAATTCCAGCGCGACCGGGATCGCATCATCCACAGCACGGCCTTCCGGCGCCTGGTCTACAAGACCCAGGTCTTCCTGAACCACGAGGGTGATCTGTTCCGCACCCGTCTGACGCACTCGCTGGAGGTGGCCCAGCTGGGCCGCTCCATCGCGCGCAGCCTGGGGCTGGATGAGGATCTGGTCGAGGCCGTCGCGCTGGCCCACGACCTCGGCCACACGCCCTTCGGCCATGCGGGCCAGGATGTGCTCGACGACTGCATGCGCGGCCATGGCGGCTTCGAGCACAACCTGCAGTCGCTGCGGGTGGTCGATCATCTGGAGCAGCGCTACCCGGCCTTTGACGGCCTGAACCTGTGCTTCGAGACGCGCGAGGGCATCCTCAAGCATTGCTCACGGCGCAACGCCGAACTGATCGAGGCTGTGGAGCCGGAGGGCATCGCGGCGCGCTTCCTGAACGGCGGGCAACCCAGCCTGGAGGCGCAGCTCTGCAATCTCGCCGACGAGGTGGCCTACAACGCGCACGACGTGGACGACGGCGTGCGCTCGGGGCTCATCGAGCTGGAGCAGTTGCTGGAGGTGGAACTCGTCCGCGAGCACTGGCGCGCGGCGCTGGACGCCCACCCCGGGTTGCTGGGCAAGCGGCTGCTGTTCGAGACGATACGCCGGATGCTGTCCGCCCAGGTTTACGACATCATCGACGCGACGCGCGCCGCACTGGTGCAGGCGGCGCCCGCCGATGCGGCCGCCGTGCGTCGCGCCGACCGGCCGTTGCTGTGCTTCAGCCCGGAGATGCGCACGAAGAGCACCGCGCTGAAGCGCTTCCTGTTCGCCAACCTGTACCGGCATCCGCAGGTGCAGTCCACGCGGGCCCGGGCGGAGCAGGTGCTGCGCGACCTCTTCGCTGCCTATGCGGCGGATGCCGCCGAGATGCCCGCCGACTTCGCCGGGCGTGCCGACCGGGAGCGCGCCTGCGCCGACTACATCGCCGGCATGACGGACCGCTTCGCCATCCGTGAGCACCAACGCCTGACGGGACAGTCGCTGTTCTAAGGCGGCAGCTATCAAAATGGGGTCGGAGTCGCTATTCTTGGTGACCGTTCCGGCTCCCACTGCTGCCCATGGCCCGCCTCCCACGCCTCATCCTGGCCCACCAGCCCCACCATGTCATCCTGCGTGGCAACAACCGCCAGGCGATCTTCTTCAGTGACCTCGACAGGGAATACCTGCTGTCCACATTGAGGGAGGTGGCCCACCAGCATGGCGTGGCCATCCATGCCTATGTGCTGATGGACAACCACCTGCATCTGCTGGCGACGCCTTCCACCGCCGAGGCGCTCAGCCGGATGATGCAGTCGCTGGGGCGGCGCTATGTCGGCTGGTTCAACGTGCGGCATCAACGCAGCGGCACGCTCTGGGAAGGGCGGTTCCGGGCCGGCCTGATCGAGGGCGACCGGCATCTGCTGGCCTGCATGCGCTACATCGAACTGAACCCGGTGCGCGCCGGCCTCTGCGCGGACCCGGCGCACTGGCCCTGGTCCAGCGCGGCGCACCACCTGGGCCTGGCGCGCAGCGCGGTGGTCACCGAACACGAGATGTACTGGTCGCTCGGCAATACGCCCTTCGAGCGTGAACATGCCTATCGGGAGTTCATGGCGCAAGGGGTGGGCACGGCGGAGCAGGCGCGGTTTACGGAGGCCGCGTTGCGCGGGCGCCCGGTAGGGAGCGAGGCTTTCCTCCGGCCGCTCGCGGTGGACCATGCAGCGGTTGTCGCCCCGCGGCCGCGCGGCCGACCCAAGAAGGCGACGGCGCCGTTGCGCGGCGATTCTTGACTATGTCCCTATTTATTCTGAGATGCCGAGCATGGTTTTATTAAAAAGAATCTGACCCTATTTTAATGAAGTTGCCGCAATTGTGCGGCTGCATTACGCTTCCGCCCTGTTGTGATCCAGGAGGGCGCCATGAGCCACGCCGCGCAGATTCAGTCGGAAATCCAAGACCTCACCGAGCGCGGCCTCTACCGCCCGGCCAATGAAAAAGACGCCTGCGGCCTGGGCTTCGTGGCTCATATCAAGGGCCACAAGGCGCATCACATCGTCCAGCAGGGCCTGAAGATCCTCGAGAACCTGGATCACCGCGGCGCGGTCGGTGCCGACAAGCTGATGGGCGACGGCGCCGGCATCCTGATCCAGATCCCGGACGAGTTCTACCGCGAGGAAATGGCCAAGCAGGGCGTGACGCTGCCGCCGCCCGGCGAGTACGGGGTCGGCATGATCTTCCTGCCCAAGGAAGCCGCCTCGCGCCTGGCCTGCGAGCAGGAACTCGCCCGTGCCGTCAAGGCCGAAGGTCAGGTGCTGCTGGGCTGGCGTGACGTGCCGGTCGACCGCGACATGCCCATGTCGCCCACCGTGCGCGAGAAGGAGCCGGTGATCCGCCAGATCTTCATCGGCCGTGGCCCGGACATCATCGTGCCCGACGCGCTGGAGCGGAAGCTCTACGTCATCCGCAAGACGGCTTCCAGCGCCATCCAGGCGCTCAAGTTGACGCACAGCCGCGAGTACTACGTGCCCAGCATGAGCTGCCGCACCGTCATCTACAAGGGCCTGCTGCTGGCGGATCAGGTGGGCAAGTACTACCTGGACCTGGCCGACCCGCGCGTCGTCTCGGCCATCGCGCTGGTGCACCAGCGCTTCTCGACCAACACCTTCCCCGAGTGGCCGCTCGCCCACCCCTACCGCATGGTCTGCCACAACGGCGAGATCAACACGGTCAAGGGCAACTTCAATTGGATGCGCGCCCGCGAGGGCGTCATGAAGTCGCCGGTGCTGGGCGATGACTTGAAGAAGCTCTATCCGATCAGCTTCGAGCACCAGTCCGACACGGCCACCTTCGACAACGCCATCGAGCTGCTGACGATGGCAGGCTACCCGCTGGCCCATGCGGCCATGATGATGATCCCGGAAGCCTGGGAGCAGCACGAGGGCATGGACGAGCGCCGCCGCGCCTTCTACGAGTACCACGCCGCCATGATGGAGCCGTGGGACGGCCCCGCCGCCATGGCCTTCACCGACGGCCGCCAGGTCTGCGCCGCGCTGGACCGCAACGGCCTGCGCCCGGCCCGCTACTGCATCACCGACGACGACCTCGTCGTGCTGGCGTCCGAGTCCGGCGTGCTGCCGATCCCGGAAAGCAAGATCGTCAAGAAGTGGCGCCTGCAGCCCGGCAAGATGTTCCTCATCGACCTGGAGCAGGGCCGCATCGTCGACGACGAGGAGCTGAAGAACCAGTTCGCCAACGCGCGCCCCTACCGCCAGTGGATCGAGAACGTCCGCGTCAAGCTGGACGACATCGAGGTGCCCATGGCCGCGCGCCCGGGCTTCACGGCGCCGCTGCTGGACCGCCAGCAGGCCTTCGGCACCACGCAGGAAGACCTCAAGTTCCTGCTCGCCCCCATGGCCGCCAACGGCGAGGAGGGCATAGGCTCGATGGGCAACGACTCGCCGCTGGCCGTGCTGTCGGGCAAGAACAAGCCGCTTTACAACTACTTCAAGCAGCTGTTCGCCCAGGTCACGAACCCGCCGATCGACCCGATCCGCGAGAACATCGTGATGTCGCTGAACAGCTTCATCGGCCCCAAGCCCAACCTGCTGGACATCAACGCGATCAACCCGCCGATGCGCCTGGAGGTGAGCCAGCCCATCCTGGACTTCGACGACATGGCGCGCCTGCGCAACATCGAGGCGCCCACCAACGGCAAGTTCAAGCCCAGCGAGCTGGACATCACCTATCCGCGCGAGTGGGGCCGCGAGGGCGTCGAGGCCCAGCTGGCGTCGCTGTGCGCCTCCGCCGTCGATGCGCTGAAGACCGGCCACAACATCCTCATCATCACGGACCGGCACCTCAGCCAGGACCGCGTGGCCATCCCTGCGCTGCTGGCCCTGTCGGCCGTGCACCATCACCTCGTCCGTGAAGGCCTGCGCACCACGGCCGGCCTGGTCGTCGAGACCGGCACGGCGCGCGAGGTGCACCACTTCGCCGTGCTGGCCGGCTATGGCGCCGAGGCCGTCCACCCCTACCTCGCGCTGGAGACGCTGGAGGCCATGGGCGACGAGCTGCCGGCCAAGCTGACGGCCGAACAGGCCCGCTACAACTACATCAAGGCCGTGGGCAAGGGCCTGTCCAAGATCATGTCCAAGATGGGCATCTCGACCTACATGTCCTACTGCGGCGCGCAGATCTTCGAGGCCATCGGCCTGAAGGCGGACTTCGTCGCGAAGTACTTCCGCGGCACGCCCACGCAGGTCGGCGGCATCGGCGTGTTCGAGGTGGCCGAGGAGGCCATCCGCATGCACGAGGCGGCCTTCGGCGACGACCCGCTGCTGGACGGCATGCTGGACGCCGGCGGCGAATACGCCTGGCGCACGCGCGGCGAAGAGCACATGTGGACGCCGGACGCCATCGCCAAGCTGCAGCACAGCGCGCGCAGCGGCAAGTTCGAGACGTACAAGGAATACGCCCAGCTCATCAACGACCAGAGCAAGCGCCACATGACGCTGCGCGGCCTGTTCGAGTTCAAATTCGACCCGTCCAAGGCCGTACCGCTGGAGGAGGTCGAGCCGGCCAGCGAGATCGTCAAGCGCTTCGCCACCGGCGCGATGTCGCTGGGCTCCATCTCCACCGAGGCCCATGCCACGCTGGCCGTCGCGATGAACCGCATCGGCGGCAAGAGCAACACCGGCGAGGGCGGCGAGGACCCGGCCCGTTACCGCAACGAGCTCAAGGGCATCAAGATCACCGGCGGCAGCAAGATCGGCGACGTGCTGGGCCACAAGATCATGGAGGCCGACTACGAGCTGCAGGAGGGCGACTCGCTGCGCTCCAAGATCAAGCAGGTGGCGTCCGGCCGCTTCGGCGTCACGACGGAATACCTGGTCAGCGCCGATCAGATCCAGATCAAGATGGCCCAGGGCGCCAAGCCGGGCGAGGGCGGCCAGCTGCCCGGCGGCAAGGTGAGCGAGTACATCGGCTTCCTGCGCCATTCCGTGCCGGGCGTGGGCCTCATCAGCCCGCCGCCGCACCACGACATCTACTCCATCGAGGACCTGGCCCAGCTCATCCACGACCTGAAGAACGTCAACAGCCGTGCCGACATCTCGGTCAAGCTGGTGTCCGAAGTGGGCGTGGGCACCATCGCCACCGGCGTGGCCAAGGCCAAGGCCGACCACATCGTCATCGCCGGCCACGACGGCGGCACGGGCGCCTCGCCCTGGTCGTCCATCAAGCATTGCGGCACGCCGTGGGAACTGGGCCTGGCCGAGGCGCAGCAGACGCTGGTGGTCAACCGCCTGCGCGGCCGCGTGCGCGTGCAGGCCGACGGCCAGATGAAGACCGGCCGCGACGTGGTCATCGGTGCGCTGCTGGGGGCCGATGAGTTCGGCTTCGCGACGGCGCCGCTGGTGGCCGAGGGCTGCATCATGATGCGCAAGTGCCACCTCAACACCTGCCCGGTGGGCGTGGCCACGCAGGACCCGGTGCTGCGCAAGAAGTTCTCGGGCCGCCCCGAGCATGTCGTCAACTACTTCTTCTTCGTCGCCGAGGAAGCGCGCCAGATCATGGCCCAGCTGGGCGTGCGCAAGTTCGACGAGCTGATCGGCCGCAGCGACTGGCTGGACACCAAGAAGGCCATCTCGCACTGGAAGGCCAAGGGCCTGGACTTCGCCCGCATCTTCCACCGCCCGAACGTGCCGGCCGACGTGGCCCGCATCCACAACGACGTGCAGGACCACGGCCTGGCCAAGGCGCTGGACGTCAAGCTCATCGAGAAGTGCCTGCCCGCCTTCGAGAAGGGCGAGAAGGTGCAGTTCATGCAGGAGGTCACCAACGTGCGCCGCACGGTGGGCGCCATGCTGTCGGGCGAGCTGATCCGCCGCCGCCCCGAGGGCCTGCCCGACCACACCGTCTTCATCCAGATGGAAGGCACGGGCGGCCAGAGCTACGGCGCCTTCCTGGCGCAGGGCATCACCTTCTACCTGATCGGTGACGCCAACGACTACACCGGCAAGGGCCTGTCCGGCGGCCGCGTCGTCGTGCGCCCGTCCATCGAGTTCCGCGGCAACGCGACGCAGAACATCATCGTCGGCAACACCGTGCTGTACGGCGCCACGCGCGGCGAGGCCTTCTTCCGCGGCGTGGCGGGCGAGCGCTTTGCGGTGCGCCTGTCGGGCGCCACGGCGGTGGTCGAGGGCACCGGCGACCACGGCTGCGAGTACATGACCGGCGGTACCGTCGCCGTGCTGGGCAAGACCGGCCGCAACTTCGCGGCCGGCATGAGCGGCGGCATCGCCTACGTCTATGACGAGGACGGCCACTTCGCCAAGCGCTGCAACACCAGCATGGTCTCGCTGGAGAAGCTGCTGCCTGCGCACGAGCAGGAGGCCAGCGTCGACAAGGCCATCTGGCACAAGACCAAGGGTGTCGACGGCGTGGACCGCGAGCCGCAGACCGACGAGGCCATCCTGCGCAAGCTGCTGGAGGACCACCACCGCTGGACCGGCAGCCAGCGTGCGCGCGACATCCTCGACCACTGGGCCGAGTCGCGTGCCAAGTTCGTCAAGGTGTTCCCGAACGAATACCGCCGCGCGCTGGGTGAGCTGAACGCCGCCAAGGAAGCCGCACAAACCATCGCTCAGGCGAAGTCGCCTGAAGCCGTTGTCACCGCCAAGGTCTGAGGAGAAGAAGCATGGGGAAAGTCACCGGCTTCATGGAGTACGAGCGCCTGGAAGAGGGCTACGAGCCCGTCCCCGCTCGCGTCAAGAACTACAAGGAATTCGTCATCGGCCTGAACGCCGAGCAGGCCAAGCAGCAGGGCGCCCGCTGCATGGACTGCGGCACGCCGTTCTGCAACAACGGCTGCCCGGTCAACAACATCATTCCGGACTTCAACGACC
>CAXDTK010000164.1:0-12000 GCA_963992225.1 uncultured Comamonadaceae bacterium | reverse complement strand
ACCTAAGCCTTCGTCGGCAGCGTCAGATGTGTATAAGAGACAGCCGGCGGCCTGGCCGGCGACGTGGCGACCATCGCGGCCATGGGCGCGCATTGCCTGCCCGTGGTCACGGCGGTCGTGCTGCGCGACACCGCCGAGGTGTTCGAGCACGAGAACCTCGACCCCGACACGGTGGCCGAGCAGGCCCGCCACATCCTGGAAGACGTGCCCATCACCGCCTGGAAGGTCGGCTTCCTGGGCAACGCCGAGTCGGTCAGCGCGGTCGCCGAAGTGCTGAGCGACTACCCCGATGTGCCGCTGGTGACCTACCTGCCCTCGGTGGCCTGGATCGACGAGGACGAGCAGCAGCAGTACCTGGACGCGCTGCGCGAGCTGGTGCTGCCGCAGACCGCCGTGCTGGTGGGCAACCACAAGACCATGACCGACTTTTTGCTGCCCGACTGGGACAGCGAGCGTGCGCCGTCGGCCCGCGAGCTGGCGGTGGCCGCCGCGCAGGCCGGCGCGCAGCATGTGCTGGTGACCGGCATGCAGCTGCCCAACCAGTTCGTCGACAACGTGCTGGCCAATTCGCAGGGCCCGATCACCGGCGAGAAGTTCGAGCGCTTCGAGACCGCCTTCGTCGGCGCCGGCGACACGCTGTCGGCCGCGCTGGCCGCGCTGCTGTCGGTGGGCGCGGAGCTGCACTCGGCGGTCAGCGAGGCGCTGTCCTTCCTGGACCAGTCGCTGGACGCGGGCTTCCGCCCCGGCATGGGCAACGTCGTGCCCGACCGCTTCTTCTGGGCCCTGCCGCCGGCCGACGAGGACGGTGCCGAGCCGGAGCCCGAAGACACCGCCCCCGAACCGGCGCCCAAGACCCCGCGCCGCATGCACTAGCCCCAAGCCGGCGCGCCGCCCCGACGCGGCGCCGCCCACGGCCCGGCGCTGCCGGCGCCGCGGCAGCCGGCCGCAACGATCCGAACCCACATGGCCAGCAATTCCGAACTCTTCGAGCGCGCCGCGCGCGTCATCCCCGGCGGCGTCAACTCGCCCGTGCGCGCCTTCCGCGCCGTCGGCGGCACGCCGCGCTTCATCGCCCGCGGCGAAGGCGCCTACATCCATGACGCCGAGGGCAAGCGTTATGTGGACTACATCGGCTCCTGGGGCCCGATGATCCTGGGCCACGGCCACCCGGCCGTGCTCGACGCGGTGCAGAAGGCGGCCGTCGAGGGCTTCTCCTTCGGCGCACCGACGGAGCGCGAGATCGAGCTGGCCGAGGAGATCCTGAAGCTGGTGCCCAGCGTCGACCAGGTGCGCCTGGTCAGCTCCGGCACCGAGGCGACGATGAGCGCCATCCGGCTGGCGCGTGGCGCCACCGGCCGCCCCAAGTTCATCAAGTTCGAGGGCTGCTACCACGGTCACACCGATGCGCTGCTGGTGAAGGCCGGCTCGGGCCTGGCCACGTTCGGCCACCCGACCAGCGCGGGCGTGACGCCCGGCGCGGCGGCCGACACGGTGGTCCTGGAATACAACAACGTCGCGCAGCTGGAGGCGGCCTTCGCCGAGCACGGCCACGAGCTGGCCTGCGTCATCGTCGAGCCCATCGCCGGCAACATGAACTTCGTGCGCGCCTCGCTGCCCTTCATGAGCGCGATGCGGCGGCTGTGCACGCAGCATGGCGCGCTGCTGGTGCTGGACGAGGTCATGACCGGCTTCCGCGTGGCGCTCGGCGGCGCGCAGTCGCATTACGCCCGGCTCATTCCCGGCTTCGCGCCGGACATCTCGGTGTTCGGCAAGGTCATCGGCGGCGGCATGCCGCTGGCGGCGTTCGGCGCCAGGCGCGAGGTCATGGCCCACCTGGCGCCGCTGGGCGGCGTCTACCAGGCCGGCACGCTGTCGGGCAACCCGGTGGCCACGGCCTGCGGCCTGGCGACGCTGCGCGAGATCCAGAAGCCCGGCTTCTTCGAGGCGCTGTCGGCACGCACGCAGCAGCTGGTCGACGGCCTGAAGGCGGTGGCGGCGGAGAACGGCGTGCCGTTCAGTGCCGACTGCCAGGGCGGCATGTTCGGCTTCTTCCTGCTGCCCGAGCTGCCGCAGAACTACACCACCGTCATGACGACGGACAAGGACCGCTTCAACCGCTTCTTCCACGCGATGCTGGATGCGGGCATCTATCTTGCTCCGGCGCTGTACGAAGCGGGCTTCGTGTCGGCGGCCCACAGCCAGGCCGACATCGACGCCACGCTGGACGCGGCCCGCAAGGCCCTGCGCTGACCCCTTGACGCCCACCCGGGCGCGCTGACATGCACCTGCACATCCTCGGCATCTGCGGCACCTTCATGGGCGGCCTGGCGGCGCTGGCGCGCGAAGCCGGCCACCGGGTCACCGGCTGCGACGCCAACGTCTACCCCCCGATGAGCACGCAGCTCGAAGCGCTGGGCATCGAGCTGATCACCGGTTTCGGTGCCGAGCAGCTGGCGCTCGAGCCCGACGTCTTCGTCATCGGCAACGTCGTCACGCGCGGCGAGCGCTTCCCGCTGATGGAGGCCATCCTCGACGCCGGCCTGCCCTACACGTCCGGCCCGCAATGGCTGGCCGAGCATGTGCTGCAAGGCCGCCATGTGCTGGCCGTGGCCGGTACGCATGGCAAGACGACCACCACGTCCATGCTGGCCTGGATCCTGGAGCATGCCGGCCTCCAACCCGGCTTCCTGGTCGGCGGTGTGCCGCAGAACTTCGGCGTGTCGGCACGGCTCGGCGAGGGAAAGACCTTTGTCATCGAGGCGGACGAATACGACACGGCCTTCTTCGACAAGCGCAGCAAGTTCGTGCATTACCGGCCGCGTACCGCCGTGCTGAACAACCTGGAGCACGACCACGCCGACATCTTCCCGGACCTGGGCGCCATCGAGACGCAGTTCCACCACCTGGTGCGCACGGTGCCGGCCAGTGGCCGGCTCGTGGTGAATGCCCGCGAGGAGGCGTTGCAGCGCGTCATCGCGCGCGGCTGCTGGAGCGAGCTGCTGCGCTTCGGCGCCAAGAAGGAGGAGGCCGGCATGCTGCGCGCGCGGGGCGAG
The DNA here is from genome assembly GCA_963992225.1 of uncultured Comamonadaceae bacterium. GTDB lineage: Bacteria > Pseudomonadota > Gammaproteobacteria > Burkholderiales > Burkholderiaceae_C > Pelomonas. The sequence continues at coordinate 8,947 of CAXDTK010000164.1, read as the reverse complement.
CCACAGGCCTTCGACGTGCTGCGCGGCAGCCTCAAGGTCGCGCGTGTCGAATGGGGCCTGATGGGCGAGCACAACCAGCTCAACGCGCTGGCGGCCATCGCGGCGGCCGAGCATGTGGGTGTGTCACCCGAACAGTCGGCCGCGGCACTGGCCGAGTTCCAGAACGTGCGCCGGCGCATGGAGCTGCGCGGCGAGGTGAAACGCGGCGACGGCGGCATCAAGGTCTACGACGACTTCGCCCACCACCCCACGGCCATCCGCACCACCATCAACGGCCTGCGCCGTCGCATCGCACCGGCGGAGCGCATCCTGGCCATCTTCGAGCCGCGCTCCAACACCATGAAGCTGGGCACGATGAAGGCGCAGCTGCCTTGGGCGCTGGAGGAGGCGGACCTGGCCTTCTGCAACCAGCAGGGGCTGAGCTGGGACGCCAGGGAGGCGCTGGCGCCGATGGGGGCGCAGGCATTCGTCGGCGCCGACGTGGATGCGCTGGTGGCCGCGGTCGTCCAGGCCGCCAAGCCCGGCGACCATCTGCTGTGCATGAGCAACGGCGGGTTTGGCGGCATTCACGACAAGCTGCTGCAAAGCTTGGCCGCCCAGGCCTGAGGCCTGACGGCGGCATTCACGAGAGGCTGTTGCAAGCCCTGGCCGCCAAGGCCTGAGGCCGACGGCGGCCTTCACGACAGCCTGCTCGCCACGCCGGCGCGACCCGCAAAAAAGCCCCGCGATGCGGGGCTTTCTCTTATCGCCGAAGCGATCAGGCGGCCGGTGTCGTGTTCCGCAGCCGGATGTGCAGTTCGCGCAGCTGCTTCTCGTCGACCAGCGACGGCGCGCCGGTCAGCAGGCACTGGGCACGCTGGGTCTTGGGGAAGGCGATGACGTCGCGGATGGACTCGGCCTTGGTCATCATCGTGACGATGCGGTCCAGACCGAAGGCCAGGCCGCCGTGCGGGGGCGCGCCGTATTGCAGCGCGTCCAGCAGGAAGCCGAACTTGATGCGCTGGTCTTCCTCGCTGATGTTCAGCGCCGCAAAGACCTTGGCCTGCACCTCGGCGCGGTGGATACGCACGGAGCCGCCGCCCAGCTCCCAGCCGTTGAGCACCATGTCGTAGGCCTTGGCGATGCACTTGCCCGGGTCCGAGGTCATCAGGTCCTCGTGGCCGTCCTTCGGCGCCGTGAACGGGTGGTGAACGGCCGCCCAGCGGTTGTTCTCCTCGTCATGCTCGAACATCGGGAAGTCGACCACCCACAGCGGCGCCCACTTGTCCTCGAACAGGCCGTTGGTCTTGCCGAACTCGCTGTGGCCCACCTTCAGGCGCAGCGCGCCGATGGCGTCGTTGACGACCTTGGCCTTGTCCGCGCCGAAGAACAGCAGGTCGCCGTCCTGGGCGCCGGTGCGCTTGATGATCTCGGCGACGGCCTCGTCGTGCAGGTTCTTGACGATGGGCGATTGCAGGCCTTCACGGCCCTTGGCCACCTCGTTGACCTTGATCCAGGCCAGGCCCTTGGCACCGTAGATCTTGACGAACTCGGTGTAGGCGTCGATCTCGCCGCGGCTCATGGCTGCGCCGCCCGGCACGCGCAGCGCGACGACGCGACCGCCCGGCGTGGTGGCCGGGCCGGAGAAGACCTTGAAGTCCACCGTCGTCATCGCATCCGTCAGCTCAGTGAACTCGAGCTTGACGCGCAAGTCGGGCTTGTCGGAGCCGAACCGGTGCATCGCTTCCGCGTACTTCATGACCGGGTAGTCGCCCAGCTCGACGTTCAGCGCCTTGCGGAAGACGTGGCGGATCATGCCCTCGAACATCGAGCGGATCTCTTCCTCGGTCAGGAACGAGGTCTCGATATCGATCTGCGTGAACTCGGGCTGGCGGTCGGCGCGCAGGTCCTCGTCACGGAAGCACTTGGTGATCTGGTAGTAGCGGTCGAAGCCCGACACCATCAGCAGCTGCTTGAACAGCTGCGGCGACTGCGGCAGCGCGAAGAAGTGGCCGTCGTGCACGCGGCTGGGCACGAGGTAGTCGCGCGCGCCTTCGGGCGTGCTCTTCGTCAGCATCGGCGTCTCGATGTCGACGAAGCCATGCTCGTCCAGGAACTTGCGCACTTCCATCGCGACGCGGTAGCGCAGCATCAGGTTGTTCTGCATGTAGGGGCGACGCAGGTCCAGCACGCGGTGCGTGAGGCGGGTCGTCTCGGACAGGTTGTCCTCGTCGATCTGGAACGGGATGGGCACCGACGCGTTCAGCACCTCGATCTCGTGGCACAGCACCTCGATCTTGCCGCTGACGAGGTTGGCGTTCTCGGTACCGGCCGGGCGCGCGCGCACCTTGCCGACGATCTTCAGGCAGTACTCGCTGCGCACGTCTTCGGCAATCTTGAAGCTGTCGGCGCGGTCGGGGTCGCAGACGATCTGCACGAGACCTTCGCGGTCGCGCAGGTCGATGAAGATGACGCCGCCGTGGTCGCGGCGACGATGGGCCCAGCCCATCAGGGTCACGGTCTGGTCGAGCAGCTTCTCGCTGACTTGGCCGGCATAGCAGGTACGCATGGGGGTGTTCTCCAGAATCTTTGCGGGGGTGTTCGGGGGCGTTGGCGAGCTCGCTCGGCTCTCAGGATTGAACGCCTGCCGGGGCGCCCAACCCGGCTAATTTCGGCCCGGCTGATCGCGCCGGGCGTCCGGTGCGGCCCCGGCCGGCACGGCCAGCTGGGCGCTGGGGTCGCCGACATGCGCCAGCGGCGCCACGGTGCCCATCGAGATGATGTACTTGAGCGCCTCGTCCACCGTCATGTGCAGCGGCCTCACATCCGCACGCGGCACGATGAGGAAGAAACCCGAGGTCGGGTTGGGCGTCGTCGGCACGTACAGGCTCACATGCTCCTGGTCGAGATGGCAGGCCACCTCGCCGCTGGGCGTGCCGGTGACGAAGGCGATGGTCCAGGACCCGGCGCGCGGGTACTGCACCAGCACCGCCTCGCGGAAGGCATTGCCGCTGCTGGAGAACAGCGTGTCCGACACCTGCTTGACCGAGCTGTAGATGCTCTTGACGATGGGGATGTTCGACATCAGCCGGTCCCACTGCGTCAGCAGCCACTGGCCGAAGATGTTGGCCACGAACACGCCGGTGGCCAGCAGGCCGCCGGCCAGGATGACCAGGCCCAGGCCCGGCACATGCTGCAGGCCCAGCAGGCCGTCGCGCCAGGCAGCGGGCACCACCAGGGCCAGCGCCGCCAGCAGCGATCCGAACACGCCGTTGACGACGTCCAGCGCCTGGGTCAGCACCCAGACGGTGATGGCCAGCGGCAGCCAGACCAGCAGGCCGGCGACGAGGTACTTGCGAAGTGACGCGCCCACGAAAAGCTGCCGACTCAGTGGCAGGCGCAGGAGCCGCCGCAGGGCGTCGACGAACCGGACGAGGCTTCGGACTTGGGGGCTTCGGACTTGGCAGGCTCAGACGCAGCCGCCGTCGGCGCCGCGGCACCGGTGGCCGCAGCGGCCGCGCCGCCGCTGCCGCCGCGGAAGTCGGTGACGTACCAGCCCGATCCCTTGAGCTGGAAGCCGGCGGCCGTGACCTGCTTGCCGAAGGTGTCGGCACCGCAGGCAGGACAGGTGGTCAGGGGGGCGTCAGAGAGCTTTTGCAGCACGTCCTTGGCATGGCCACAGGCGCTGCAGCGGTAGGCATAGATCGGCATGGTGGTGCAAAAGGTTGGGCAAACCCGGCATTTTAGGCCCACCGCGCCGGCTTCAAGCCCGGCGCTCAGGGATGAGGCTGCAAATGATGGCTGACGTGCTCGTGGCGGTTGGTCAGCACCTGCGGCGCCAGCGAGCCCACCAGCATGCCGGCCAGCGCCGCGACCAGGCCGGCCAGCTGGCCGGGGAAGAACTCGCCCCAGGTCGTGACCTGCGGGAAGAAAGCCACCCAGACGCTCACGCCGGCGAAGATGGACGCGATCGCGCCCTGCGTGGTCGCCCGCTCCCAGTACAGGCCGAAGACCAGCGGCACGAAGGCCGCCACCAGCGTGACCTGGTAGGCCGCGCTGACCAGCTCGTAGATGGGCGTGCCCTGCAGCGCGATCGCGTAGGCCAGCACCGCGCCGGCGAAGACCACCAGCGTGGTGCGCATCGCCAGCAGCGCCTGCCGGTCGCTCATGCCCGGGCGGATCTGCTTGAGGATGTTCTCGACGAAGCTGGTGGTCGGCGCCAGCAGCGTGGCCGACGAGGTGCTCTTGATGGCCGACAGCAGCGCGCCGAAGAACAGGATCTGCATCAGCAGCGGCATGTGGCCCAGCACGAAGCTGGGCAGCACGCGCTGGTAGTCGTTCTGGGCCAGGTCCAGCGCCTGGTCCCCCATCACCACGACCGCGGCCAGCACGATGAACATGGGCACGAAGGCGAAGGCGATGTAGCTGAAGCCGCCGATGATGGCGCCGCGCTGCGCCGTCTTGGCGTCCTGGGCCGACATCACGCGCTGGAACACGTCCTGCTGCGGGATGGAGCCCAGCATCATCGTCAGGCCGGCGCCGATGAACATGGCCAGGTCGGTGAAGGTCGGCTCGGGCAGGAAGCGGCCGAGGTCGCGGCTCTTCGCCAGGTCCAGCACCTTGCCGGTGCCACCGGCCAGGTCGGCCGAGAACACGGCGATGGCCGTCAGGCCCAGCACCAGCACGATCATCTGGATGAAGTCGGTCCACGCCACGGCCAGGAAGCCGCCGATGACGACGTAGACCAGCACCGCCAGCAGGCCCACGATCATGCCGGTCTGCGTGCTCATCGCGCCGTCGGTCAGGATGTTGAACACCAGTCCCAGCGCGGTGACCTGCGCCGCCACCCAGCCCAGGTAGCTGAGGATGATGGCCAGCGAGCAGAAGATCTCCACGCCCTTGCCGTAGCGCTGGCGGTAGAAGTCGCCGATGGTCAGCAGGTTCTTGCGGTACAGCTTGGCGGCGAAGAAGGCGCCCACCAGCACCAGGCACAGGCCGGCACCGAACGGGTCCTCGACCACGGCCCCCAGGCCGCCCTGCACGAACTTGGCCGGCAGGCCCATGACGGTCTCCGCGCCGAACCAGGTCGCGAAGGTCGTCGTCACCACCATGACCAGCGGCAGGCTGCGGCCCGCGACGGCGAAGTCGGCGGTGTTCTTCACCCGCGTGCCGGCCCAGACGCCGATGCCCAGCGTGCCGAGCAGGTAGAGCACGACGAAAACGATCAGCGTGGTGTTCATGCGGTGGGGCGGATGAGGGGCCGGAAAAAGTGGCGCGGATTATGAATGCGCCGTGACCACGCGCTGCTAGAGGCCGGGGTCCAGAAAGCGCAGGGCCAGCCAGGCCAGCGTGACGCCCAGCGCAAAGCCGGCGCCGCCCCACAGCAGACCCGACAGCAGCCGGTTCGTGCTGCGCAGCTCGCGCACCAGCTCGCGCATCTGCGCGTCGCCGCCGCGCTGGGCCTGGCTCTTGAGCGCGTCGTGCAGCAGGCGCGGCAGTTCCGGGATCAGCTGGGCGAAGCGCGGCGCCTCCTTCTGCAGCTGCTTGGTGAACGCCGGCCAGCCGACCTGCTCGTTCATCCAGCGCTCCAGGAACGGCTTGGCGGTGGCCCACAGGTCCAGCTCCGGGTCCAGCTGGCGGCCCAGGCCCTCGACGTTGAGCAGCGTCTTCTGCAGCAGCACGAGCTGGGGCTGGATCTCGACGTTGAAGCGGCGCGAGGTCTGGAACAGGCGCAGCAGCACCTGGCCCAGCGAGATGTCCTTCAGCGGCCGGTCGAAATGCGGCTCGCAGACGGCGCGCACGGCACTCTCCAGTGCATCGACCCGGGTCTCGGGCGGCACCCAGCCGGAGGCGATGTGCAGCTCGGCCACGCGCTTGTAGTCGCGCTGGAAGAAGGCGATGAAGTTCTGCGCCAGGTAGTCCTTGTCCACCTCGGTCAGCGTGCCGATGATGCCGAAGTCCAGCGCCACGTAGCGGCCGAAGGTCTCGGGCGCCAGGCTTACCTGGATGTTGCCCGGGTGCATGTCGGCATGGAAGAAGCCGTCGCGGAACACCTGGGTGAAGAAGATGGTCACGCCATCGCGCGCCAGCTTCTTGATGTCGATGCCGGCATCCACCAGCGTCTGCAGCTGCGAGATGGGCACGCCCTTCATGCGCTCCATCACGATGGCCTCGGAGCTGCACAGGTCCCAGTGCATCTCCGGCACCAGCACCAGGTCCAGGCCGTCCATGTTGCGGCGCAGCTGCGCGGCGTTGGCGGCCTCGCGCACCAGGTCCAGCTCGTCGTGCAGGTACGTGTCGAACTCGGCGACCACCTCGCGCGGCTTCAGGCGCCGGCCGTCGGCCGAGAAGCGCTCGATCCAGACCGCCAGCCGGCGCATCAGCGCCAGGTCGTCGTCGATGACGTCCAGCATGCCGGGGCGCAGCACCTTGACGGCCACCTCGCGGCCGTCCTTCAGCGTCGCGAAATGCACCTGCGCGATGCTGGCGCTGGCCACCGGCTCGGCATCGAAGCTGGCGAACAGTTCTTCCAGCGGGCGGCCGAAGGCGCGCTCGACGATGTCGCGGGACGCGCCGGCCGGGAACGGCGGCACGCGGTCCTGTAGCTTGGCCAGTTCCAGCGCCACATCCAGGGGCATCAGGTCGCGCCGCGTGGACAGCACCTGGCCGAACTTGACGAAGATGGGCCCCAGGCGCTCCAGCGCCAGCCGCAGCCGCACGCCGCGCGGCTCCTGCCAGCGCCGGCCCAGCCGCGTCAGCCGCCGCAGCAGCTGGAAGCGCCGCCGGCGCAGCCCGGACAGGGCCAGGTCATCGAGGCCGAAGCGCCAGATGGTCCAGAGGATGACCAGCAGCCGCGAGACAAACCTCATGCGCCGCCACCGGCCATGGACGGTGACAGGCGCTGCGCGAGACCCGCCAGGCTGCCCCGCAGCGCCCGCCCGAACTGGGCCAGCTGGCGCGCGGCCATGGGGCCCACGATGCCGGCGAGGTCGTCCTCGATGTCCCAGCGCAGGTTGTCCATCAGCCAGTGCATCTCGCCGGCAAAGGCGGCATCGCCCTGTACGCTGACGCCTGGCATGGCGCCGCTGAGGGCCGACAGCGCCAGCTTGGCAGGGTTGGCAGCGGCAATCTCGATGCGCAGGCCGCCGGCCACGGCAGGCGCCGCGTCGAGCCGCTCGAACAGGCCCGCAGGCGTAACGGCCAGTATCAGATCCGGCGCGGCCGGCAGCAGCGCCGGCCAGCCCGCCAGGTGCACGGACAGCGCCCGTCCCGCCAACGGCTGCAGCCGCCGCAGGGCCACCGGCTCCCGGGAAACCACATGGTTGATCAGCAGCACGAGGCGGTCCTGAAGGGCCGGCATCAGCAGCGGCGACAGGGAAGGCAGGGGTGGCATGGGCCAGGGCGCGGGCATGTCGCAGATTGTAGGCAGCGGACCATGAACAGGGGACGGGCCCACATCGGTTGTCAAATTTGTTGGTACAGAATCCCGATTCGTTTTTTCCCTAACGGTCCCCTCCGGGCCATAGACCCGCCAAGATGTTCGAGGATCGCAGCTACAAGAGGACGTTCTACAGCGCGCCGCAGTCGGTCGAATCGCTGATCGCCGCGTTCCTTGAGCCCGGCATCATCGTGCTGACCTTCCTGCTGGTGAACGGCCATTTCGAAGAGCCGGTGATGCGCCCGGCGCTGACGTTGTGCCTGCTGGTCTTCGCCCTGACCTTCCCCGGCCGCAACCGCTTCAACGACCACCCGGCCAGCGCGCTGGTCGACGTGATGTCGTCCTGGCTGGTGCTGCTGGGCATCCTGCTGCTGTGCGGCTATGCGACCAGCAGCCTGCATTACTTCGAGAACGAAGTGCTGCTGTGGTGGGCAGTCCTCACGCCGACGCTGCAGATGGCGGCGATCGCCATCGGCCGGCGCGTCCAGCAATGGCGCGCCCGCGACCCGGCCGCCCGCCGTACCGCCGTGGTGATCGGCGCCGGCGCGCTGGGGCACAAAGTGACGCGCGCGCTGCGCGACTCGCAGGGCGTCATCTGCCTGGGCTACTTCGACGACCGCAACCGCGAGCGCCTGCACCCGGACGCCGGCGGCGAGCTGATCGGCCCGCTGTCCATGCTCAGCGAATACGTGCGCGACAAGGGCGTGCGCGAGGTCTACATCACGCTGCCGCTGGGCTCGCAGCCGCGCATCGTCGAGCTGCTGGAGCAGGTGCAGGGCACCACCGCGTCGCTGTTCTACGTGCCCGACGTGTTCGGCATCAGCATCATCCAGGGCCGGCTGCAGGACATCAGCGGCGTGCCGGTGGTGGGCATCTGTGAAACCCCGTTCACCGGCACCAACCAGCTCGTCAAGCGCATCAGCGACGTGGTGCTGGCCTCGCTCATCCTGGTGCTGATCTCACCCGTGCTGCTGGCGCTGGCGATCGGCGTCAAGATGAGTTCGCCGGGCCCCGTCATCTTCAAGCAGCGCCGCAACGGACTGGATGGCGAGGAAATCATCGTCTACAAGTTCCGCTCGATGCGCACGCAGGACAACGGGCCGGTCGTCAAGCAGGCCACCAAGGGCGATCCACGCATCACACCGTTCGGCGCCTTCATCCGCCGCACCTCGCTGGACGAGCTGCCGCAATTCATCAACGTGTTGCAGGGCCGCATGAGCATCGTGGGGCCACGCCCGCACGCGGTGGCGCACAACGAGGAATACCGCAAGATCATCAAGGCCTACATGGTGCGCCACAAGGTCAAGCCGGGCATCACGGGCTGGGCGCAGGTCAACGGTCTGCGCGGCGAGACGGACACCATCGACAAGATGAAAGCACGCGTTGAATACGACCTGGAATACCTGCGCAACTGGTCGCTCGCGCTCGACCTGCAAATCATCCTGCGCACCGTGCGGCTGGTGGCCTTCGATCGCCATGCGTACTGCTGTCTCTTATACACATCTCCGAGCCCACGAGACGGACTCCTAT
>CAXDTK010000163.1:0-12181 GCA_963992225.1 uncultured Comamonadaceae bacterium | reverse complement strand
GTTCTCGGCGCGCCAGCTCTCCAGCGGGCTCTCGTCCAGCCCGACACCCAGGCGGCGCACGCCGACATGCACTTTCAGCGTGCGGCCATCGTCGAGCAGGTATTCACCCTGGGCCAGGCGCAGCATGGCGCGCTCGGCAGCGGCGGGCACGGTCGGCTCCTGGGCGCGCGCCGGTGCGCCAGCGGTGACAAGGGCAAGCAGGGCGGCCGAAAGGATGAGCGGTCGCAGGTTCATGGTGGGGTACTCCTTGGGTTTCCCGAGGCCAGTCGCCTCGGCACCATCCCTAGTGCAAACCCCATGCCAGCTTGCGCCCCCTCGCCAAACGCCGTCACCCGACGGCAAACCGCCCCAGCCCGGGGCTTCGCGAGCCGTCAACGTGCCCGTGTTGGGCCTGCGCGCCTCGCAATGGCGCGGGCGGGCCACCGTGCCGCCCTGCCCTGCCCTGCGTCAGGACGGACGCTGCGCGCGCCGGCCTGTCGCCGCGCCGGCGCACAGCAGCGCGGCCAGCGCCAGGCCGGCGGACTCGGGCTCGGGCACGGTGTTGACCACCAGGTTGTCCAGCGTGACGTAGCCGAAGCCCCGGCCGCCGCTGATGCTGACGCTCAGCACCTGCTGGCCGACGAGGAAGGTGCCGTAGCTGCGGTCCAGCGTGCCCTGCACGCTGCCGGTGCCGCCGGCGGCCAGCACATAGGAGATGGTCACGGCGCTGCCGACGTCGACGTCCGGCACGTACCAGCTCAGGCCCAGGTCGAGCCGGTCGAGGAAGAAGCCGCCGCCGTCGACGGCGGTGATGCTCAGCGGGTCCACGCTGTAGATCAGCGACGGCGTGCCGTTGAAGGCCCCCGGCAGCGGGTTGCCGCCGACCTCCGTCGGCGGCCGGTCCTCCACGCCCATGCAGTTGACGCAGCCCACGCTGAAGATGAAGCCCTCGGTCTGCACCGTGGACTGCGAGAAGTCGTAAAGCGGCTGGTAGCCGTCGAAGGTGACGACTGCCGCAGACGCGGTGCCGAGGGCGGTGACCAGCAGCAAGGCAGCGAAGGTGCGCATGACGTCTCCAGTTGTTCTCGGGCTCAGCCGCGGATGCTGCCAGCGCCCTGTGTGGACAACCGTGACCGCCCCCCGTGTTCGCGGGGCTCGCGGCCCTGCGATTCGTGGGGGTCAGCGCGCGGCGATCAGCGTCGCGACCTCGGCTGCCGAACGCACGCCCAGCTTGGCGAACACGCGGGCGCGGTGGACCTCCACGGTGCGCACCGACACGTTCAGCTCGTCGGCGATGACCTTGTTGAGCTTGCCGGCGGCCACCCGCGTCATGACCTCGCGCTCGCGCTCGGTCAGGCTGGCCAGGCGGGCGCTGCGCTCGGCGGCCTGGGCGCCCTCGGCCTGCATGGCGGCGTCCACCGCCAGCGCCTGCTCGACGCGGTCGGCCAGCGCGTTGTCGCTGTAGGGCTTCTCGAGGAAGTCGAAGGCGCCCTTCTTCAGCGCCTCCACCACCATCGGGATGTCGCCGTGCCCGGTCAGGAACAGCACCGGGTTCTTCAGCCGCCGCGCCAGCAGCTCGTCGTGCAGCCGCGTGCCGGTCATGGGCTCCATGCGCACGTCGAGCAGGAAGATGCCGCGCGGCATGCGGTGCAGCGGCAGCGCGTCGTCCAGCTCGGCCAGCAGGTCCGGGCCGCTGGCGAAGGTGCGCACGGCCAGGCCGCGCGAGCGCAGCAGGAAGGCCAGCGCGTCGCGCACGCCGGCGTCGTCGTCGACGAGGTGGACGGTGCCCAGGGTGGCATCAGGCATGGGCGGTCTCCGGGGTCAGGGGAAGGCTGAAGGAGAACAGCGCGCCGCCGCCGGCCGCATCGCTGGCATCGAGCACGCCCTGGTGGGCCTCGATGATGGAGCGGCAGATGGCCAGCCCCATGCCCATGCCGTCGGTCTTGGTCGAGTAGAACGGCGCGCACAGCTGCTCGACGCGGCGGCCGTGCAGGCCGGGGCCGTCGTCCTGCACGTCCACGCGCACGAAGTCGCCGGCCACGCGGCTGCGCACGGCGATGTGGCGGCCGCCGTCGTGCGACTGCAGCGCGTCGATGGCGTTGCGCACCAGGTTGATGACGACCTGCTCGATCAGCACCGCATCGGCCAGCACCACCGGCACGCCGGGCGCCAGGCTGAGCGACAGGTCGACGCCGCGGCGCTGGGCGTCGCGGCGCAGCAGGTCGACGGCCGCGCCGATCACCTCGTTGAGGTCGCAGCGTTCGTGGTGCGGTTCGCGGCGGGTCAGGAACTCGCGGATGCGCGCGACGATGCGGCCGGCATGCGCGGCCTGCTCGCCCAGGCGCTTGAGCGCGCCCAGCACCAGCTCGTCCTGCACGCCCAGCTTGGCCAGCGAGTTGGCGATGCCGGCGTTGTAGCTGGCAATGGCCGTCAGCGGCTGGTTGAGCTCGTGGGCCAGCGTGGAGGCGACCTCGCCCAGCATGGTCAGCCGCGCGTTGTGGGCCAGCGTCTCGACCTCGCGGCGCTCGCGCTCCTCCAGCCGGCGGCGCTCGGTGATGTCGATGATGGAGCCCATCCAGCCGATCTGGCGCCCGCCGGCGTCGACCAGCGGCGACTCGAACACCATCACGTCCAGCATGCGGCCCGAGGCATGCCGCCAGCGCGACTCGTAGCCGTCGCGCGGCGCCTGGCCGGCCAGTGCGCGGCGGTTGCGCTCGGTCACCTCGGCCAGCGCATCGGGCGGCCAGTAGGGCATGGGCGGCAGCAGGCCCACCAGCTGTTCGGCCGGCAGCCCGACCATCTCGCAGAAGGTGCGGTTGACGTAGAGCAGCCGGCCGTCGAAGTCGCGCGCGCGCAGCGCCACCAGCGCCGAGTCCTCCATCGCGCGGCGCCAGGCGGCCTCGGTGCGGCCGGCCACCTCGGCGCGCTGCACCTGGCGCATCTGGCGGCGGATCAGCCAGCTGGCCACCGCGATCAGCGGCAGGAAGCCCGCCACCAGCACCCAGGCCAGCGGCCGCACGCCGTTGGCCACCGGCTCGCGCTGCGTCAGCTCCAGCGCCGCGTCGCTCAGCGTCGCCTCGGTCAGCGGGCTGGCGCGCAGCGGGCCGGGCAGCGCGACGCGGTAGCTGGGGCGCGGCCCCTGCGCGGCCCGCAGCGGCGACTCGGTGCTGGAGGCGATGACCTGGTCGGCGCTGTCCACCAGCTGCACGTCGTACTTGCGCGCCAGCCACCAGGGCACGCCCCGCTTGAGCAGCAGCGCCGGCGCATAGCGCACCACCAGCACGCCGTCCGGCTCGACGCGGGCGGTCAGGTGCAGCGACAGGCCGTCCTCGTAGCGGCTGGCCTCGGCCTGCGCCGGCACCTCGGCCAGCACGCGGTTGCGGGCATCCAGCCAGGTGACCGACAGCCACAGCCGCCGCAGGCCGGCGTTGACTTCCGGGTGCCCCGCCAGCAGGGCCTGGCTGGGCGCGCGCCCGGCCAGGCCGGCGGCCAGCTGGCGCAGCTGCAGCTGCTCGTCGTCGATGCGGCTGCGCAGCTGGGCCTCGGCGCTGAGGGCGTCGGAGATCATCGTCTGGCGCTGCAGCTCGCGCTCGTCGCGCTCGTTGGCCCGCACCCAGGCCAGCACACCCAGCACGAACACCAGCGACAGGCCCAGCGGCGCCAGCCACAGGCTGCGGTGCAGGAAGTCGCGCAAGCTCATCCCCGCAATATAAGAACTGCCGGGGGCCCGCGGGCATGTGGAACTCCACAACCGGCGCGCGGCGCGGGCAACGCAGAATGCCGGGCCCACCGTCAAGGAGAACAGACATGACCCCGCGTCGCCTCGTGCTCGCCGCTGCGCTGGCGCTGCCGCTTGCGGCCGCCGCGCAGGCGCCCATCGTCATCAAGTTCAGCCATGTGGTGGCGCCCGACACGCCCAAGGGCAAGGGCGCGCAGCGCTTCAAGGAGCTGGCCGAGCAGCGCACCGGCGGCAAGGTCAGGGTGGAGCTGTACCCCAACAGTCAGCTCTACAAGGACAAGGAGGAGCTGGAGGCGCTGCAGCTGGGCTCGGTGCAGATGCTGGCACCGTCGCTCGCCAAGTTCGGCCCGCTGGGCGCCAAGGAGTTCGAGGTCTTCGACCTGCCCTACCTGTTCAAGGACACCGGCGCCTTCCGCGCCGTCACCGACGGCCCGTTGGGCGCCGACCTGTTCAGGCGGCTGGAGCCCAAGGGCATCAAGGGCCTGGCGTACTGGGACAACGGCTTCCAGATCATGAGCGCCAACCGGCCGCTGCGCAGCGTGGCCGACTTCCGCGGCCTGAAGATGCGCATCCAGTCCAGCAAGGTGCTGGACGCCCAGATGCGCGCGCTGGGCGCCATGCCGCAGGTGATGGCCTTCAGCGAGCTGTACCAGGCGCTGCAGAGCGGCGTGGTGGACGGCACCGAAGGCGTGCCGAGCAACTTCTACACGCAGAAGATCTTCGAGGTGCAGAAGCACATGACGCTGTCCAACCACGGCCACCTGGCCTACGCGCTGATCGTCAACCGCAAGTTCTGGGACGGCCTGCCGGCCGACGTGCGCGGCCAGCTGGAGAGCGCGGTGAAGGACGCCACCAGCTACGCCAACGCCATCGCCAGCACCGAGAACGCGGCCGCGCTGCAGGCCATCCGGGCCAGCGGCAAGACCACCGTCTACACCCCCACGCCGGCCGAGACGCTGGCCTGGAAGAAGGCGCTGATGCCGGTGCACCAGGACATGGAAGCCCGCGTCGGCAAGGCCACCATGGACGCGGCCTACCAGGCCGCTGGCTTCGTCGCGCCTCGATAGGCCGCCGCGGCGGCCGCGGAAGCGGCGAACGCGCGAAACCGGACATCGGCGCGCGCGTGAACATTTGCGTGGCCGCGGCACACCGGGCTGGATAGGCTTCGCGCCCTTCTGAACCACTGCCCTGCGCCATGCCGCTGTCCCGCCCCAAGCACCGCCTCACCCTCGGCCTGATCGCGCTAGCCGCCGCCACCCTGCCGGCCCTGGCCCACGCGGCCGACCCCGCCGGCGAGATCAGCCGCGGCCGCTACCTCGTCAGCATCAGCGGCTGCGCCGACTGCCACACGCCCATGAAGATGGGCCCCAAGGGCCCGGAGCCCGACGTCAGCCGCGGCCTCTCCGGCCACCCGCAGGGCCTGGCGCTGCCGCCCGCACCGGCGACCCAGGGCCCGTGGGTCTGGGGCGGCGCCGGCACCAACACCGCGTTCTGGGGCCCCTGGGGCGTCAGCTACGCCATCAACCTGACGCCCGACCGCGACACCGGCCTGGGCAGCTGGACGGCCGAGCAGTTCGTCGGCGCGATGAAGACCGGCCAGCACCGCGGCGCCGGCCGCCCCATCGCCCCGCCCATGCCCTGGCAGGCCTACAGCCAGATGAGCGAGGCCGACCTGCGCGCGATCCTCCAGCACCTGATGTCGCTGCCGGCCATCGGCAACGCCGTGCCGGCCTACCAGCCGCCGCGCTGAGCACGGCACGCTACTTGCGAAACGCGGGGGCATGAACACGCCCCCGCTCCCCCTGCCCGGCCTGCGCGTGCTGCTGGCCGACGCCGGCCAGCGCCGCAGCCCCGTCATCCGCCTGGAGCTGATCCGGCTGCGCTGCCAGCTCGTCGACGTGCTGGACCTCGTGGCCGAGCCCGCCGCGCTGGGCGACGCCTTGCAACGCCTGGCGCCCGAACTGCTGCTGATCGACTGCGATCAGCCGTCCCCCGACCTGCTGGCGCAGCTGGCCGCCGCACAGGCGCTGCGTCCGCGCCCGGTGCTGCTGGTGGCCGAGCAGATGACGCCGCAGCAGATGCGCGACGCCCTGCAGGCCGGCGTCAGCGCGCTGCAGCTGGCGGGGCTGCCCACGCAGCGACTGGGCGTGCTGCTGCAGCTGGCGCTGGCCCGCTTCGAGCACGACCAGGCCTTGCAACGCGACCTGCGCCAGACCCAGACCCAGCTGGCCGAGCGCAAGCTGGTGGAGCGGGCGCGCGGCATCCTGATGCGTGAGCAGGGGCTGGACGAGGACGCGGCCTTCCAGCGCCTGCGCCAGATCGCGATGGACGGCGGCCAGACGCTGGCCTCGGTCGCGCTGCGCCTGATCGACGCCGACCAGCTGCTGCGAGCGCGCTGAAGCGGCAGCCGCCTGTGCCGTGCTGGGGCGCGACGCACCAAGATGCGCCGCGGCGGCATCTAACGCTGCAAGTCCTGGGCGACGCGCTCGGCCAGCAGGCTGGCGGCCCGCTGCAGCGACGCCGCCGTGGCAGCCGGGTCGGCCGTCAGCGCCTCGAAATTGCCGAACTCGCGCCCGTGCGTCGCCGTGGCCTTGAGCTGTTGCTGCTCGGGCGCCCAGCCGGTCGCGTAGGTCGCCTGCAAGACGGGCGTGGGGCCGGCGCGGCCGAAGAGCCGCACCTCGGCATGCAGCGTCGGCAGGTAGTCGTGCCCCGGCGCGGCGACAAAGCCGGTGATGCGGGGCTCCAGCACCAGCAGCGCATCCGCCCCGCCGGCCGCAGCGGCGGCATCGAAGCCCGGCTTGTCCTGCGCCTTCGGCTGCCAGGGCGCCGCGGCGGCGCGAACGTCATAGCCCAGACGCTTCAGATGCTCGACCACCAGCTGGCCGAACTGCATCGCCGGCGCGGGCGACAGCGGCCGCATCACGTCCGCCAGCCGCGCCTGCTTGTCGTTCCAGTCCGCCTCGACGAGGGCACCGCCGATGGCACCCAGCATGAAGGCCGGATGCTTGAGATTGCGCACCGCCAAGGGCGGGGGCTCGGACGTCGTGGCCACCGTGACGGAACGGATGGCCTGCAGCTCCCCGGGCTGGGGCTCGATGGGCTTGATGCCCGCGCAGCCGGCCAGGGCGACGACGACAACGGAAAGCGCTCCCCAACGGAGGGCGCTGCGGCGATTCGGTCGCATGGGAATTCCATGGGGGTGATCAGCAGGCCGCGATTGAAGCGGCGCCTGGCCGTACAGGCAATTGCGGGCGCCCCTAAAACTGCATGGCGTCTTGCGGCGGTGCAACGTCGACTGACTGATGCCATGTTGGAGGTGCCAGCTTGGGGAACTCCAGCGGCGGCAGCTTGAATGAACGGTGGGAATCGCGGATTCACCCAACCTACCGCGCCGCCCCACCCCATGTTCATTCAAGCGACTTCATGATGTCGCCCTCTTGGTAATCATCGCGGTACTCGAAATCCGCCGAGTAAGGTCCACCCAAGTTCAAGCGGAGGGTCATCATGTACCAGGGTGATTGACCGAGATCCTGAACGAGATGCCAATGCCGAAGCGCAGCGTCCTCGACCGAACGCTCGAACTGCTGCTCCGGGAAGTCCTTCCTGACGCTCCCATCAGCCATCGTGGGCCAATAGTCGGGCGCCAGAACACCGGCATTCGGCGTTACCCGAAAACTGAACCTGACATGGGTCGAGCCATAGCTCTCGCAGGTCGCATGCAACGCCCACGCAACGGCATGCAGGATTCATTTAGCGATCGTCAGAGCGCGCGGCGCAACCTCTGCAACAAGCCGGGCTTGGCTGGCGGGGCGCCGTGGACCTCAATCGCCTCGCCCGCCGGGTGCGTGCTTGGTCCGTGGGGCCGCAGCAAATCGCCCGGATAGTTTGGGTGCCCGAGGCACAGCGCGTCGTCCACGCCGAAGGCCTTCACCACGGCGACCGCCTCCACGCACCAGTAGCCGAAATAGCTGCTGACGCCTTCGTGGTTGCCATGCCAGTCAGGGCGCTCCTCCAGGTTGCTCAGCCGGGACATGCCCTTGCGCGGCGGACGATCCAGCTCGGCATACCAATGGGTGACGAAGTCCAGCAATAGCGCGGGCTGACGATCCCTGGCGCCGTCCAGCACCGCGAGCAGCCGCGCATACGGCTTCGGGTGACAAAGCGCCGTGCCAACCACTCGCCCTGGCTGCCGGGTCGCAATGACGCGGTCCAGCAGAGCGTCCTGGCCTTCATTGCCCATCAGCTTGAGCAGGCGTTGCCAGGGCGCGTCTTCCAGCTCCAACGCGAATGCCAGGCCCACCAGCCAGAAGCAGCGGTTGTAGAAGCTGACATTCCCTTGCCATCGCCGACGCGGCTCACGTTCGGCCTCGCTCCAAACGGCGGCAGCTCGCTGCTCGGAGCGCTCCCAGAGGTCGAGTAACAGCAACAGGTGCTGTTCTAGATTGGCGATCGGGTGGCCAGCGCTGTAGCGCAACAAGAGCAAGTCAAGCTGTTCCCATGCGCAGTTCCAGACGAAGGTCGGTTCGTAGCACTTGTTGACCGCCGGCATGTCGAGCGCATGCGCCGACTTGACGACGACTTCATTGAAGACAGAGAGCAACTTTCGAAGTCGCTCTTCGGAGAAAAGGGGATCTCGTTTCACGACTGCGCCCGGATCGGCCCAGGAGGCCGACATGACCACTGCGGCCCATGGCTCCGACAGTGGTTTCATGATGTCCCCTTCCTGGCGTCTTCTAGCCCCGCCTCAAGATGTCGCCTTCCGTGTAGTCGTCCCCATACTCCCACTCGGCTTGCATCTTGCCTTCCTGCGTGACAGTCAGGTGCAGCGCATACCAGCGCGGTGTCGACGCCTCCCAGTGCTTGCGTGTCGAGGCCTTGATCTCCAGAAGTGTTGGAAAAACTGCGCGTCCGTGTCACGCCATCGATCGAATAGATGACGTCGATCTCGGTCGGCGCCAGGACGCCCCCGTTGCAATTCATGACAACCCTGGACCTGCTTCTCAACGGATCCGGATCGGATGCGTCAGCAAGTTGTAGATGTCGCACATCAGTGTCCGTCCTGGCTCGCGATCACCGCGGTCGAACGAAGCCAGCGCCTGTTCCAGCAGCGCATCGATCTGCGGCACTTTCGCTAGGTCATGCTTGATGCTGTCGCGCCCGATCCGCCAATGGTCGACGAGATCGGCGCGATGTCCGGCATAGCCGGGCGTATACCAATCCTGGTAACCATCCGGCGGCTGGGTCATGCCGCCAGCCACGTCTTCGATAAACATCCGAAGCGCGTCTTGCTTGTTCATCCTGGCTTTCCCGGCTTAACGATGGGCGGAATTGTGCTGCGCGGTACGACGTAGGCGCCTCCCAAGGCATCCGGCCGCACGATCAGCATGTCACTGGCCCTGATGGCGTTCCATCGTTGTAGCTGCTCATAGGTGCCATTCTTGGGCGCTAAGCTCACATCTGAAATCTGATTGCGCCCGATGAGCAGGTCAGGAATGCCAATGAGCCCTTCACCCGTGATCCGGCGATTCACCGCAAAGACGGCGCTCCCCGCCGCATCGGGCAATTGTTCGACGGCTCCGAAGCGGCGCAACTCAAGCCGGGCCTGTGAGTCCATGAAACTACCCAGCGTCTGGGCATGGCCTTGCGGACCCACCTTGATCCGCCCATCGGCAATGCGCTGCCGTCCATCCTCATAGGCGCGGTTCACGGCATCCTGCTGCACCTGCAGTACCTTGCGCTCGAATTCCGGAACAGTCATCTGCGACCGCCCCATGCGCAGCTCGCGCCAGTTGGCGCCCCAGGTCTCGGTGTAGCGCCTATCACTCAGGAAATCGCTGTAGGCCGTACGGAGATGATCCACCGTGGCGCCGTAGTCCCGCACCGCGATGGTCGTGCCGCCTGGTCCGGGCACCCAAGCCTGCCAATAGCCTTGTGGCACATCGGCCATGCCGGAAGCTCGCATGCGTGCACGCAGATCCTCGATCTTGGCCTCGGCCTGCAGGCTTTGAAGTTTCTGCAGTTCGCCCTTCAGTTCCAGCAAAGGTTGGGCAAGGCCCGCAATGTCGCTCGCGGCGTTGAGGGCCGCGTCCCAGCGGCCATTGACCGCGATGGGCACCGAGCCAGCGCCCTTGCCGCCGCCCGTCAGCTGCATCAGCTCTTCCGCGCTCAGCGTCGACAGGTGCCGGGCGTCGGCGGCGTTCAGCTCCCATTCGATCTGCCGCTGCACCTCGTCGAGGCGGCTTTGCTGTTCCTGCGGGCTCAGCGCCGCCCATTCGGCCGCCAGCCCGGGGTCGGCCGGCGGCAGGGCGGGCGCCTGCTCCTCGAGATACTGCACCGCCATCTCCGCCGCCTCGCCCTGCGTGAGGCCCAGCTCGATCAGGCGCTGGTAGATTAAGCCGGCGCTGTCGACGGCGGAGGCTGCCGGATCGATGACGCCGGGCATCAGATTGCCGTCGTCGTCGAAGACCGGGCCGTGGACGGGGAGCGGCCTCACCTCGATGGGGCCCGGCAGGGGTACCGGGAAGGTCTGCACGACATCCGTGTCAGCGGCTGGTGCAGGCGCTGGCGCTGGCTGCACGGCGGGCGCCGGCAGGTGCTCCTGCATCAGCGAACTGAGGAAGTCCTGCGCGAATGCATGCGCCGGATCGCCCGGCGACCCGGCCGCGCGGATGGCGCTGCTCAGCAAGGTGTTGAAACTGCGGGCCGCGATCGCCTCGGCGGGCGTCATCGTGCCGGCGGCGATGGCCTGCTTGATGCCGTCACCGATGTTGGCGCTGGCCAGGTCCGCCAGGCCGCTGGCGAAGCCGGCAATGGCGCCGTCCTTGAACTTGCCGCCCAGCAGGGCCTGGATGCCGCCCTGCACCGTCATGCGCGCGGCGATGCCGGAGGCCGCGCCCAGGCCGGCGTCTTTCAAGGTGTTGGTGAGGCCCGGCGTCAGGCTGGCGGTCAGCGCGCCGCTGACGGCACCGATGAGCACGCCTTTCAGGCTGAGGTTGCCGTTGACGACGCCGCTGGCTGTCGAGGTCACGGCGCCGGTGATGGCGCCGCCGACCCAGCCCATGCCCGTGGTGGCGCCCGCGGTCAGCCATGCGGTGAACGCCACGAAGGCGATGGGCATGGCCTTGTCGAACCAGCTGCGGTGCTCGTAGAGGTTGTCGCGCGGCGTGGCCCAGCCCAGCTGCGGGTCGAAGCCGATGGCCGTGTCGTTGTTCAGCCTCGGCGGCTGGTTGAGGTCGAGCGCGACGAGCTCGGTGTCGTGGGTGCCGACCCAGGCGTCCAGGCCCAGGGCCGGGTTGTCGAGGTGGGCGCGGGCTTCCCACTGGGGCCGCCCGGCGATGTCGGTGCGGTGGTCCTCGACCCGCACGATCTGGCTGTGCGCGCGGCCATAGAACTGCTCGAAGGCGCGCGCGGCCAGGTCGCCCCGGCGCAAGCCGTCGTCCAGCCAGGCGTTGGTGAACCGGGCCGGATCGAACACGCGCGTGGTGGCCAGCACCGGCAGGCCCTGGGCGTCGCGGACGATCTCGCCCTCGCCCACGGTCTCGTAGACCCCGGTGGGCCAGCCGGTCTCGGGGTCGGTGCCGGTCTGCATCGGCACGTCGACCCAGCCGGCGCCGCCGCCCTCGCGCGCCGCCCGCATCCCGTCGGCATGGGCTTGGCGCACGGTGGCCAAGGCCTGGTCCAGCCGCGTCAGCTCGGCGTAGCGCTCCGCGCCATGGAGGCGCTGCTGTTCCAGCGCGAGGCCGCTGGTCGGCGCGGCGGGCGTGCCGCCCAGCTGGGTGCGCAGCTCGGTGATGAAGGGGTCGGCCAGGTAGAGGTCCAGCTGGCCGAGGGCGCGCGCATCGCCCATCGCCATGCCGGCGCGGGGCGGCGGACCGGCGTTCAGCGCATGGTCCTGCGTGGCCAGCGTCCACAGCGCCGGGTGGGCGCCGAGCAGCTGCTGCACCGGCTGGCCGTAGAGCCGGGCGAGCTTGTTCAGCGGCGCCGAAGCCTCGGGCCGGGCGGCCAGGCGCTCGCGGTAGGCCTGTTCGTAGGCGCCCTCGTCGAAGCTCAACCACTGGCCTGGCGGGGCCGGCAGGCCGGCGCCCTCGCGCAGCATCCAGGCCGGCATGAATTCGGGCGCCGCGGCCGCCGCGGCGGCGTCGGGCACGAAGACGGCGCCGTTGACGGCATTGCCGTCGCCATCGGTCGGGGCGGGCACCCAGCCGGTGCCGGCTGCGGCGCCCACATCGGCCGGCGGCGTGGCGCGCGCCGCGTCACGGGCGGCGGCGAATTCGCTGCGCAGGCCCTGCAACGCGGCTTCACGCTCGGCCAGCCACGCCGGATGCACCGCGGCGCCCAGCGGCAGCGCCACGCTGGCCGGCGCCGGCGTGTCCGCGCTGGGCGCAGGCGGCACGGGCGCGGCGGCGGCGGGCGACACGGGTGCAGCGACGGGCGCGGCCGGCGCGCTCTCCGCCGCCGGCGGGG
>CAXDTK010000162.1:0-12184 GCA_963992225.1 uncultured Comamonadaceae bacterium | reverse complement strand
CTTCGCGCCGCAGTGAACTGGAAGCTTGGCAAACCGGGGGCGTCCATGTACGTCCAGCCAAACCACCTTGACTGTCGATGCGTTGACAGTGCGAGACCTCAGGTCTCCGTCCGCAAGTGAGCGTGCTTGCGAGCTTGCGACGGCCATCGCACCCGAGATGAGGCGAGTCAGTGCGAGGGTCAGCAAACAGCACATGATGACTGCAGCGCACAGAAGTCCTGCAGACAGCATTTGCAGCTGACAACCAAGAACCTTGATCGGGCCTGTCAAGGGCAGTTTGTACCTGGCTTGCGTGTGGTGCCGGCACGCGACGCAGTTCCACGGCGTCATGGCCGCAGTCTTCTGGCTAGCGCAGACCTGTGGCGACTCGCGGCCAGCACCTATGCGATGGAGTTCAAGCGCAGCGCTTCGAAGGTAGCTGCCGAGCGTGCGCGGCCGCAGGTGCGTCGCTGACGGTGTCAGCTATCGCTGCGCCGAGCGCTCGTTCGACGAGTCGCCGACAAGCGCCTGCGAGATCGCTCTCGCAACCTCGGGGTAGTCCAGGTACCCACTGATGCCGTGTCGATTCGACATGTGATTCTTGTCGAGCGCAACGTTCTCGATATTCGGGATCACATCCCATCTGGCTTTGTCCAGCGGATGCAAGGAAACAATGTCGCGCGAGTCGTAGACATTCAACCAGGACTGAACGCCTTTGGGTACGCTCAAGGGCCGCAGCACGTTTCGGATGGCGTTCAAGCCCAGCGGCGAACCCAATGTGATGAACCGAACTACGTTGGCGCTGCGGCCCATCTCTTGAAGAACTCGGTACGCAACGACAGAGCCGAGGGAGTGGCCAACCACCACGCAGGGTTCCGATGGAATCTCCCGCCTGACGATGTCGTTGATCTGGGCCGAAGCGAAGCCGTTGTTCAGGTAGACGGAGACGTCTTCGGTGAATAGCGCGAGGAAATCCTTGCTCCAAGGTGAGCCGTCCGCCACCTTGGCGAGCAGGTGGGCGACAGCTGTGTTCTGAAAACCCTTTTCCACAGGAGCTGTTGGCGATGACAAGAGCTGTTCTTCTGGGATCAGCTCTTGCAACAGGGCGACTTGAAACGCCTCCATGTGCGTCAGCGCCGGTGCTTCGCCCTTCGTCGTGACGCCGTTCGGCGTGGCCAAGCGAATCTGCTCCACGATCTCTACAAGCCGGTCACCGTAAAAGGGAAGCCGAAAGTCGTGGTCCCGCAATGACCCAAGGCCCGCTTCTGACAGCCCGACGTCGAGCGCCTCCTTCCAGATCTCAAGCAGCGAATCGCTGCTTTTTCCCTGCTGGTCTCGGCCATGGATCAGGATGACTCGCATGCGCTATTCCTCTGAAAGGTACTCTTGGATCAGCCGGGCGCCGGCGGGCGAGAACGTTGGCCAAAGAGAAGGCAAAAGATGCTGTTGGACCTGCGCCAACTGAGATGGCATGGCTCGCGCAAGCGGATCCAGCAGCAGCCAGCCCTCCGTCAGCATGGGCATCCCGGGCTTTGCCATGGCAGGTGTTGTCGCATTCGGGGCCACGGACAGCAGCTCCATGTCGAACAGGATGGGCAGTTGCGGCTGACGAAGTTGATCAACGATTGCCGCCCAGTCATCTCGCCGCCCTGCGCGTGCATACGCATAGCCCGCGAGCAGCCCCAGGACCGGGTCGATGCTTTGGAGTAACTGCGGATGCTCGGCAAATGCCCGGACTGGGGTGCTGTCCAAGGAGAGCTGACCGCTGCGCGCCAGCTGCGCTGCACTGGATCTCAGCGAGTCAATGAAAGCTTCCGTGAAGGCCGCGGGCTGTCCAGTCGGCGTCGACTTGCGGGCAACGTAGTTGACAGAGTCAACGCGTGCGCCGTCCAGATTCACGACAACGGCATAGCCATGCAGCACTGCGAGAGGCGTCACACTGCCATCCTCGAGCTTTAGCATCACCATACGCTCCAGTGCGCCGGACGGCAGCGCAGAGCCAGGCTCTCGGTGCAAGTTCAGCACAGTCACGTCGCCATGATCGGAGGCTTCCAGCAAAGTGCCGTTGCTGGAATAGAACTCCAGCGAGTCACCACCGAACGCTGCGATATCCGCATCCAGCAAGCGCGTTCTCGCAAGCGACCTGATCAACTGTGCTTCATACGGCGAAGTGGCGGGCGACTCGAACGCGTGCCTTCCCGAGCCCGATCGCGTGCCCGCGCGCGAGCGGCTTCCTCTTGACGGAATAAGCCTCCTCGGTCCAGGTGCGCCGCGAGCAGTTGACTGCTTGACCTGACCTGCTCCGGTCGGGACCGGTGCGCGGCCGCCGGGCTTGTGATCAGGCGGGAACCTGGCAAGGAACCGGTCTTCGGTGGACTCAATTCGAATCTCCGGCCGCTGCCTCAGAACGATCGATTCACCCTCTGCAGCCCGAGGCACCGCTGTAGTCAGCCACACGCGCAAGGGGTGACCCGGCACGACGCGATTCATGACCCCCGAGATATCCAGATCCTTGAGCACGTCGCTGACCTCGCCCCCGAGGGCGTCCAGCATGCATCGCGTGAACAGGCCACGCGCCGGCATGTTGGACTCGGTGGCGGCAAGCTCGTGCGCCGGATTGCCAGGAAGCGTCGCGTAGTACACGTCAAGCGCTGGCGACGGCGAGGCGACGTCCAGGTAAGGGAGCAGGATCACGCCGGAACCCAGTGCCGCCTGGGGCATGCTGGTGGGCAAACTGCGGCACGCGTCCGAGATGAAGACGACGTGCTCTAGCCCGGACGACCTGGCGTTCGTCAGCGAGCCGCGGACATTGATCACTTCATTCGGATTGCCTGGCGCGGCTGACATCAGCCACAGCTCGCAATCGGGGGCTTGAAGGATGCCGTGGCCCGAAAAGTAGACAACGATCTGCGAGTACGTCCCAGCCTCCAGATAGTGCTGGAACGCCTCATACGCATCGGCTGCACGAACCTTGCCTTCATCGTCAACGAGCAGCGTGCAATCGAAGCCCTGAAGCGCGCCCCATGCGTGCATGTCGCGCGCGTCCTGGACCGCCCCCTTCAGCAGAGGCAGCGCGCCACTATTCCTTCCGATGCCAATCGAGATGAGGGCCTTCTTCATGTTTTCTCTCCCGGTCGTTCTGATCGCGCCAATACGCCACGTGCCACTGGCCGTGGCTATTGCACAAGATCCCCTCGCTCCGGCAGTGCACTGGCCGCTGCCCGAAGGAACTGCTTGTCGAAGTGTGCGAGGAAGGTCTCGATCAGATGTCCGTGATAGTAGGCATAGGCTCGCGACGTCACGGGCTGGTCTTGTGACTTGACGAGGTAGAAGCTCAATCGCCCGTCCTGGATCTCAGCCTTGAACCAAGCCCTCCGTGCCCATTCGGCGGCACGGTGCGTGTAGTGCTTGCCGTCCTGATGCTTCTCCCAGGTCGTGATTTTCCCGGTCGGCTCGCTTTGCATAACGCATTCATCGAAGGCGCGCAGCAAGGCCTGCGGCGCTTCGCATTCAAAGTGGACTGCCATTTCAGCTCCCTGTCTGAGGCGCGCACAGCCTTGCCAGCCTGCCATCGAAGGCATCGCGAGCAAGCGGGCGCCAAACGCAGCTAGCGCTTGCTGTTGGGGGTGACCTTGAGTGGCCGCCAGGTGTTCCCGGGCTGCGTGGTGGGAGGCAGTGTGCGGTTGTCCGACACGGTGGCGTAGTTGGGGCGGTCGCCGCCGCGCGGGCCAACTTCCTGGTAGATGCCGCCTTGGTTGCCGGTGTTCGAACCGGGAGTCTTTCCAGATTTCATTGCAGCTCCTTGATGGGGTCGGTGAGGATCGCCGCCCGGCGACCCTCATGGGACGTTGCCCCGTGGAATGCAGTCAGTGTAGGGCTTTTGGTGGGAATAAGTGTAGAAAAGTGAGTCAGACCGTTGAAAAATCGGGACGATGGTGCCAACATCCGGCCCAAGATCACCGGGAGGCTGTTGAATGGATCATTTTTCGATCGTGCACGCGATCTGTCGGTTGGCGTTGGTGTCGCCTACCGAGGCGTTGACACACCAGGTGGAGCAACTGGCTGAGACCCTTGGGAATGAGGGGGACACACGCTCCGCCCAACAGCTCAAACTTTTGCTGCGGAGCGCGTCGCGTGCCCAGGATCTCGCGCCTCGACGGCTGGTGCCTTCCCGCGGCACGCCGGCAGTCGCCGGCGAGGTGCTGCTGCCAACGACTGTGCTGCCCGCCGATCGGGAGTCAGGGGCCCGCCTGCTGGATGCCGTCTTTCCTGGCGCAACAGACCTCGCGCGCCCCATTTTTCCGGCGCACCTTGAGCGGGCGATTCAGTCGCTGTTGGATGAGTGGCAACACGTCAACGAACTGAGGGCCGTCGGCGAGGAGCCATCGATGACCTGCCTGCTGACAGGTGCCCCAGGGACCGGCAAGACGTCTCTGGCTCTGTGGCTTGCCGAGCAACTTGGGTTGCCCGTGCTTGTGGCACGTGTCGACGCAATGATGTCGTCGTTCCTCGGCACGACATCCAGAAATATCGCCCAGGTGTTCGCATTCGCAAACCGCTTCCGATGCGTGCTGCTGCTGGACGAGTTGGATTCACTGGCCAAGGTCCGCGACGACCCGAACGAAGTCGGCGAGATCAAGCGGGTCGTGAATGCGCTCCTTCAGAATATGGATGTACGCACGGCAGTGGGTGTGACTCTGGGCATCACCAATCACCCGCAACTGCTGGACCCCGCGGTATGGCGACGGTTCTCGGCTCAGATTGAGGTGCCGCTGCCCAATTTCGATGCCCGCGAAGCCATCGTCGTGCGTGCTTTCGGGCCAGTTGCTGTAGAGCAGCCGGTCGTTTCGCTCATTGCGGCAATGATGGATGGATGCTCAGGAGCGGATGTCCGCTCTGTTGTGACGCTATACAAGAAACGCAATGCGATGGCATCCGAGGCGATGCATCCGATCGATGTCTTGCGCGAAGTGGCGGCATTGAACAGCGGCCGGCTTGCACCGGAGGTGAAGTCCATGTTGAAGCGCGACGACCCTGAAGCCGCTCGCTGGATGCGCAAGACGTTGGGGTCGCGCTTCAGCTTTGCGGATATCGGCGTGGTCTTTGGCAAGAGCAAGTCCACAGTGGGTCGATGGTTTGAAGAGCCCGATGCCAGGGAGGTGTGATGGAGCAAGACTACGGGCCGATACAGGTCGTACTGAACGTCCGCAACTTCCAAGGAGAACGTATCCGGCAACCCGGTAGCAAAGCCAAGGAGTTCTTCGACGGCAACAATGCTGGCTTCGTCAAGCACCGTGAGAAGGTCCAGCAGGAGTTGACGCTGGTCCAGCAATCGTTGGTGGCCAGCCGCGCAGGACCGGTAGGCTTTGTGCGGGTGCGCATGAAAGAGGATGCGCTGGCCAAGTCGCACCGACCTGTGCGTAGTTTGTTTCCTGCTTCTGCCGCGCCCACCGTGGGTTCCGGGGATTTGGGCGAACTGATCGTTCAGGTCACGCCGAGCGCACTGGAGCGAGCTTTTTCAGTTGCTGGAGACGCTGAAGAGGTGCTCCAGTACAAGCCGCACAAGACCAAGCCCGGAGTCGAAGAGCCCAATCCGAGCCGAGCGCGGTCTGAGGTGGGCGCGATTGAATCCGTTTCGCTGTGGGCTGCGGCTGACCGTCGAGGTTTCAACATCGACGACGCGGTCGAATGGTTCAAGGGGCGGGCTGTTCCACGCGCCTACCGGGTAGACCTCTTCGATGTGCAGCGGCCGAGCATGGCTCGCGCCGAGTCCGAGTTCAACCAGGCCGGGGACATCATCGGCAAGCTGCGCCAGGAAATCGACGAAGAGTTGGGCTGCGGCTACGTCGCGACGGTCATGCGGCCGGACGCTCGCTCCATGCGGCGGATGTACGTCTGGCTGTTTGACAAGCCGTCGATCAGACACTTCGTGCGCATCAATGAACTTCACGACGTGCTGGAAGCGCTGCCTGAAGCGACGCTGGCCATAGAAGCCCACCGACAGCTCCTCGCGGTCCTTGAGACTCACCCCGCGGTTCGGCGCATCAGCCTGCCCGTGCACTTGAAGCAAAACTCAGCCGGGCCAGTGGCGGGCCGCTCAGATGGCGTTGCACATGAATTTCGGCAGCCCGTCCCCGGAGCCGACTATCCAGTCGTTGGAGTGATCGATGGCGGCATTGATCGGGTGCCGGCTTCATGGGTCGTTCATCGCAGGAATGCGATTCGCTCCGCTCACGCAGATGTCTCGCATGGAACCGAAATCGCCGCACTTCTGGTGGACGGCCAGGCTCTCAACGGTCCCACGATCTGCCCCGAGCCTGATGGCTGCTGGCTTGCCGATCTCGCTTTGATCCCGGCAGCCAATCGCTTCAACAAATACTACCGCTCAGAGTTTGAGTTGGTGCAGCAGATCGAGGTCGATGTTCAGGAGGCCAAAAAGGCGGTGAACGCTCGGGTGTTCAACTTCAGCCACAACTTCGAAGAGCCGCCAGGTGGCTCGCCGGCCTACACCGAACTGTCCAATGGCTTGGATCGCATTGCCAGGGACAACGACGTGATCTTTGTGCTCTCGGCCGGCAACGCAGGCCCAGGACGCCGCGAGTGGACATCAAATCAGGTCGCCGTTCTCAGCAACCTGGCCGCAAGCACCAGTGACCGAATCACGGCACCGGCCGACTCTGTTTTGAACGTCGCCGTCGGAGCCGTCAACCCGCCGGATGTGCCTGGAACGGTTGCTGGCGCGCCAGCTCGCTATTCCAGGCGCGGGCCGGGCTTCATGCAGCTTGTCAAGCCGGACGTGGCGCACTACGGCGGTGTATGCGAGAGCACCAATCCTCAGACAGGGCTCAAGTCTGTCGATGTTGCAGGGGCGGTTGCGCCCGTGTACGGCACGAGCTTTTCTGCGCCGCTGGTCGCCAAGGCGCTCGCCCGATATGACTTGGTATCGAAGGGAGTGCTGCCGCGAGAAGCGTTGATTGGCTTGCTCATACACGGAGCCCAAGTTCCCGGGTGCCTGAGCAGCTTCAACAAGAGTGAGATCGTCCGGAACTTGGTGGGCTTCGGCGTGCCTGCGGATGCCGAGGGCATGGTCAACGGTTCCGCCCACGCGGCAACGCTTGTCTTCTATGACCGGATGATGCCTGCGAAGGACCTCTTCTTCGGCTTTGACTGGCCTCAAAGCTTGGTCGAGAACGGCAAGTGCCGAGGCCAGGCGACGCTGACGTTGGTTTACGCACCTCCGATATCAGACGCGCATGACACCGAGCTGGTTCGCGTCAACCTCGACGCCTGTTTGCAGCGTATGAATCCCACGAAGGGGAAGTACGAGAAGCAATGCGAGGATACTTTTTCCGACAGGGGATCGTTGGCCGGCGCCAGGGAAAAGGACCTGATGGAAGACGGCCTCAAATGGGGCGTGGTCAAGCAAACCCATTTCTTCTCGATGCGAGGCAGTGGTAAGTCTTCAGATTGGCGGATAGCGCTGAAATATCTATTGCGGTCAGACGAGATATTTCCTGATGAGGGCGTCCCATTCGCACTGGTACTGACTATCGCCGACCCGAAGAAAGCTGCTCCCGTATATCAGGATATGCGGATCGGCTTGTCTTCGAGAAATGTGCTGACCGGCGATATCCGACAGCCCAGCGGCCGCTTGCGCGCTCGCGGCGGCTAAGTGTCGCGATGGCGCAACAGCCTTCGTGCTGACAGGACTGGGAATTTTCCCTAATTCCTGGGCTCCCGCGCCTTGCGCGCGGGATGTCTCGCCCCTACCATGCGCTGATAGGCCTTGCAAGGGCCACAACTTCGGAGATCTGCTCGTGAGCCTCTTCGCGACAACATCTCGACGCTCGAATCCCCACACTTATCTACGACTCTTTCTGAGCACGCTCGCGAATGAACGCGACGCGGGTTCTATGAGTCGCGAGCTCCGGGTGTATGTCTTTGAGACCGCTCGGCATGCGGCCCAGTTCGTCACTGATCATTCTCATCGCATCCCTAGAAGTTATCTGGAAGCGGTAGACTTGGCTTTTGAAATCCGTGAGGACGATGCGTTAGCTCACGAAATTCTGAAGCTCGAAACAGAGAATGACTTTGCCCCTGAGATTGCAAAGCGGCTACTCCAGCACCTCCACTCCAATTCTGTTGGAGACGGTGCTGCAGTTGCTCGCTGAGCAACTCAATAAGTTATCTCGCAGCGGTTTTTTCTCCAAAGAGCTTCGCGCCTACATCGGTGAACTGAGGGTGTGCGTCAGCACGCTCCAGCAGAAGCTGGCTACCGGGGTCGAAGACAACGGCTCGTTCACCTCGGTCACTGACGTGGTGGCCTCCATCTGGCGCGCCTCGCAGTTCCTGACGGGCACGACCTCCAACCGCGTGCCGTACGAGGTGACGTACTTGCTGAGGGAGGTGCTCTTGGACTGGGGGCTCGGCGATAGCATCGTCACGACGTCCCTCAACCAGTCTCCCGACTTCTATTGCGAGAGGGCAGATTCAGCCCCCGAGGTTCTGATGAAGGATCTCGGCTTGCCCAGCCTGGCGAGCCGGGGGCACCTGGTCCAGATGGGAGTGCCGGAGATCTTCCAGCACATGCCTCTGCTGTGTACGCCGCTGTACCACGAGGTCGGGCACTACATCGAGGAGCGCACGAGACTGGTCACCACCTTCGTGACCCGACGCTACGCCGACGTCGAGAAAACGATCCCTGACATCACTGCGTTCCCGATGAACGAGCGCGACGCGGTTGTCCGGGACCACACCATCGAGCACTTCTGCGACCTTGTCGCAGCGTCGTATGTCGGCGAGTGCGTCAGCGACTACATCATCCAGTGGGATCACCATCAAATGCTGGTCCCCAATGCCAGCCATCCTTCTGCAGCGCGCCGTGCCCAGGTCACCAAGGATTTTCTGTCGGGAGCGCAAAACGATCTCGTCGATCTCTTGAAAGCGGCTGTCGCAGACTCCGAGACCAATGCCTGCCTGCAGCCGCGCTTCAAAGAGCCCAATGTCGAGTCTGCGTTCTCGGACGTGCGCCTCGTCGAGGTTGCATCAATCGAGGAACTGCACGGTCTGATGCCGGCAGGCGATGCCTTCCTCAAGCGTCTCCTGGCGTCGCCAGACGACTTCGCGGGCACCAACATCGCCCACGTTTCGAGGAAGCAGTGCGCTCACCTGATCAACGATCTGATCGAGAAGAGCATTCGTAGCTACATGATCAAGAAGGCGTGGGATGAGTCTCTGGACACGAAGGCGGATTCTTGAGGGGATGAAGGGCGCGGCCGGCAACGAGCCGACGCTGCGGATCTTTCCTCTGCTGAGCGAAAGCCAAGTGGGTGAGGTGTCCATCGACATTCGCCTCGGTTACGACTTTCTTGTCTCCATCCTGAACAGGCAGCCCACTATCCAAGTGAAGAGCCCGACCGGTCATGAGACCAGAAGTCCCAAGGCTCACTTTCAGGAGACTCGGCGCGAGATCGGCGACACGTTCGTGCTCTACCCTAACCAGCTGGTGCTTGGAACGTCCATCGAGTACTTCGCGATGCCGGAGAACGTCTACGCCGAGATCTCGCCTCGAAGCAGCTACGCTCGACTCGGTTTGGCCGTGGGAGGGATCATGCAGCCAGGCTTTCGCGGCTGCATCCCCCTTGAGTTGCTGAACCATGGCAATGTCCCAGTGGAGCTGACTGTCGGTGCGCGCATCTGCCAAATACAGCTGATCCAGACAGACGAGAGCTCCAGCTATCACGGCGGGCCCACGGGGCGCAAGTACTTCGGCCAGGTGCGGCCCATGGTCTCGAAGGCAGCCAACGATGAGGAACTGGAACGTCTGATCAATCTGCCTAGGGTGATCAGAGTGCCGTCAGCGCCAGACAATGAGCCGGGGGAGTAGGTCGGAGGTGCTGCGAAGACCGCCCGAGTGCCTCCCCACGAGTTCACAGGGAGTCTAGAGAATACTGGCTCCTGGCCGAGTCGTTCAAATAAAGTGTTGAAGTCGGGCGGCCCCGCACGGTAGTGGCACGCGGTTTCTCACGCACGCGGTTAAACAGCTTGGCTTGGGCATAGCAGCCAGTTCGCGTCTCGGCTGTCTTGGCCACGCCGCGCTCATGCCGGCATCGGCCCACTTGATGAACCCGATGACTCGCTCGTCTGTGAGTGGCTGTGCCTGCTGTGCAATGTATGCGTCTGGCAATGTCATCTTGATGTCTGGCCGCGGTTCAGCGTCAAAGAAGCTTTGCCTAAACTTTGGTCTATGAAGCAATGGACCACTTGGACAACCGGGGTGCTGATGGCGCTTTGCAGCGCCGTCAGCTTTGCGCAATCCGCCGAAGCTCAACGCGATATGCGGTCGGCTTGGTACGCGTTCGGCATGGGGTACACGGCAGCTCTAATTGCACAGGCACCGCAACAGCCGGACCAGGGGCGTCGGGAAGCCAGAAGTGCGGCCGGAGCGGTTGTTTGGGATGCGGTGAAAGGCTCTAAGTCGGTGCCGGTCTCACTAGTGGTGAATCGGCCCGGCGAGGTCGGCTACGACATCAATGTAGGAAGCGCCACCATGACGGACATCCGTAGACTATTCGGATCGCCCACTGCTGAGAAGAATGGACGGATGACCTACTCCGGCGAAGCGGAAATTTGCAGTGATCACTACGACTTCGTGTTTAAGGGAGGGCTTCTGCAGGCCGTCAGTTGGACATGGTGCAGTGACTGAAAGGGGCCTGCGTGGTCCTGGTTCTCGGAACGCCAGCGATGCGGCAGCAGCTCGTCGATGCGGTTGGCCGGGTGCGTCGGCAAGCGATCCAGCACGTCCTTGAAGTAGGCGTACGGGTCATGCCCGTTGATGCGCGCCGAGTGCAGCAGGCTCATGATGGCCGCAGCTCGCTTGCCCGCCCGCAGGCTGCCGGCGAAGAGTCAATTCGATCTCCCGACAGCGATCGGGCGGATTTGGTTCTCGACCCAATTGTTCGAGATCGGCACGTCGCCGTCGTTCACGAAGTGCGTGAGCTCCTTCCAGCGCTTCAAGCTGTAGTCGATCGCCTTGATGGTCGCGGAGCCGGGCGGCACCAACTGCCGTTGCCCCAGCAGCCATCGGTGGAACACGGCGAGGACCCGTCGTGACTTGCGCTGCCGAAGCCGTCGTCGCTCCTCACCGGCGAACTGCTCGGCCTGGCGCTCGATGCGGAACAGGGCTTGGTAGAAGCGCAGCGCCTGCTCGCCGACTTTGCTGCCGTGGTTGGCCCACAGCTCGTGGAACTTACGTCGGCTGTGGGCCATGCATTGAGCGGACGTCACACCCTTGTCGACGCAGGCGGCGTAGCCACTGAAGCCGTCGGTGACGAGCGTGCCCTGCCAGGCGTTGGGCGTGTCCAGGCGCAGGAAGTCGCGAACGTTCTCGCCGCTGCGGGTCTCGCTGAACTCGAACACCACGGCCTTCACGGGGTTGATGCTGGACGTGCAATACGACCAGATGTAGGCCTTGTGGGTCTTGGCGTTGCCCGGCTTGAGCATCGCCACGGGCGTCTCGTCGGCATGCAGCACCATGTGGCGCCGGAGCTCGTCGGCCAGGGCCTGCACCAGCGGCTGCAGCTGTGCACCGCATTCCCCGACCCATTGGGCCGTAAGCGCGCGGCGAACACACCTTGACGGCCAAGAGCGGCTCTGTTCGCTCCCCTGACACCGGGGATGGGAATCGTCCGACGACGAGGAGGCTCAGCTCGGTGACCAGCGGTGCGGCAACAGTTCGTCGATCCGGGTAGCTGGGTGAGTCGGCAGGCGATCCAGCACGTCCTTGAAGTAGGCGTAGGGGTCGTGCCCGTTGATGCGAGCCGAGTGCAGCAGACTCATGATGGCGGCCGCTCGCTTGCCCGCCCGCAGGCTTCCGGCGAAGAGCCAATTCGATCTGCCGATCGCGATCGGGCGGATCTGGTTCTCGACCCAATTGTTCGAGATCGGCACGTCACCGTCGCTCACGAAGTGCGTGAGCTGACTTAGCGGACTTTGAACTCGGTTCGGCTTCGGCCTTGAGCTTCGTACGCGGCCAGCCACTTTGCGGGTAGACCGCGCCCGCTCCATGTGTTGGCAGGGTTGGACGGATCTTGATAAACCGCTGTGATGGGCGCACTGGCACGCTTCTTGGGCCGCGCATCCGAAGCGTAAGTGCGCATTCCATTGATCGCGGACACCCATTCCAAGCTGATCGCGGACAGCGTTC